>CAYSPJ010000308.1:0-1584 GCA_964432875.1 uncultured Phaeodactylibacter sp. | reverse complement strand
TGACAAAAATCACCTCTTTTGTGCGATAAAAGTTGTAAATTGAAATTGAACCAAAAAACATTATTATGTTCCGTCTTAGCATCACCAGTACAATCTTGCGGTATTATCTCATGATGGTGGTAGCAATAATTGCAGTTTATACTCATCAGATGTGGTTGATTGCTGTAGTCATGGCTATTGCAGTTAGTGCGATTTTAGGCTACCGCATCGGAGGCGAACCGAAAAAAGAAAGCAAAATCGTCCACATGAAAGCGTCATCAGAAAAAACTCAGCGCAAAGCGAGTTGATGGCGATTTAATTATGGGGCTCTTATTGGAAGGGAGAATTCTTGAAATCAGTCCTTTTTGGGGTGTATTTATGCCCTACAATCCCAAAATATCGCCCCTTTTGCGTTTCTTTGCCGCGTTGTTTATCCGTCCAGCCAAGTAAGCGCTTGATTAAAATTGATAGAGAATGGATCGCATTTTTTTCCGTAGCAGGCGATTGGTGATACTTAGTGCTGTGCTCGTATTAGCCCTCGGGTTGGGGGCTGCCATCTCACCGCAGCAGGGCGGCAGCGGCATGAGCCCGGAAAGCTTAGGCGAACGCTTGTTTTCTGACCCTATATTATCGCTGGACCGTACTATTTCCTGTGCTTCTTGCCACATCCCGGAGTTTGCTTTTGCTGATACAGTAGCCTTCAGCCGCGGTATCGGCAGGCAACTTGGCGACCGCAATACGCCTTCCTCGATGAATATGCTATCCCGCGATGTTTTCTTCTGGGATGGGAGGGCCGCTACCTTGGAGGCGCAGGCGCTCATCCCCATCGAGAACCCCGTGGAGATGGGGTTGCCCATCGCCCAAGCTATCGCCCGCCTGCGCAGTGATGCCGACTACCCGCGTTGGTTCCAGGAAGCTTTTGGCGGTGCGCCCGATGCTGAAAAGCTGGCCGCTGCCCTGGCTGCCTTCCAGCGCACCCTCGAAACGGCCGATACGCACTGGGACCGCTCTGCCCGAGGCCTGGAGGAACTAGACCCTGCCGTCGCCCGCGGCAAGGTCATCTTCGACGACAAGGGCAAGTGTCTGGAATGTCACTTCACGCCGGATTTCACTGCCGACGAATTCCGCAATATCGGCCTGTACAACGGCGGGGAGCTCAAGGATGAAGGGCGCTTTACCATCAGCCGTGACACTGCTGACCTGGGCAAATTCAAAGTGCCAGGCCTGCGTAATGTGGCGGTTACCGCACCCTATATGCACAACGGTATGTTTGCCACCCTGCGCGAAGTAATCGATTACTACGACGACCCTAAGGCTTTTGTCCCGGATGGGGTTAATGTAGATACCCTCCTGCGCGAACCCTTGGGCCTGACCGAACAGGAGAAGTCTGACCTCGAGGCTTTCCTGCATAGCTTGACGGATCGGAGATTCCTGGAGTAGCGGGGGAGGCAGGGCTAACGCATCATGGTTTTTAGCCATGCATAATACTCTGTAAAATCAGCGCTGCTTCTTTGAAGAGGCAGCAGCAAAGCTAGAAATACAACCGGTTTTCAATTTATTGACTTGACAATTCGATTTCTTTAGCGAGTTATGTATGATATAATT
>CAYSPJ010000307.1:0-1628 GCA_964432875.1 uncultured Phaeodactylibacter sp. | reverse complement strand
TCCCAGAGCGCAACACGCTTTTGAGCGCCTCCGTCTTCGCCCCGGATTGTATGACTGCCGACGCCTACGCCACCGCTTTTATGACCATGGGCCTGGAGCAAGCTTTCGCCCTGGCCAAGCAGTTGCCGGAAATCGAGGCTTACTTTATTTATAGCCTCCCTGAGGGCGGCATGGCCACACGCTATACTTCCGCGCTGGCACCTTTATTTGAGGAATAAACCACTAATGCCCTTTGACAATTTAGAGGCCGGGCCAGCCCTATGGAGTAGCTCGCTATCCGCCATCTGCTGCCCATCCAAATGGTCAAACAAGGCATCTAACCATTAATCTGGAAAACATGGATTTCAAATTAGACCGCGACCTAATTTTTTTCGACATCGAAGCCACGGGCCTTAATGTCACCCGCGACCGGATCGTGCAAATTGCGATGGTCAAATACTTCAAGAGCGGCAAAACGCCGGAGGAGTTGTCCATGCTGATCAACCCCGGCATCCCTATTTCTGAGGAGGCCATGCGCGTCCACGGCATCACCCCCAAGGACCTGGCCAACAAGCCATCTTTCCAGCTGGTGGCGCAAAAAATCTACGACTTCATCGGCAATGCCGACCTGGCCGGTTACAACTCCAACCGCTTCGACATCCCCATGTTGATGGAGGAGTTTGCCCGCGTGGGTATGGAGCTGAGTATCGACCGCCGGCGCACCATCGATGTGCAGCGCATCTTTTACAAGATGGAGCCCCGCACCCTCAAGGCTGCCCTGCAATTTTACTGTGGCCAGGAGATCGAAGACGCCCACGATGCGCTGGCCGACGTGCGCGCCACCATCGACGTCTTCAAAGGCCAGCTACAGAAATACCGCGGCGTGGATTATATCGATGACGATGGCAATAAGTCCACCTCCCCCATCATTAATGACATGCAGGCCCTGCACGAGTTTACCAACGATACCCGCTTTGTCGACGCCACCCAAAAAATGCGTTATGAGGTAGATGGCACCATCGTCTTCAGCTTTGGCAAATATCAGGGCAAACCAGTAGGCGAAACCCTCTACAATGACAAGCAATACTACAATTGGATCTTGAATAAGGAGTTCTCCTCTCAGGTCAAGCAAATCGTCAAGAAGCTCTACAAAGAATACGAGCAGAAAAACAAACAGGAGTAAGCCTCTGCCCTGACGGAAAGTTTTCCAATGCGATCTAAACCAAACCAAGTATTCATGAAAAGCATAGCCAGCCCGATCAAATACTTCCCCATGATGAGCCTGCTGCTGCTGGCAGGCGCCTGCTACGAACCCATAGAAGGCTGCCTGGATGTGGATGCGGTCAATTACGATGTGGCGGCTGACCGCAACGATGCGGCCCTGTGCAACTACCCGGAGCTGCGGCTAGCTTTCCAGCACCTTTATACCAAAGGCGATACCGCCTATCGGCTGGGGCTGCTCGATTCGGTTTACTACGACCAGCAAGGGCAGCCCTTCCGCATCAATACGGTGCGCTACTACCTTTCCAATATCCACCTCATCTTTGCTGATGGCAGCGAGGAAGAGCTGGAAAAAAGCATCGAGGTCGATATCCCACAAGCAGGCGGCGGCATTTTGCGGCGCACCATCGAAGATAATTTTGCCCTGG
>CAYSPJ010000306.1:0-1895 GCA_964432875.1 uncultured Phaeodactylibacter sp. | reverse complement strand
GCCAACTGCCAACTGCCAACTTAAAAAAATATGAATCTCCTATTTCACCCCAAGGACTGAACCTTAACTATTAAATGAAACCGACGACCAAACAACGCATATTAGACGCCGCGCTGAAGCGCTTCAACGAAGATGGCTACGTACACGTGCGCCTGCACCAGATTGCCGAGGAGGCAGAGATGAGCGTGGGCAATATGGCTTACCACTACCCGCACAAGACCACCATCCTTGAAGCGATTTACGAGCAGCTGCGCAGCGCGCAAGAAGAACTGCTAGCGACCCTCAACCATACGCCCGTCTTCGAGACCTTTGACTACTTCATCCGCCAGTCTTTTGCGCTACAGCAGCAATACCGCTTTTTTTATCAGGATACCTTGGAACTCATGCGGGAATCGCAGGTGTTAAAAGCCAGTCACCAGGAGTTCATCCAACTGCAGGAGATGCAATTGGAGGTATTTTTGTCGTTCAACGAGGCCCGCGGCGCTCTGGACTGGGGTACGAACGTCGGCCCGCTATGCCGCCGGGCGCGGCAACTGCGGCGGAGCATGGACTCCTGGATGTACCTGCAAAGAGTAGAAGGCCGCGACCCTGACAACCCCGAGGCTTTCTGCCGGTACGCCTGGCGCCCGATCGAGCCGTTTTTGACGGAAACCGGCAAAACAGAATTCGCCCGGCTAGCGCCTAAAGGGTTGGTGGTATAGCTATACGCCGCATGCAAGTGGTTGCTGCTTACTTGTAGCCGGAGCGAAAGCGAAAACGAAGTGAGGCGGGATTACGGCTTATAGCTCGAAGCTTTACAGGAAAATTCACCTTTTTTACCCCTTGGGGTATATTAACAAAAATCTCTCGTGCTGTCCATCGAGACGACATATCAGGCCAAGGCCAAATTGGAGCAAGAACTGGACGCGGAAGTCTATGTGAACCGCAACCGGGAGATTACCCGTGCCGTATTCCGTACGTCGCTCTATCAGGGAGACAAGGGGATATTGGATGGGCAGCCGAGCCGCGCCGGCCTGGCCGCCTGGCCGCGCATCTTCAGCTTTTGTGGCGGCTCGCACCAGCTGGCGGCCGTGCTTGCCCTGGAGCATGCCTGGCAAGCTAGCCCCCCGGCCAATGCCCGCTTGCTGCGCTCCATTGCCCAAGCTGCCGAGATTATGCAAAATGCCTCGCGCTGGTTTTATACGTCCTTCGGGCCGGATTTGGCCAACCCCTGTTTTTCCGGAGATGCCCTGCACCAGCATACCACCCGACGCTTTACAGCTTTCAAAGGCGAATCTTTCCAGCGGGGCATGATTGCGGGTGCCCTGCCTACGGCTCTTTACGCCCTTTTCGCCGGGCAATGGCCCTATGCCGATTTCCTCATCCCTGGCGGGGCTAATACCGACTTGACCGCCGACCGCATCCAAAAGGCTTTTGCGATCCTGGAGCGCTACCGCCGTGAATGGCTGGAGCCCCAGTGGCTCGGCTGCTCTCTGGAGCGCTACCTGGCGATCCAATCCTGGGAAGGCCTCTTGGCCTGGCTGGATGAAGCCGATACCCATCGCGACAGCGACCTGGGCCTTGCGCTGCGCGCTGCCCTTGCCTTCGGGCTGGATAAGATTGGTGGCGGTGCAGGAAAACACCTCGCCTACGGTGCTTTTTGGGGTGGAGCAGCGCAGGGCATGGTCAGCCCGGAACATCACCGCCTCGCGGTGCAACTGCCCGGCGGCTATCTCGATCAGGATGGTTTTTATCCACTCGATACCGCCACGCTCCCCGAACACTTGAGCGGAGCCATCAAAGGCAAGCATTACTTCCAGGAACCTGCCGAGGTCGGCCCCTTGTCGCGCATGATGCTGGCAGCGGCACAACCCCAGTGGCCGGCAAGCCATCCTCTGATTGCCGATATCGTGCAG
>CAYSPJ010000305.1:0-1901 GCA_964432875.1 uncultured Phaeodactylibacter sp. | reverse complement strand
AACGCGATGCCATGAAGTAAAGATTATCGATTATGGAAAAATTCACTGAACTGACCTCTACCGCCATCCCCCTCCCGATTGAAGAGGTGGATACCGACCAGATCATCCCGGCCCGCTTCCTGAAGGCGACTACCCGCGATGGCTTTGGCGAAAACCTCTTCCGCGACTGGCGCTATTTGCCCGATGGCAGCCCGCGGGCCGATTTCATCCTCAACAACCCGGCTTATCAGGGGAGGATCCTCGCCGCCGGCAGGAATTTCGGCTGCGGATCCAGCCGCGAACATGCGGCCTGGGCACTGGCCGACTACGGCTTTAAGGTGGTGGCCTCGAGCTTCTTCGCCGATATCTTCCGCGAAAACGCCCTCAATAATGGCTTGCTGCCAGTACAGGTCTCGGAGGCCTTCCTGCACGCTATTTTTTCAGCGATCGAAGCGGACCCGGCCGCCCGCTTTAAGGTGGACCTGGAGGCGCAAACTTTTACCATCCTCGCTACTGGCCAGGCCGAACTTTTTCAGATTGACCCGTATAAAAAGTTGTGCCTGATCAATGGCTATGATGACATCGATTACTTGCTGAGTATTAAGGATGAAATCGAGGGGTTTGAAGCGGCAAGGAGCAGGCGATAAAAGGATCCTGAATGGTCAAATATTTAAATGGCTTTGAGCTAAGCTCAAGGCTAAAAAACTCAAATCGTTATTCCCATGTCAACCACACAAAAGATCAAGATCGCCGTCCTGGCGGGTGATGGTATTGGCCCAGAAGTGACGCAGCAAGCCATCAAGGTATTAGATGCGGCTGCCGGGCGCTTCGGCCAGCAATTTGAATACTGCTTTGCCAAGGTAGGGGCTACGGCCATCGACCACTATGGCGACCCGCTGCCGGAGGCGACCCTGCAGGCTTGCCTCCATGCTGATGCGGTGCTCTTCGGCGCCATCGGCGACCCCAAGTACGATAATGACCCTGATGCTAAAGTTCGGCCGGAACAGGGCTTGCTGCGCCTGCGCAAGGAGCTGGGGCTCTTTGCCAATATCCGGCCTGTGGCCACTTACGATACGCTCCTCCACCTCTCCCCCTTGCGGCCAGACAAGGTGAAGGGGGTCGATTTCGTCATCTTCCGCGAGCTGACCGGCGGTATCTATTTTGGCGAAAAAGGGCTTTCTGCCGACGGGCAAGAGGCTTTCGATACTTGTACCTATACGGTGGCGGAAATCGAGCGCATCGCCCACCTCGCCTTTGCGCAAGCCCGCCTGCGCCGCCGCAAGCTCACCTTGGTGGATAAGGCCAATGTAATGGAGACTTCCCGCTTGTGGCGCCGTACCCTGCGCGAAATGGCCAGCCAATACCCCGACGTGGCCCTCGACTTTATGTTCGTGGATAATGCGGCCATGCAGCTCATCCAGTACCCGGCGCAGTTTGACGTCATCCTGACCTCCAACCTCTTCGGCGATATCCTCTCTGATGAGGCTAGCGTGCTGACGGGCTCGATGGGCTTGCTGCCTTCGGCTTCTATCGGGCTGCATACTTCTTTGTTCGAGCCGATCCATGGCTCCTACCCGCAGGCGGCGGGGGAAGATATCGCCAACCCCATGGCGGCCATCCTCTCGGCAGCGATGCTGGTGGAGTCGCTGGGCTTGATCGAAATGGCGCAGGCGATCCGCTTTGCAGTGCAATACGTGCTGGAAAAGGGCATCGGTACGCCAGAGCTGCAACCCACAATGGCCTACGGCTGCTCGCAAATCGGCGATTTGATCGCCCATCTGGTGGCGGAGCCCAAGGAGGAGATTTTGGTGAAAACGGAAAAAATCAGCCAACGGCTTTCTACGATTATTTAGGGTCTGTCTTTAGAGTCCGATAGCTGCGTTACGCTCGACCCCAAAATCCTCGACTTCAGCGTGGGGCCC
>CAYSPJ010000304.1:0-1910 GCA_964432875.1 uncultured Phaeodactylibacter sp. | reverse complement strand
AACATCGCTTGTTTTCTAATGAAGATTATCACAAAATGATTTTTGCTATGATACCCGTAAAAGCTTATGCCGCATACGATGCAAAAAGCCCCCTTGCTCCGTACCAATTTGAACGCCGGGCCCTCAAACCCGATGATGTCCACCTCGAGATCCTCTATTGCGGCGTATGCCACAGCGACCTGCACAGCGCCCGCAACGAATGGGGCGGCGCTATGTACCCCATGGTGCCCGGCCACGAAATAGTGGGCAAGGTGATCGCTACCGGCAGCGCAGCAAGCAAATACAAACCCGGCGATACGGTTGGCGTGGGCGTAATCGTGGATAGCTGCAGCAACTGCAAGCCTTGCCTCGACGACTACGAGCAATATTGCGAGGAAGGCGCTACCCTTACCTACAATGGCTGGGAACGCGACCGCAGCGCCATTACCATGGGCGGTTATTCATCGCATGTCGTGACCAAAGAAAAATTTGTGCTGCGGGTAAGCGACACCCTGCACCTGCCCGGCGTAGCCCCACTATTGTGCGCAGGCATTACCACCTGGTCGCCCCTGCGTTTTGCCGGGGTGCAGCCAGGTACCCGTGTGGGGGTCGTTGGCCTGGGCGGCCTGGGTCACATGGGGGTGAAATTTGCCGCCGCTTTTGGTGCCGAGGTGACGGTACTCAGCACTTCGCCATACAAGGAAGCTGATGCCAAAAGGCTGGGCGCATCCCGCTTTGTACTCACTACCAACGCGCAGCAACTCAAGGAGGTAAGTAGTTATTTCGATGTCATACTCGATACCGTAAGCGCCCCGCACGACTACACGCCTTACCTCGACCTGCTGGGCCTGCATGGCCGCCTGCTGGTGGTAGGCCTGCCGGCCGAAGCGCCCCATGCGTCTCCCTTCTCGCTCATCACCAACCGCCGCAGCATCACCGGGAGCATGATCGGCAGTATGAAGGAAACCCAGGAGATGCTCGATTTTTGCGCCACCCACCATATCACTGCCGATGTGGAACTCATCCGTATGGACCAGATCAACGAAGCCTACGACAGGCTGTTGAAAAATGACGTCAAGTACCGCTTCGTGATTGATATGGCGACTTTGTAGCATCGGGGAGGGAGGCTGCTGAGTTTAGTTTTTGAAGAAATAAAATATCAGCAGTTTGAGGCTAAAAGGCAATGATTTCGATCACTATTCAGCACAATTGGGTTTCGAGCTGCGAGCTTGCATGACTGCCCAAAAATCCTTATCTTTGCCCCAATCCAAACCCGCAACTCATGACGGCATCGCTCATTCCAAACGACAACATCATCGTGCTCAGCCTGCCTGATGCAGGCCTGGACGACCGGCAGTTCTTTGAGCTGTGCCAACTGAATCCCGATTTGAAAATCGAGCGCAATGGCGCTGGACAACTCATTATTATGTCTCCTACTGGCTCTCGCACCGGAAACTACAACGCAGAACTCAACACTGAGCTAGGCATCTGGAACCGGAAACATCGTTTGGGCAGGGTATTCGACTCCTCCACGGCCTTCCGCCTGCCCAACGGGGCTACCTACGGCCCCGATGCCGCCTGGGTCGCCAACGAAAAATGGGATGCCCTCAGCCCGGAAGAACAAGAGCGCTTTGCCCCCCTGGTGCCCGATTTCATCATCGAGCTGCGCTCCCGCCACGATGAATTGGAGGCGCTGCAAGCCAAAATCGCAGAATTTATCGCCTGCGGCTGCCGCCTGGCCTGGCTGGTTGATCCCTACGAGCGCCGCACCCTGGTGTATGAGGGCGAGCAGCCCCCGTATGCCGTCTCTTTCGAGGAGGCTCTGCACGGCGGTGAGGTGCTGCCGGGCTTGGTGGCGCGGCTGGGGGAGGTGCTGAAGTGAGGGGCGAGCTGCGATCCCGCTTCACTACGTTCAGACGGGATGTCGCTAC
>CAYSPJ010000303.1:0-2143 GCA_964432875.1 uncultured Phaeodactylibacter sp. | reverse complement strand
AGGCCCAACGTTTGTAGCCTGCGGTTTCCCATAGGTTTGGGCCTCGTAGAGGCCTAATGTTGCCCAGGCAGCCAAGCCATTGCCAGGCATCTCTTTGCTCCCTCTATCCAGCATGAGGCTGTCGGCAATGGCTTCTTGTGCAAGCCGTGCCCGCTCCAGCCAACGTTGGGCCTCTCCGAAGCCAGCTCCGGCAGAACCGGAACCAGGCGTAAATAGCAGCCATTAGCGAGAGGGGGCCAAGCTGCCTAACCCCGTAAGATACTTACCTGGCGGTTATAGCTTGGCTAGGACTTAGAGTTAGTCTGAAGCACGTAGGTCTCATAGCGTTGGGTATCTTTTTGATCGAAGTAATCGATGGCATGTTGTATGCGCATGAAAAAGTGCGATTCTTCAAATTCCCCCACCAGCCCGGCCTTGGATAGCAGGTCGCGCACGGGGCCTTTCACACTGGCCATATAGAAGGTGATGCCCAGCGCCTGGCAATAGTCGTGGATTTCTTCCAGCGCGTGCATGCCACTGCTGTCAATGCCATTGAGGCTATTGGCATCCAGGACGAAGAGTTTTAGCGCGGGGCCTTTTTCTTCGATTTGCTGTTCGATTTTCTCCTTAAAGTAGTTGACATTAGCAAAATACAGGCGGGCGTCAAAGCGCATGATGAGCACGTCGGGGCGCACCTCCAAATCGCCGAAGCGGTTGACATTTTTATAGTGCGGCTTGCCCGGCAGTTTGCCCATAACGGCAAAGTGCGGCATAGTGGTACGGAAGATGATAATACCCAGCGAGAGGGCTACACCGATGAGGATACCCTGCTCAATGCCCAGCGCGAGCGTGCCTATAAAGGTGATGATGAGCATCCAGAAGTCGCTACGGTCGGCCTTCCAGAGGTGGAGAGGTTCTTTAATATCGATCAGCCCAAAAACGGCGACCATGATCACCGAGGCCAGGATGGCGTTGGGCAGATAGTAAAACAAGGGGGTGAGGAAGAGCAAAGTCAACGCGATGAGCAGCGCGCTGATGATGGAGGACATGCCCGTCTTCGCCCCGGCCTGATCGTTGACGGCCGTGCGGGAGAATCCGCCGGTAGTAGGATAAGCCTGGAAAAAGGAGCCTCCGATATTGGCCAAGCCCAGAGCGACGAGTTCCTGGTTGGCATCCACTTTGTAATTCTTGTGCTTAGCCTGTATCGCTTTAGCTACGGCGATGCTCTCCATGAAGCTGACCAGGGCGATGGCGAGGGCAATGGGCAGGAGGGAGTTGAATATCTCCAGGTTGAAGGCAGGTGCGGCTAGGGAAGGCAGCCCTTTAGGCACTTCGCCTAATATTTTTACGCCCTGTTCCGTCAGCCCTAGCCCCCATACTGCGAGGATGCCGAGCGCCACGGCTACTAACTGTCCAGGAATGGCTTTGCTCAGTTTTTTCAGCCCCAGGATGGCAACGATGCCCAGGATGCCAATGACCAAAGTGATGACGTTCGTCTCAGCGATGCGCTGCACTGCCTCGATGACAATTTCGTGGATGTGCTCGCTGCGCCCCAGGTTGATGCCCAGCAGGTGCTTCAGCTGGGACAAGCCGATGACTAGCGCCGCCGCCGAAGTAAAGCCGCTTATGACCGGGTGCGACAAGAAGTTGACCAAAAAGCCCATGCGGGATATCCCAAGGGCTAGCTGGATAAGCCCCACAAATAAGGCCAGGGCAATGGCCAGGGCAATATAGGTTTCGCTACCGCTCTCTGCCAGCGCACCAATACCTGCCGCAGTCAACAAGGAAACCATGGCTACTGGACCCACCGCCAATTGGCGCGACGTGCCCAAAAATGCATATAAAATCAAGGGGATGGTAGAAGCGTATAAGCCATAGATTGGCGGAAGCCCAGCGATCATGGCATAAGCCATGCCTTGTGGGATGAGCATGACGCCCACCGTCAAACCCGCGGAGAGGTCGCCTTTGAGCTGTTCATTTTTATATCTTGGGAGCCAATCGAGTGCGGGTAAAAACTGCTTGAAGCGCATAAATCAGGAATTTTTCTGCAAAATTCGTCCCTTTGCGGCAATATAGCAGTGATGAAAGTCACATTGGGGGAGAGTAGGCACCCAAAGCCGGCCAGAGAGCCGCGAAGCGGGGAACCTGCGATGACTGGAGCGCG
>CAYSPJ010000302.1:0-2389 GCA_964432875.1 uncultured Phaeodactylibacter sp. | reverse complement strand
CCTTTACCCTTTACCCTTTACCCTTCACCCTTCACCCTTCACCACCCTCACCCCACTCCCCAGCGCCAACAGCCCCATCCCAATGACGAGCGCCCAATAAATCCCCCCATGCGCCTCCGTATCGGTGCGGGCGAAGATGCCATAGAGTGCCCAGATGATGACCAGAGCGTAGGGCACATCGGCGCGGCGCCAGAGGAAGAGCAGGCCAGCGGCGGTGGCCACGGCAATCATGGCCGTAGCCCATAGCTCGGGGGCGAGGCCGAAGCCGCCCCAGCCGTAGTGTACCAACACCGCGGTCGTATTGGCGATAGTGGCCACGCTGATCCAGCCCAGATAGACGCTGAAGGGCAGGCGGGCGACGTACTGCCCCTCTGCCGGGCGCGAGCCCCGCGCTCCCTGTAAGGCCTGGTAGATGCGGATGAGGCAGCCGAGTAGGGCCAGCATCACTGCCAGCGACAGCAGGGGCTGCAGGGCGTGCCAGGCGATAATCCACAGGCCATTGGCCAGGCAGGAGAGGAAAAACCAGGGTCCGATGGCCGCCACGTAATCCGGCGCAGGCCGCTTGCCGCCAAAGGCACCGCGCAATTGCGCCACCGTGAAGGCCAGCAGCAGCAGGTAAATCAGCCCCCAGATGCTGAAGGTGAACCCGGCCGGCACAAAGAGGTTGGGATAAAAGGCGGAAATCTCGCCCGTGTTGCGCCCGAACAAAGGCAGCGCATTGGCCAGCACGTTCATCGCGATCATGAACGCAAAGCCGAGGGCGTTGAGGAGTTGGAGGGTTGTGATGGATGGCATAGTTTGTTTTTTATGGGAGGCTGTTTCCAAAGTAAGTAAAAAGTAAAAAGTAAAAAGTAAAATGGAACGAAGTGACATCCCGTCTGAACGTAGTGAAGCGGGAAGTAAAAAGTAAAACGCTGGCGTCCCGGACGAGCGAAGCGAGAGCGGGATAGAGCGAAGCGACATCCCGTCTGAACGAAGTGAAGCGGGAAGTAAAAAGTATGTCGCACTGCTCCATTTGAGATAGCCTCTCGAGCTTGGTAATTATAGCCTTTCGGAACAAAGCTTGCATTTAATATTTCAACTCGGGCTTCCGCGCTTTCACTGCAAACACCAGCGGCAATTTCCCTTCCATCCCTGCGATGTGGAAGCGTCCGGGCGACAGCTCAGCCATGTTCTGCAGGCAATTATACGGAGAATAATCGTATTCCTGGAAATCTTCGATCTGCAGGCCGTTGGCGAGCAAGGCCTGGAAGACCTGGTCGAGGCTGTGGTTCCAGCCCACCGAATGGTTTTCGATCTCGGCCTCGCGGTCGGCATAAGTGCCTTTGACCGTCTCCACGATGGGGGCTTGCTGGAAGTAAGAGTACTCGATGCGGGTAAAGGCGTCGTCGAACATCCACACTGCCGGGTGGAACTCGGCGATGATGAAGCGGCCGCCAGGCTTGAGGTAGCGGGCGATCAGACGCCCCCAGGCATCCAGGTCGGGCAGCCAGCCGATGACGCCATAGGAGGTAAAGATCAGGTCGAACTGCCCGTCCAGGTGCTCTGGCAGATCATAAATATTGCAGCAGACGAACTCGGCGGGTAGGCCTTGCTCGGCTGCCAGGCCGCGGGCGGCAGCGATGGCCTTCTCTGAAAAATCAACGCCCGTGACGTGCGCGCCGAGGCGGGCCAGCGAGAGGGTGTCCAGCCCAAAATGGCACTGCACGTGCAGCAGCGACTGGCCGGCGAGCTCGCCAAGCAGGCCCAATTCAATCTCGTTGAGGGTGGTGCGACCAGCACGGAAGGCCGGCAGGCCGTAAAATTCGGAAGCCAGGTGGGGTTCGACGCGGGCGTCCCACAGGGCGCGGTTGAGGGCGATGTAGTCCATGAGCGGGTGGTTTGGTGGTTGAATACAGGGCTTAACATCCTGGGAGGCAAAGATAGTTCCTATGAGGATATAATTCGGCAGGTTTTATTGGGGCTTTGCCGCTCGCCAGCTGGTGCTGGCGCTGTAGAGCAGGCCGTCCAGCTCGCGCTGCAGGCCCGTATTCCAGGTCTCGCAAGTCTTGTCGGCCTAATGGTAAGTGCTTCATTCCCCAAAGATAAGGAAATGGTGTGGAATGGCAGCCACTGCGGCGGTTATTTTAGAACGCGAATTTGCGCGAATGGGACGCTTTTTTGGAACGCGAATGGGTGCGAACGGCTTTGGCTCCCATTCACGTATCTACCTGCACCTCAGCCCTGTGCCCCTCGAACAGGTAGTTCTTGCCGCTGTATGGCGCAGCAGCGATACCAGCAGGGATTTGATGAAGCGGCGGGGCGCTTGAATGTCCCTCCGAGGCAGCCGCTACTCCCCGTCCACCACCACCTTTTCCCAGACCGCCTGGCCATCTTCCAGCACGACCCG
>CAYSPJ010000301.1:0-2409 GCA_964432875.1 uncultured Phaeodactylibacter sp. | reverse complement strand
CGCCGGCGAAAAAGCCCCGGAGGAAGCGATGCAGGGCAGGCGCCGTCTGCCGCGCGTCGGGAAAGGCGTCGAGGAAGAGGATATACGACCCGTACAGCAGCCAGATGGTGAGGATATACGAAAAATACTCCTCCCAGTAAAAAGGGTTGCCCGTATCCCAAAATTCGGGGCTAAGGCTGCGCCATTGCAACAGCAGAAAGGACAACAGATAGCCGGCATAGAAACCGTAAGTCCTGTCGCGGGTCTGCACCAGCTGCAACAGGGCAAATACCAATATAAAACCAATGAACCCGACCAGTACGCCGGAAACGATGAAGTAGGGCATTTTTCGGGCAAGCCACTGGTCGCTGTACCAGTCGAGCGCAATCAAGTCTATCCTGACTCCAGAAGTGAACCCCAGATGGCTGGCGACCCGCAAGTACAGCGTTTTGGTCTCGCCGGGCCCCCACCGCAGGTAAAAGCTTTGCTTGCCAGGAAAAGGGAGTGCGTCTTGCTGTTCGTCGGTGCAGTAGGCCCATCCGCAGTGGCGGGCGGGCGCGGCACCGTCGTACAGGGTGATGCTATCGCCGGTAAAGACCTTAAGCGCAGCTTCCAGGGTGTCGGAGTGTTCGTTTTTAATGGTTGCCCGCACCCACCAGGCGCTCTTGCCCCGGATAAAATAGGAAGGCCATTGGAATTGGTCACACGGAGCAAACGCGCCTCCCTCCCAGAGGGTCTGCACTTCGGCCAGGTGAAGCACTCGCGTCGGATCGCCATACATCCAAGTATAAGGGCTGACCTCTAGAAAGGAGTCAATGGGCGAACGAATGGAAAGCATAAGCGGCTGAGGGGGATTCCCCAGGGTGAAAATCGGGAAAAACAGGGCAATGCACACCAAACGCATGATTACTGAGGTTTTGGCAGTCAAAAATAGCGTTTATTTCCATTGTGAGCGCGCATGTTTTTGATGATTTGGTGCTATTGCGCCATTAGGTGGCTTTCCATCCTATTATCCTCCGGCATCCTTTGCGACATGGCAGTAGCCAAAGCAGCCTCAGGTTTTGTGCATTGGGGGGCGGGGCTTCTCCTAAAGCCCAATGTTTGCTGAAGCCACATGGCCGCGGTGGGCAGCATCAGGCTGAAAGCGGGTACAAGGGCAGCTTGGCCGCCCCGCCGTGTTCAGCGCGGGCAGGCCGCCAGCAGCTGCGGGATATCAGCCCTTTTTCCGCTTGTTCAGGGCTTCGGTGCGGTTGTGCACCTGGAGTTTGCGGTAGATGCTGCGCACCTGGGTGCGCACCGTATGCTCCGAGACGAAGCGGGCCGCAGCGATTTGTTTGTAGGCCAAGCCTTGTTCGAGATAATCGAGCACGATCTTTTCCTGCTCGGTCAGCTTTTCCAGTTCGGGGTCTTTTTTTTCAAGGCTCCGGAAATATTCCGTCACCATGCGTGAAATCTGCCTCGACATCGGCGAGCCGCCCTCTACCACATCCCGTACCGCCTCGGCCAGGCGCTCTGGGGTGCCGCCTTTGAGCACGTAGCCTGCTGCGCCCGCCTTAAGCGCTTCAAAGACCTCCTTGGTATCGGTATGGTCGGTAAACATGATGAATTCAGTGCGTCGGCCGATGCCCTCGGGGTCGCTGGTTTCGTCTTTGCAGGCGCGCACGCACTCGATGCCGCTTTGGCCCGGCAACCCAATGTCCATCAGCACCACATCCGGGCGGAGCGCGGGCAGGCTCTGCCAGAAGCTTTCCGCATCGCCGAAGCTGCCGACGCACTCCATATCGGGGTAGAAGTTCAATAAACTGGCCGTGAGCTTGCGGATGTCCTCGTGGTCTTCTACGATAGCGATGCGGATCGGCATGGTGTGGGATATTTGGCGTTTGACCTCTCATATCGGGAGTTGAGGCGAATATAAAGCGATTTCCGGCAGAGAGGAATACCATAAAAGTATGAAATTCATCATGCTGGCAAAATCAGGTGGCTCGCGCATCGCGAAACGGCCCCGATGATGGATTTTCGGCAAGTAAAAAACAGGCCACCTCCTATGGCCGGGACAAAAGTCAAAAACATCCGATTGACCGACGGCGATCACAACATTGACTGCAAAATTGAAGGCTTTGGCTCAATCGGGCTTAAGTCTGAATTTGTGAAAAAGGCCTAAGCAATTCCGCTGCTCAGCGGTGCGCCTCCAGCTGGCCGTCCTAGGTGGGGGGGGTAGGGCATTGCCATCAGGTTTAGTATTTAACAATTCGTAAACTACTGACATTATCCCGCCCGAATGTAATGAGGAGAGTCCACCCCCGCTCTACGGGCACCCCCGCCAGCGGAGGAGCGTCCACCCCCCAGCCCGCCAGCGGGGGAGAGGCGAGGTAGGCCACCCAAGGCTCTCCCCCGCTGGCGGGGGATCAAGGGGGTGGAAAACCGCCAGCG
>CAYSPJ010000300.1:0-2417 GCA_964432875.1 uncultured Phaeodactylibacter sp. | reverse complement strand
GCCTGGATATGCTCCAGCACCAGCAACTTGCCGCCGGGCTTGAGCCATTGCCGCAGCAAGGCGATGGCTACTTCTGCCTGCGGGACGGTACACAAGACCAAGGTGGCGACGATGTAATCGTACCCTTCGGGCGGCACGGCTTGTGCTACCGACTCGTCCTCAATACCCGCCTGCAGCAGTTGCACCCTTGCTTTGACGAGACCTTCCTGTTGTATCAGGTGCCGGGCATAGCCCAGCATCGCCGCAGACGGCTCGATGGCCAGTACCTCCGCATCTTTGGGGTAAAAAGGTAGGTTGGCCCCGGTGCCGGCCCCGACCTCCAGCACCTGGCCCTGGGCGCGGCTCAGCAGCTCTTGTCGTTTTTCCTGGAGGAAAGCCGTCTCTGCAGCGGCCATTATCGGGTTATACAAGCGTGCGAAAAGCCTGGCGTAGCGTGTTTCTCCTTTCGCGGCAACCCGCTTGCTTTTGCGGCCTATCATTTCCTTTTTCATCTTCATCAAAGTTGTGTATATTGGGCACTCATAAGCTTGATGCCCCTAATACAACACAAATCATGATGCAGGAGCTGAGGCCTGCCATGATTTCTTGAAATTAAACCGACAAATATTGACTTAAACACCACATGTCAACCTACCACATCCACATCGAAGGCCTGGTGCAGGGCGTAGGCTTTCGCCCCTTCGTCTATCGCCTCGCCCAAGAGCATGGCCTGTGCGGTTGGGTAAGCAATACAATGGATGGTGTACATGTAGAGGTTAATGCCGCAGAGGGGGCAGCGCAGGTGTTTTACCAGGCCCTCATCGCTCAGGCGCCGCCCATGGCTTTTATCGCGCGGCACCATATACAGGAGGCAGCAGTAAAAGACTTTCAGGGCTTCCAGATAATCAGTAGTGAAGAAAGGGGCGAGGCGAGTTTGCTGCTCACGCCAGATTTTGCGATATGCCAGGATTGCCGTCAAGAGTTAAATGACCCAAAGAACCGGCGCTTCAACTATCCATTCATCACCTGTACCAATTGCGGGCCGCGTTTTTCGATTGTGGAGCAACTTCCTTATGACCGTGAGCGCACCAGCATGAAGCTATTCGCGCCCTGCCCTGATTGCCAGGGCGAGTACGGCAACCCTTTAGACCGCCGGTATTATTCCCAAACCAACTCCTGTCCGGCCTGCCCAATCTACCTGAGCCTGTTCCGCGCGGGCCAGGGGCGGCTGCCCAACGCTCAGGAAGCTATTCTCCAAAAAGTGCCCCGCTTATGGGCCGAAGGCCGGATTATCGCTATCAAGGGCATCGGCGGCTTCCTCCTCACCTGCGACGCCACCAATGCCGATGCTATCGCTGCGCTGCGCCGCCGCAAACATCGCCCTGGCAAGCCTTTTGCCTTGATGTACCCCTCGCTGGAGATGTTGGCGCAGGATACCCTCCTGCCTGAAGAAGCCTGCGTGGCCCTGCAATCAGCAGCGGCGCCCATCGTATTGCTAGAGGTAAAAAGCGAGCCGGCCAGCGGGATTAGTATATCGGGAATCGCGCCTGGCCTGCATCAAATCGGCGCTATGCTGCCCTATGCCCCCTTGTATAGCTTGCTGCTGGAAAAATTTGGCAAACCCATCGTGGCTACTAGCGGCAACTATACCGATGCGCCCATCTGCTATGAAGAGGCCGATGCGCTGGGGTATTTGTCGCCGATTTCTGATTACATCCTCACGCACAACCGGCATATCATCGCCCCGCAAGACGATAGCGTGCTGCGCTTCAGCCCCTGGGGCAGGCAGCGTATCATGTTGCGCCGCTCGCGGGGGTACGCCCCTACCTTTCTGCCGCCCACGCCCGCTCCACCCGGCCAGACGCTGCTGGCGATGGGGGCCGATATGAAAGCCGCCTTTTGCCTGATGCACGCCGGCAATTATTACCTCAGCCAGTACCTGGGCAGCCTGGAGGCCTTCGATTCCCAAAAGCGCTTCCGCAAAATGGCGAATCACTTCGTAAAACTATTCGACACTCAGCCCGAGGCTATCCTGGTGGATAAGCACCCCGAGTATGCCAGCAGGCTATTTGGGGAAGAATTGGCTCGCTATTGGCAAGTGCCCATCAAAGGAGTGCAGCACCACGAGGCACATTTTGCAGCTGTGTTGGGGGAGCATGCCTTGCTGCATCAGCAGGAGCCTGTATTGGGGGTCATCTGGGATGGCTTGGGCTTGGGCCATGACGGACAGGTATGGGGCGGCGAGTTCTTCCGCTATGAAGGGCAAGCCTTTGAGCGGATTGCTCACTTTGACTATTTCAGCTATGTACTAGGAGATAAAGTAGCCCGCGAACCCCGCTTATCCGCCCTTTTGGCCACCGCTGGCCTGCCGGAGGCAGCGGTGGAGCTGTTGCCAAAATTCAGCAAGCAGGAATGGGATATTTATCAAAAGATGTTGT
>CAYSPJ010000299.1:0-2427 GCA_964432875.1 uncultured Phaeodactylibacter sp. | reverse complement strand
TCCATCAGGTATTTAAATACCGTGTCGTAAAGCGGGTTAGCAATCAGCATTTTTTAACACAAAGATAATCAATCAAAATCGGATTCGCAAGGGGGCTGGGTGCTAACTGCGTTGGAAAGCCTGCCTCCGGAAGCAGGGCCCGTGTATACCAAGCCAGAAAATCCTATCTTTGCCCCCGTGCCCTGCTCCTGCTAAGCTTGCAGGTTGGATATTCCAATAAAAATCCAAGCTATGACCATACGTACGACCCAAAGAAAGCGTAAAACCGGCCTGCCTCCCGGTGCCCTGGTCTTCACCGGGAAGCAAAAGGTGGAAAGCCCCAACATCAGCCTGATGCAGTACGGCCCGGAAGGCGAGGTGCTGGAACTAGAAGCCAAAGACCAAGCGCCTATAGTAGAAGCGACTTTGCCCGTATGTTGGTACGACGTGCGCGGCCTGCACAAAGTGGAGCTGATCCAGCAACTGGGGGAGCTCTTCAACATCCACTCCCTGGTGTTGGAGGACGTGCTAAACACCCAGCAGCGCCCCAAGTTTGAAGAACATGACGGCGCTATCTTCATCACGGTGCAGGCCTTGTCCTTTGATGCCCAAGCCCTGAGCATCCAAACCGAACAGGTGGCCCTCTATGCCGGCCCGGGCTTTGTCCTGTCCTTCCAGGAAGACGAAAAAGACCTCTTCCCCGGCGTGCGGGAGCGCATCCGCCATGGCCGCGGCAGAATCCGGGCCAGAGGTGTAGATTACCTCACCTATGCTTTGCTGGATAATGTCGTCGACAATTATTACATCGTGCTGGACCAAATGGAGGAAGCCCTCAGCCAATTGGAGGGCGACATCTTGAGCGCATCCGGAAAGGAGAGCAAGCGCAGCATCCATGAATTGAAGATGCAGTTCATCATGCTGCGCAAAGCGATCGCCCCGCTGCGCGAGGCCATCAGCCGCTTTTCGCGCAGCGAGAGCCTGCTCATCGCCAAAGAAACGGACATCTTCCTGCGCGACCTGCACGATCACGTCATCCAAATCACCGATACGATCGATACGCAACGCGATGTGATGAATGGCCTGTATGATTTATACCTCTCCGAGATCAACCTGCGCATGAATAACGTCATCCAGGTCCTCACGATCATCTCTACCATATTTATACCCCTCACCTTCCTGGCCGGCATTTACGGCATGAATTTTGACTACATGCCAGAACTGCGTTGGAAGTATGGCTACTTCTTCGTCTGGGGTGTGATGCTTCTCATCGGGCTGAGCTTACTGTCCCTGTTCAGGAGGAAAAAATGGTTGTAAAAAAAAATCGCCTCGCAACACTAGCATATTCAGGAAATAAAACATAAATTTGGGGCTTGTAGCAACAACGATCAAAACGTATATCTCCGCGTTCCCAAAAGCTTGCTTTGCCAAAGGCATAAGCAGCAGCATTTATCTCCAAAACGTATATAAGCTAACATCCTCTTTCCAGCCTATATTGAGCTGACGATAAGGGCTGTTTAAAAGCATTGTACCGTGCCCGGGCCACAAATCCCGGTTCGCGCATTACAAAGCCAGTTGCTAAACCGCTAAAACAAACATACTATGAGAATTTTATTGACTACCTTGACCGTGGCCTGCCTTTTGCCGATGCTCAACGCACAGCAATTCGAAGCGGGCATTTCCTTTGCCGGAGCTGTTTACAGCGGCGACCTATCGCCCAAAGTGCTCCCTCGCTACACCCGTTTCGTCAACCCCATGGGTGGCTTGGTGATGCGCTACCGCAACGATGGCGTACTGGGCGTACGCGCCAGCCTCAACTATGGCAAACTTACTGGCGATGACACTCGCAGCGCCCACCCTGGCCGCAAGTTGTCTTTCCAAACCAATTTGCTGGAGCTGGCGGTCGTAGGCGAGTGGTACCTGGTGCCCGACTACCGCATCGGCGATGAGGGCAGGCTGACGCCCTACATCTTCCTGGGCATTGCCGGCTTCCACTTCGACCCCGAGGTGATCTATGAATCTGGCATCATGGCGCTGCAGCCCGTCGGCACTGAAGGTCAGGGCATGGACGGCTATCCCCGCCCCTATCGCCGCACCCAGTTGGCCATCCCCCTTGGTGCCGGCTTGCGCTTTAAAGCCTCCGAGCGTGGAGTTCTGGGCCTGGAGCTCAGCTTTAGAAAGCTCTTCACCGATTACCTCGACGATGTCTCTGGCGAGTACCTCAACTACCTGAAAATCTACGAGGAGAAGGGCGAAGTAGCCGCCAGCCTGAGCCGCCCCGGCTATGACCCCATCAACCCCAGCAACTCCTCCAATATCTACCGCCGCGGCGGCGACAAAAATGACTCCTACGGCTCTATTGCGCTGACCTACACTTACCGGCTAAGCCGCTAAACGGCCTGCTGCCCCAACATAACACCAGCGCCATCTGACTAAAAAACAGATGGCGCT
>CAYSPJ010000298.1:0-2488 GCA_964432875.1 uncultured Phaeodactylibacter sp. | reverse complement strand
ACAGCGGCTTGAAAAAGTTTCCCTGCCCATCGCGGCCACCAGCCAGGATGAGCACCGCGTTTTCTTCCAGATAAGCCGGGTCGAAGTAGTGCTTCATGGCCAACATAGCCGATTGCAGCAGGCGGCTGCGCAGCATGGCCAGCAAGACCTCGTCGGGCAGCGCCTGGATGTCGTTATAAACGTACTCGAAAGCGGGCAGGTAAGGCCGCAGCGCCTCGTCAAGCCCTTCGAAGCAGCCGGCCAGCGGCTGATAGGCCCACTCCTGCTCGCCATGGTAGAACAGGATGGGGATGACGAGCTGGGGCGGCTTGCCGTCCTGCGCCTGCTTCAGCATGGCGCTGCTGATGTAGTGGAGTATCTGGAAGACCGCTGCCTTGTCCGGCGTACTCTTGTGCTCGAAAAGGAAGCAGATGTTGACGTACTGCCCGGCGAGCGTGCGCACGGAGAAAACCAGATCGGAGAAAGCCTCTTTGAGCTGGTCGCTGACAAACGAGTCCTCCGCCGCCCGCAGCGTGTCCAACGCGAGCAGGCGCAGCACTTGCGCGGGCAAGAAGGCCCGCAGGTACTCCCGCGCCCGTTCCGGGTCGGAGAGCAGCTTCTTAAAGAAGCGGTCGTGCGATCGGGTTAGTGCCCCATGAACGAAGTTGTTGACAGTTAAGCCGCCGCCATTTCGCCGTCAGGCAAGGCACGAAGAGGGAGCATAGCCAAAGCTACGCGACCGATGAGTAACGCAGCATGACGGTGAAAGGGCAAGGCTTGGGCTGTCAAGAATTTCGTTCATGGGGCACTAATTCGTTCATGGGGGCAAGATAGGGGTTTGGGGGGATTTATGCAAGATGGGCGGGCGGTTATGCCTGCCGCGGCGCGCCCGCGCACAGGCAGCCGGCTTGGGGGGTGATGGCGATCTCGGCCCGGGCCGCTGCCGCGCCGAACAGCGACAACAAAATGATGTGGATCAAAGACTTCATGATTTCCAGATTATGGCGCCCCCCTCATCCCTCTACCTGAAAGATGTGGAGCGTATGGTGATGGTCTAATACATATAGCTTGCCTTGCGCATGATCAAGGCGCCGTGATTGCGTTTCTAACTTTGGCTTGACGTGACATTAATCCCACCCCCATCCCGATGCTGGTCTCAACGTGTTAGATAGGACAATGAGGTTAACGTAAAATGACAACGCCAATCCTACAAACCAGAGCAGGAGCCCCAGAAGGAAATCCCCTTCGGTGATGTTTCCTTTCCTCTTGATCGCCCAATAGGACAAAAGACCCAAAGAAAGCAAGACGTAGGCAGCCCAAACAATAAGGACTGATGTGTCGTAAATGGGCCAACTTTTCTTTACTACTCCAAATACTCCCCTGCCCCCACGGACCAATTCGGCAAATAGGGCACTCCAGGCTAAAGAGACAAACGTTAGCCAGAATCCAGCATAAAATACATATTTCAGCCAGTCTAATGCATTTTTTTTCATGGTTGATCGATTATCGCTTGACGCAAACGGTGAAAATATGTTATCATGGCCTTGTCAGTAATATAATGGGATGCGTTCTATTTGGATGAAGTATCAACACCCGTCTCCCGCAGCACAAAGCTTTCGAGCGTCTCAGGCGGGGCTGCTGCATGGGCTGCTTGCCGGGCTTCCTGGCAAGCAAAAGCCGATAGGAAGAGCAGGATGAGGAGTGATGGTGTTTTACTCATGTGGCAATAATAGCAATTCATCTACATATAGAGCATAGTGATACTTATCAGCAGAGCCGGCCCGAGCGTTCAATTTGACGTAGCCCAAGCTGATGCAGGCTACCTTAGGCTTGGCGCGAGAAGACTGGTAGATGGCGGTGTATTGACCTGAATGATTGCCGACGACCGCTCCCCATAAGCGATTCATCCTGGCGACAACGTGCCTGAGCGCCTCTTGCGATACCTCAAGACCCTGTGCCCGCTCGCTGCGCAGGTGGTCATGGAGCTCTCTGCTGGCCGTGCTCAAAAACGCTTCCGGGGTGCCCGCTATCCTGGAATAGCCTAGCCCATCGTAACACAAGTCTAGCAATCCGAGAAAAAGCGGCTCAGAGATCAGGGTATCCACAAAAGCATGATTGAGATAATCTTCTACTGCTTTGATGACCGGGTCTGAAGCAGCAGCATAGACAAGAGAATCCGGCAAGTCGAGAAATTCTGATCTGCGCGATTGCTCAAGCAAATGCTTTTTCACCCGATTTTTCAGCTTAGCGACATGATGCCCATTAGCAGAAGCCACATCGCACTTATGATAAATCTTGGCGTTTTTTGCATCATGGAGGATGAGGCAGGGGCTTGAATGGCCGCCTAGCACGAAGGGGAAGACTATCTCAAGCTCTAATTCAGGAAGGTGAACCCGTTTGTCGAAGTTGAACTGCCCTACAGCATCTTGCTGCAAATCAGCGGGATTGATGCCGTATTTTTCTTTAATAAACCCTGCTAACGATTGGACTGGCGACGGATTTTCTTTTG
>CAYSPJ010000297.1:0-2546 GCA_964432875.1 uncultured Phaeodactylibacter sp. | reverse complement strand
TTTGGTTCAATTTCAATTTACAACTTTTATCGCACAAAAGAGGTGATTTTTGTCAGCCACCGAAAAAAAAAACAAGATTTAACAGTAACACCTGCGATTTCCGAGATATTAACCAGAAAAACCTTCACATCCCAAAACCCATCATCATGGCAAAGAAAAGCATTGCATCAACCGAAAACAAGGCAGGAGGGCTAGTTGCGCTAGCTTTCGGCTCCAACGGCCAATTGCTGGACAAAGCACGCCCGGAAAAAAACAAAGTGAGCTTCGAGAAGCTCAGCGCTGAAGCGCTGCGCCACGCCCGCGTTTTTGTTTTCCCCGAGCCTCCCGAAGATATTGGAGCAATGACGCTGGCAAAAGCAGAGCGCCTACAGGCTTATGAACCAGTTATCCGGCTAGATCGAAACAACGCCATCGACCTTTCGCGCATCCCGGATCAGATCATCGCCCGTTGGCTCTGGTATCGCTGTTGCGCTCGGGGCCGCGTCACCAAGACCTTCAACATCGACGGCACCATGCAGGATATGCCGGTATGCAATGCCATCGTGCACATCTGCGAGGTGGACCCCATCCAGCTGGTCTTGCCACGCCTGCCAGATAGCTTGTTAGAACGGCTGCGCGATGTTTTCCTGGAGCGCATCCCCCGCCCTTTTCCCGAACCCTGGCCCGAGCCGCCGTTCTCGATCGGCCCCTCCCAGCCGCCCCTGCCCGGGCCATTGCCGTTCAACAACGCGATACGACCTCAGGCACCGCTCCTCAACGACAGGCTGCCGATACAGGCGACGCCTCAAATCGAACTCTCCAGCGAGCTGCGTTTCCAGCTCAGCAATGCCGATGCTGCCCAAACTAGAAACTTATTTGCCCGGCATATCGAGATTTTCCGCCCCTACCTCTGCGCGCAGCCCTGGTTTTGGCCTTGGCTGTACCGTTGCGACGAAATCGCCAGCGTGCGGACTGACTTCAACGGGCGCTTCGAGCATTGCTTCTGGCGGCAAATCTTCGAGGAAAAAGCAGATATCTACTTCTGGGTAGAATATGAAATCGGCGGCCTGCCGACCACCGTTTACCGCCCCTCCATCGCCTGCAACACCTACTGGGACTACGAGTGCGGCACAGAGGTTTCCATCCGCATCACCGACCCAAGAGTGCCTTTTGGCTGCTCGCAGACGCTGCCCGGGGCTATCGCCTGGGTGAAAAGCATCGGCTGGGGCGCGCACATCAGCCGCATCGAGCAAAACCTGGCGGCAGCAATCGTGCAGCAAGGCCAGACCCTGCGCACCGTAGGGTTGACAGACTATGCGACGGGCGGGCTGGGATATGGCTTGGCCAATCAAAAGGTACGGCCCTTTGCGGCGGGGCTGCCGTTCATCGTCCAGTTTGGCAGCGGCTTCCCAAGCAGCTCCGTTACCCACTACCGTTGGTCTTACCGCAAAACCCATAACGACAAGCTCGTGCCTGCCAGCGCCTCGGAACAGAGCTGGACACCGCTCGATTTCACGCCCATTTCCAAAGCCTATACTGTAGAGGAGACCGTTGGCGCAGTGACAACTTTTAAAACCCGGCATTTCCCGTTGGGGCCATTCCCCGTCGGCAGCATCAACGCTTATAAAATCCCGCCAGTATCACCCAAAGGGGCCGATGTAGGCAACGACCCGACTGCGGAATGGGATCAAAACACCGTGACCATGAGCATCGACAGCAACTCGCTGAAGGGAGATGGCTTGTACGAATTCAAACTAGAATTTTTCAACGCAGCGGGCGTGCGCCAAAACGTGGCTGATGCCGCCAACCAGATAAGCAACCCTGCCAACCTGGGAGAGTCTCAGCCTGCTGGGCCCGCTTTCCTCATCCCCACTAGCGAAGACGGCTTCAAACCCTTCCGCATGAAAGTGCGCATCGACAATCAAGGGTGTAGCGCCCAAATATTTAGCGTGGAAGTGGACGGCACCGCTGCTTCTACCGAATGTGGCTTCGTGCAGTACACCAGCAAAGGCGGGTCAAGTGTCAATTTCCGCTTCCGCGCCAGCCATCCCAACCATTTTGCGATCTTCAGCTTTGGCGTCAGGCGCGGCACAAGTGCAGCAGTGCTGCCGGGTGCCAATACTGGAGGCATGGTCATCGGCGCCACGGCAAATTACACCCTCGGCGCAGACGGGATATACCGCAATGCCGTTAATGTCGGCGACTTGTTAGGCGCTTGCGACAAGGCGGCTTTCGCCGAAAGCCTCTACGTGGATGCGCTGCACACCAATGGCACCAGCATCCTCAATCATTTTGATGCTTCTGACCTCGCCGCTTTCGCCCTTGAGCCGAAGTAGGGCGGCAGGAAGCCGTCGCCACATTTTACTGCTCAGCACAAGTGGGGCAGGGGCAGCATGCTGCCTCTGCCCTTCTTTTTGCTCGCCAGAACCTGAGCTTGTTCCGCTACTTGCCCACATATTGCATTTTAACACAACATTAGCACTCTGACTGGTAAAACCAAACGCATTTCGGATTATATTTGAAGCATTATCAAACCAGTTAAACACTTCGCGCTATGAAAGCAAACC
>CAYSPJ010000296.1:0-2632 GCA_964432875.1 uncultured Phaeodactylibacter sp. | reverse complement strand
CGACCTGCGCTGCCGAGCCAAGGCTGCCTTTGCGCTTATGCTAGTGCCTCGCGAGATAAGTTTCTGTAGGTTAATCCGCCGCTATTTTTAGAAGCCCGCGTTTAGCGAGGCCGAATAAGGCTTTCACCCTACGAAGTCCAGGCGGGGCGGAAAAAAGCAAGGCTTGAGGCCGGCAAGAACTTAGTACACGAGGCGCCAGCTCAGATCAGCCGTGCTCCCGGATTGGCTGCCCGTCCGATCTGAGAGCATTCCGTGCAATCTATGGCTAATAAACCACTCCCCTACCAGCGCACTGCTTCGTGAAAATATGTGCAATTTGTGGCTGAAAACCACGCGCTGCTGCCAGGCAGCTCCGTGAAAATCCGCGCAATCTGTGGCTAAAAAGGCTTGACGCGCCCGCAAGATGTGTTAAGAGCGACGAAACCTTCGGTGCTCTATTGCGATTCGCCGAATTGGCCTTTTGAGGCAGCTTCCAAGCAGCGTACTATGCTGCAACCTCTGCGAGCATTTTGCTGTCTTCCATACACAACCCGCCTCAACCGCAACACAAAACCAGAGGGGGTGGGCCATCAACCAAAACCACACCATTATGACCACCGAAACCGCGATCCTCCAAAAGCAAGTGCGCCGGCTGCAGCGCGGGCTGTTCAGCTGCTTCGCCCTGATTTTCATTTTTATTACCCTGGCTTTCACCAGCGGTCAACAGAAGTTTGGCATCATCCGTGTCAAAGGCATCGTCGTCGAAGACAGCGAGGGCCGAGACCGCATCCTCATCGGTGCCCCCCTACCCGCTTCGCCCCACCGGGTGCGCACCGATACCGCCCTGGTGCGCAAATACTGGGCCAGGAACTACCGCAATCCCGATCAGTTTATGCAATGGTACCAAGACTACCGCCATAGCGCCATCGGCATGGCAGTGATGAACGAACAAGGCTTCGACCGGGTGCTCATCGGCGATCAGCTCCCGGACCCCAATTCCGGTAAAAGGATGTTTGAAGCCGCCGGCCTGACCTGGAACGACCGCGAGGGCTGGGAAAAAGGCGGCGCCGGCGTCAATACTACCGCCGACGGCACCGCCAGAAGCGTCATGGGCGTGGACGACAACGATGGTGAAGCTGTGCACATCGTAGCCCTGGAAGACGGCACTAAAGCCCTGATGATTGGCGGCGAAAACGGGCGCCTGATGATCGGCATGTCTAAACCCAACGGCCCCTGGTTTCAAAACAAGGAAGCCTTCACTGGCATCAAATACTTCGATCCGGAAGGCAAACTACAGTGGGAGCAGGCGTTCGAGCGGCACTGAGTAGCAGGGGCGACCGGTTCTTACAGGTGGCCCCGATAGGATAGGGCTACAAATTTCGCACAATTCTGGCTTAGTCAGAGCAGGCATCTGAGTGGCCCTATGCTTGTAGAATAATGATAATCAAAATATTGACAGGCCTCGGAGAGGTCCAATATTCGTTGATTGACATTGCCTGCTATAAAGACCTTCGCAGCCAATAGCTCTCCCGCCATCACCAAACGCCAGGCAGCCACCCCTTCAGGTTTCCTATCAGCCTTGAAACAGGATCGAACCGACAAGGAACAGCCATTGAACTCTGCCCGATTTGGGGTGTGACAAAATGGCGAAATTGTCTTTGCACCAAGCCAGCGGGCGGCATATTTTTGTGCTGTAAATACAAACATTAACTCCTAAAACATATTAGCTATGACAATGAATTACTACAACATCTCGGAATATCCAACAGCTCCCCAGCCAACAGGCATTCAAGGCGCTAAGCCGCTGTCCCGGGCTAAGGGTGTGGCTATCATCGAAGATATTCCTAATTGATTTATTCAGCAGAAACGGCGCCCCCAGGCGCAGAGGAAGCTTTGCACCTGGGGGCCATGACAAGAATAAAAAACCGATAAACCTATAAGCAAAGGTTCTTGCAATGGCGCAGATTAAGAGCTTGTTCAGGTTTTGTTTTTGATGCCCAAATGAGTCATTTTTTGGCTTAGGCGAGACGCCGAAAGGGGAACGTAGCAGCGCTACGAAGCCCGTTTCGGCAACGAAGCATAAGCGAAAAAGTGGCCATTTGGGCGCGAAGGATAAAACCTGAACAAGCCCTAAATCAACACAATACCACAACCATGGGCCACAAATCAACAATGCAAAAAATCTGTATCTTAACCTCCGCAATGCTTTTTCAAGTCGCGGTCTGTGCGCAACTTCCCCGTCTGGATACCTTGCTGCACGACCATGCTACACGTGAAAAAGTGGTTGGCGCTTCATTGGTGCTATTCGATTTAGCGGAGGAAAAGACATTTATCCACAACTATGGGCTGCGCGATAAAGCAGCGGGGCAAGCTGTGACGGATAGCACTGTGTTTAAAATAGGCTCATGTACCAAGGCCATCACGGCCATCGCAGTCATGCAACTGGCGGAGCGTGGGCTGATCGATTTAAATAGCCCAATCGAGCAATATCTGCCCGAGCTGCGCTTCCGCAAGCCAGCCGCAATGCCGCCGATCAGCATCAGCCATTTGCTGGCGCATACCGCCGGCTTGCGGGATGACATCGAAAACGGATCTTTTGCGCAAGAACGGCCACCGAGCTGCATCCACCCCGACTTGCTGGGCGACACCTTGT
>CAYSPJ010000295.1:0-2682 GCA_964432875.1 uncultured Phaeodactylibacter sp. | reverse complement strand
GGGTGTAAATGATTGAAAACCAGTTAAAATGACTAGGCGGGGTGAGTCAGCCCTGGCAATGCTGACTCACCTCTTGGGAAGCGGGGGAGGCCCTGGCCCATCAAATCATCTCTTCGGCGCGGACCCACTGGTCGAACTGCTCGGCGGTGAGCAGGCCCAGTTCGATAGCGGCCTCTTTGAGGGTTTTGTCTTCGGCATGAGCTTTTTTGGCGATGGCGGCGGCATTATCGTAGCCGATGTGGGTGTTCAGGGCGGTGACCAGCATGAGGGAGTTGTTGAGGTTTTCCCGGATGCGGTTGTGGTTTGGCTCGATACCCACGGCACAGTTTTCGTTGAAGCTCTGGCAAGCCTCGCCGATGAGGCGAGCTGAGATCAGGAAGTTGTAGATAATCAGGGGTTTGAAGACGTTGAGTTCGAAGTGGCCGTTCATGCCGCCGATGTTGATCGCCACATCGTTGCCCATCACCTGGGCCATGGCCATGGTGAGGGCTTCAGATTGGGTGGGGTTCACCTTGCCCGGCATGATGGAGGAACCCGGCTCATTGGCGGGGATGATGAGCTCGCCGATGCCGCAGCGCGGCCCGGAGGCCAACATGCGGATGTCGTTGCCTATTTTCATCAAGGCGACGGCGGCGGTTTTCAGGGCGCCATGGGCTTCCACCAGCGCATCGTGGCTGGCCAGGGCTTCAAATTTATTGGGGGCGGTGATAAAGGGCAGGCCGCTGAGTTCCGCAATCCTTTCCGCCACTTTCACATCGTAGCCTTTGGGAGCATTCAAGCCAGTGCCCACGGCGGTGCCGCCGAGGGCTAGTTCAGACAGGTGCTCCAGAGTATGGCGTATGGCACGCAGGCTATTGTCGAGCTGAGTGGCGTAGCCCGACAGCTCCTGGCCCACCGTCACTGGGGTGGCATCCATGAAGTGGGTGCGGCCGATTTTGACGATACCCATGAAAGCCTCGGCTTTTTGCCATAGGGTATCGCGCAGCGCTTCGATGCCCGGGATGGTCACTTCCACCAATATCTTGTAGGCAGCGATGTGCATGGCAGTGGGAAAGGTATCATTGGAAGATTGCGACATGTTGACGTCGTCGTTGGGGTGGAGGCTCTTCTTGGCGTCTTCCAGGCTGCCGCCGGCCAGCACGTGGGCGCGGTTGGCGATCACTTCATTGAGGTTCATATTGGATTGGGTGCCCGAGCCAGTCTGCCAGACGACGAGCGGGAACTGGTCGTCGAGCTGGCCTGCCAGTATCTCATCGCAGACCTGGGCGATGGCGTCGGCTTTGCTTTGGGGCAGCACGCCGAGGTCCAGGTTGGCCAAAGCCGCTGCTTTTTTCAGGATGGCAAAGGCGCGGATGATCTCTATGGGCATGAGCTGCCCGCCGATTTTGAAGTTTTCAGCCGAGCGTTGGGTTTGCGCTGCCCAGTATTTATCGGCAGGCACATCTACATATCCGAGGCTGTCTTTTTCCTTTCTGAATGTCATAATGCACGTTTTTTGGCGCGGTTAACTAATAAGTTTCCAGCGGGCTTCCCCGCCCTGGCATCAATTGATGGGTCATCGCTGGCAGGAGGCATAGCAGCCTCGGGCCTGCTGCCCGCAAAGGTAAGCTTTGCCCAAGGATTTTTCCCCGCCCGGCGGCATAAAATCAGCTGGTCAAATGGGGCTGGCGATAAACTTATTGCCTTGCCTGGCGTTTAACATTTAGGCTGAAACGCTAAACAAAACGAAATATTCCTTAATTAAAAAATCCACATTTATGGCTTTCAAACTTCCCGACCTTCCTTATGCATACGATGCGCTCGAACCACATATCGACGCTCGCACCATGGAGATACACCATACCAAACACCACGCTGGCTATACCAACAACCTGAATGCAGCTATTGAAGGCACCGAGTTGGAAAAGAAGAGCATCGATGAAATCCTGGCAGGCATTTCCAAACACTCCCCTGCCGTGCGCAACAACGGCGGCGGCTTCTGGAACCACAAGCTGTTCTGGGAGGTCATGTCGCCTGATGGCGGCGGACAGCCTTCCGAAGGCATGAGCATCCACAAGGCGATCGCGCGGGACTTTGGCAGCTTCGCCGAGTTTAAAAAGCAATTCTCTGCAGCGGCCGCTACCCGCTTCGGCTCCGGCTGGGCCTGGCTCTGCGTAGACGGAGCAGGGAAGCTGTTCGTCACTTCTTCGCCCAACCAAGACAACCCCTTGATGGATGTGGCCGAACACCAGGGTACCCCTATCCTGGGCCTGGATGTGTGGGAGCACGCTTACTACCTCAACTATCAAAACCGCCGTCCCGACTATGTCGAGGCCTTCTACAACGTCATCAATTGGCAAAAAGTGACGGAAAACTACGAGGCAGCTCAATCTTAAGCGCCTTAACGTTTATTTAACGGCGCATCAGAATGCGCTGGAATGCCGGAAAGTGCCGGGCTGGACCAGCCCGGCACTTTTGTTTTTGTCTGCTGTTTTACATTTACCCGCAACAGGGCCTTGCGTTGTATTGGTATTTAGCTTATCTTTGACTAAAGTTCTTTCACAAACATGCTTGTTCGGAGCGCGCCCAAGCGAACTTTCCCCGGGTCAATACAATGGCTTGCGGGTGTTTTGCCCCTCTTCCCCCCCCCCCGGGCGGTGGTGTGGCGGGTGGGGGAGCGCAAGCGTAACCCGAGGTGGTGGG
>CAYSPJ010000294.1:0-2718 GCA_964432875.1 uncultured Phaeodactylibacter sp. | reverse complement strand
CTCCTGAAACCAAGCATGAAATCTGACGACCCTAGCAAGGTATCTGCCTTTGCGCTTAATTCTACGGCATTGCCCCGGAGGGGTCGCACATTGAAAACCAGGTGGAGTTTCCCGAAAAAAACGCAACCCAATCACATCGACCAAGTTGGTCAAGACCGAAACAGTGGGAACAGATTCCTCTCAAAAACGGCCTTATGCAACAGCCTAGGTTTCACCCCCAGGTAACAGCGGGGGAAATAAGCTGGCCTTGGCAGGCTAGCGTAGCGGTTTGTCGCGCAAAACCACTACCTTTGCCCCTCATAACACATCAAAACCAATGAATACCGCCTCAAGCACAGAAGAAGCCCTATTCTACCTCTTTATCGTCGCGGCCCTGGGTTCATTTATCGGCAACATCAAGCTGCGGGGCAACAGCCTGGGGGTGGCGGCGGTGCTGTTTGCAGGCTTAGCCATTGGCGCGGCCAAGCCTGAGATTAAGATACCCGACGTGATCAAGCTGCTGGGGCTGGCGATTTTCGTCTATAGTATCGGGCTGAGCTCGGGTACCTCCTTTTTCCGTTCGCTGCGCAAGCGCGGCACCGCCAACCTGGGGCTGGCGATGTTGGCCCTGAGCGTATTGAGCGTGTGCATTTGGGGGATATCTTTGCTTCTGGGCTTCGACGCTTCTGCGGCGGCGGGCTTATTGGCGGGCATCACCACCAACACCCCTGCTTTGGCTGGCCTGCTGGATGCCATCTATTCCCAGGGTGGAAAAGAGGCCCAGGAGATGTCCAATAGCGCGGTAGTAGGGTATTCTATCTCCTACCCGATGGGCGTGCTGGGCCTGATGATTGCAGTAGCCCTGATGCAGCGCTTATTGCGTATCGACTATGTAGCCGAGGCAAAAGCGCTGGGCGGTGAATTCCCCAGCGGGCAGCCGATCACCCGCCAAACGGTTGTGATGGAGACCCCGGATGCCCTGGGTATTACGCTGCGCGAGCTGCGCCGGAAGTACCCCCTCGAAGGCGTTGTTTTTGGCCGCCTCCAGCGCGGCGACGTGCAGTCGCTCTGCCATTGGGAAACCGAGTTTGAAGCTGGCGACCTGGTCACCATCGTGGGTGAAGAAACAGGAGTGGCTCAAGCGGTGACCTTGCTTGGCAAGCCGGCTAAAATAGACTTGGCTGAAAACTTATCGGTTTTTGGCGTACGCCGCCTTTTTGTCTCCAACTCTAAAATCGCTGGCCAGACGATCGCTTCCCTCAACTTGCATGAAAAATACCAGGTAGTTTTCACCCGCGTGCGCCGGGGCGACCTGGATACGGTGGCGACGCCGGAAACGGTGCTGGAGTTGGGCGACCGCATCCGTTTGCTGGCCAAAGAGCGGGATATGAAAGAGCTGGGGGTTGTCTTCGGCGATTCTTACGAGCATCTTAGCCATATCGATTTGTTGTCATTTGGGCTGGGCATGGGCCTGGGCATCATGCTGGGCAGCATCGAGATGGCGCTGCCAGGCGGTATTCTCTTCAGCCTTGGCTTTGCAGGCGGGCCCCTGGTCGCCGGGCTGTTCCTATCCTACATCCGCCGCACGGGCCCCATCTTGTGGGCGCTGCCGTATTCCGCCAACCTGACGCTCCGCCAAATCGGCCTGATCCTCATGCTGGCGGCTATCGGCATCAATTCCGGGGCCACCTTCCTGGCTACCATGCTCAGCCCGGTCGGCCCCAAGATGTTCCTTTCCGGGGCGCTGGTGAGCATCCTGGGCGGCATGATCATCCTCCTGGCTGGCTACAAGCTGCTGCGCATCCCCTTTATCCTCCTCACTGGCATGATTAGCCACCACCCCGCCAACCTGGATTTCGCCAACAATCAGGCACACAATAAATTGCCGACCTATGGCTATGCGCTGGTCTATCCGCTGCTGCTCATCGGGAAAATCATCTTTGTGCAGGTGTTGTGGCAGGTGTTGCGGTGATGGGGTAGGAGCGGGGGGGGGATGGGACTGTTTTGGGTGGGTGAAAAACGGCGCGATATCAGGTAGCAGCTGTACCTCAGCCTCCGGGCTGTCCAATCGCCCGGTATACCTCCTCTCGTTTCAGTTCCTGCACCTTGCCTGGTGACAGGCCTTCGAGATGCAGCCCTTCGATGCGGGTGCGCACCAACCGCAGCACCGGGAAGCCAATGGCGGCGCACATACGGCGCACTTGGCGGTTTTTGCCCTCGGTCAGCTCCAGCTCGATCCAGGTATCGGGTACAGTTATACGGAAGCGCACCGGCGGGTCGCGTTCGGGCAGGGTAGGAGGGTGGGGCAGAAGGCGGGCGCGGGCTGGCCGGGTCGTGTAGCTTTGCTTGCCCACTTTGATGGCTACCCCTTGGCGGAGCTGCTCCAGCGCTTCGGAGGTAGGGATGCCTTCCACCTGCACCAGGTAGGTGCGCCGATGGGCATGAGCCGGGTCGAGCAGCAGGTGGTTCAGCTTCTTGTCGTCGGTCAGTAGCAGCAGCCCCTCGCTGTCTTTATCGAGCCGGCCTACCGGATAGACCTCGGGAGGGAAGGCATACAAATCTCCTAATACGCGGTGCTCGGGGGCCTCACGGGTAAATTGGCTCAAAACGCCGTAGGGTTTGTGGAGGAGGTAGTAGCAGGGCATTTTTTGAAGTAAAAAGTAAAAAGTAAAAAGGAAAAGTGGGAATCAAAAGCTAACCGAAGCTCCCCCCTCTATCCTTTTTCCTTTATCCTTTATC
>CAYSPJ010000293.1:0-2776 GCA_964432875.1 uncultured Phaeodactylibacter sp. | reverse complement strand
CGACATTTTTGATACCCGTCAAAATCCGGACAAGATAAAGCCGTGACCCTCGCGCCAGCAAGCGCGTCATCCGGGAAGCGCTGAACGACGATGGGCTGGTGACCACGGCGATGGTTTTCATGATCGGATATTTGGACATACGGGAAGAGCAGGCGCGGCTGGAGGAGCTGGCAGAGCGGGAGCCGACAACCCGCTTGCCATACTACAGCCTGCCTTGGGCGGCACAATTGACCCTGGGGCGCTTTGGCGATCGGGCCAGGAGCGAGGCCATCATCAAAGCCTTCCGGGCAGAGCGAGATATTTCATTGAAGGCGAGCTCGTTGGTAGAGCATCTGATCTACTTGAACAGCATCGAAGCGATGGCGCCCTTGATCGAGATGTTGTATGACGACAGGAGCTATTCGGGCGACATGATGATTTATGATGCGGCGGGCAACTTCCTCGGCTTCGATCAGATTTATTACTACACTTATGTCATCTTGGCGATAAGGCACAAAATCAGCAATTTCCCCCACCGAGCAGCAGGTTCCATCAAGGAGATCAGAGCCTGGGCCGCCAGCACGCCCATCGTCCTCGACGAGGAGGTCTATATTCCGATCCGGGGCCATTGAGCGGAGGGCTTTGGTCCGGCAGGAGGCACTAACCAGCCCGGCCCGCGGCCAAGAGCGCAGCCCGCTCCAAGCCCTGCGCCTCTTCCCCAACCCCGCCCAAGACCTGGTCTTCCTGGAGCTGGGCCTGCCGTACAGCGCCCCGGTGCGGGCGGTGGTGCAGGATGCCTTAGTGCCCCATGAACGAAATTTTTCGGTGGCATGAGCTGATTGAACTAGCAATTGAAGGCCCTGGAATGGTGAAATACTACGATCCTTCCTACGGTCTGTCATACAATACAGATGATCAATTGAAAGCTTCCGTGGATGGGATATATCTTGAAACCTTCCAAGCTGAAAATATTATTATAAACGGTCAAAACAGGCAGGGGTATAAAGTCTATTTTAGGAATAACTTCGATCCTGCCGATTTGGAAATACGTTAATATGATGCTCAGATATTGTTTGCCATTAGCCCTGTGCCTGCTATCCACGGCCATGCTCGCCCAAGGCAGGGTTGAGAAAGCGGTCGTGATCGACAAGCTGCTCTTTTATGGGCGTTCTAGCGGAGAGGTAGCCGGGACATATCTAGAGGCTTGCCCTGTCAATCATCAGGGGGCATGTTTTGACACTTATATCGGCGCTGTGTTCCAATCGCCGTCGTACGACTATCCATTTGTATGGGATATAACCGATAGCTTGGCGTACGGCGTAAGCTGCCATCACTCACGCCCCGAAAGCAGCTCACATTGGCTGTTCCGAAAAAAACTGACCAAAGAAGGAGAGCGTCAGCGGCGGGCGCAAGATAGCCTGTCTTCTATCCGGCTCGCCCGCGAGTACCCGGATGAAGCTGAGCAAATACGCATCATCAACCAACGTCTCGCACAAGAAAGCTATTTTCAAAATTGGCGGATGGTATACCCTCTCTCATCTTTATTTCGTTGGCTTTCAGGGCAGCATGGACGGGATTTTTTCAAAGAGATCGAAGTCAGGGAAGTATCCTTTGATATGCTAGCTATCGACAGCGCCTCTTTTGTTTTTTTCATCAGGGACAACCGGCAAATCACGGTTTGGGACTATGCTTACCCGCTGCCTGGGGCGGACGAAGGCAAAGGGGATTGGGCCGAAGCCGTGACGTATACAATCGACACCGTCGGAGGATATGCCCCGCCGCAAAGCTCCTATTGGTACCACACGCCAAAACTGGAATACCATCCATCAGGGAAAGCCCACCGCTACCAATCCATCCCCGACTCCGCCTTTTTCCAGGGCCACTTCAAAGCCATCCGCCAAGGCAGCGAGACCTTCCTCTTCAACACCGCCACCGGCTACCTCTACCACCTCGGCCCGGAGGACATCGCCCGGGTCGGGCAGGTAAACCTGCAGGGCTACCCCCGCTGGCTCTTCGGCCAGCCCCTCTTCATCGAGGACCGCGACGCGGGGGAGCTGGTGTTTTTCGTCGAGGCCGAGCGGGCGGAAGGCGCGCGCGCTTTCCCGAAGGTGGCAGTGGTGAAGGATAGGCTGGAGGTGGAGGAGCGGTATCCGGGGCTGGCGGGGAAGTAGGGTGGGGGGTGCCTGTTGCCCGGGCGGTTGTTTAATCCGCAGCACCCCCGATTTGCCTTAGCTGGCAGCTTTTTAGCTGTGGATGCCCCGTCTGCTCCAGGAGGCTGATGAGGCATTCGAAGCTATTGTCAAAGATGTGAAGCCAGGCAATTATACAGAGATAGATGCTTTGATCGCCGAAAAATCCAAGCGATAAGATTATTTTCACAGTAGAGGAGTTGCCCTATGCCGCCGTAATTGTCATCGAGTTGGTACACGACAGCCGCTCAATGAAGCGGGTGGAGAAAATGTTGCCTTAGAATGTAAGTCGCATGAAAATCAGTAACCTTGTGTTCTTTGCGATTATATTGTTTCTGGTGTTCAACCCGTGCCAAAATAGTAAAGAGAAGATGATAAGCGTTAGGATTGATCGGCCTCATCCACCGTTTTTTGGATATACGGGCTTACACTTGTATGCAGTCAGGTCAACATCAACAGGCTCAATTGAATAGGCGCCTGTTGATGAACTAAGTCGTTGGACGCTCGCCCTTAGTCATGAAACACCTATCAAAAATCACTGGCATTAGCCTCCTCTTGCTCCTATCGTCCTGTACCAGCGAGCAAAAGCATCAAGAATTGTACTTTGC
>CAYSPJ010000292.1:0-2781 GCA_964432875.1 uncultured Phaeodactylibacter sp. | reverse complement strand
GGCGCAGCATAGGCGTAGATGCGGTGTACTGTCAAGTTTTACTAACGGCTTCACTATTCAATTCATCACGAATCTCCATTATCATTTTCCCCAGACGATTTTCACCCAGTTTTGAGTTTAAATCCACGCCCCAAAAAGTATCGCCCCAGAAGTTGCCTTCCTGAATATAGGCATCGCCCGTTTCTACTCAGCACTATGGTGCAGGGTGCAAAGTTGCTTAGCCATTTGTACTCTTTGTCAAACTTCCATATCATCGTTGCGTCATTGGGTTAGTGCCTAAACTGGATATTCCGACGCATTTACCCCCATCATGCCCGCTTTACCTTCCCTCATCCCTCAGCCGGGGAAACAGGCCGTATATCCCGAAAAAAGCCATTCTGTTTCCCTCCCGTCAAAACGCTTTGCCCTAAATCGTTATCTTCGCCGTTCAAAAACTCAAACGCGCGATGAAGCAGTTCGGCACTCTCCTGATAATCTTGCTGGCGCTGGCGACCGGCACTGCCCAAAATGAGGGCTATATTTGGTATTTCGGATCCCAGCTCGGGCTGGATTTCTCTGGCGGCGCGCCAGTGCAACGCACGGATGGGGCCATTATCGCCTTCCAGGGCTGCGCCGTGGCAAACGATGCCGACGGCAATCTGCTGTTCTATACCAATGGTGGAGGCCGGCCAGCACAAGCCCTTTCTACCGGCATGATCTGGAACCGCAACCATCAGGTGATGTATAACATGCAGGGTACCCAGGGCGGCGGGTATAGCGCGGCCCAGTCCAGCATCATTATCCCCCACCCGGGGCAGCCCAATAACTATTTTTTATTTACCATGGAAGAAGTCGAGTTCAACATCGGCGGCTCGGCACCCAATCAGCCTTTAGGGCGGGGGCTGTCTTATTTCGTGATCGACATGAACCTCAACGGCGGCCTGGGCGGAGTAAGCCTGGCCGACCAGCGGCTGCACGTGCCGGCCTTCGAAAGCCTGACGGCCGTGCGCCATAGCAATGGACAGAGCTACTGGATTATTGCTACGGACGGCAATACGGGGGCTTTCGTCGTCATCCCAGTTACCGCTGGCGGCATCCAGCCAGCCTTGCCGCTGCAGCCCAATGGGCTGAACATCGTGCCCGAAGGCCCCATCAAGGCTTCTCCCGACGGCAATTTCTTGTTCATCGAAGAATACCTCTTCCCCTTTAACCCGGCCACCGGGCAAGTCGGCGCGCCCCAGTTGCTGCCTTTGTCCAATAGCTATTCGGCTTCCTTCTCCCCCAACAGCCGCTATCTATACACGGCGAAAAATGCCCTGGCTTCGGCCCGCTTCTTCCGCTTCGATATGCAGGCCGCTGATATCGCTGCTTCGCGCTTAGAATTAGCCAGCTTCAACGATATGCTATCCCGTGGCATGCAATTGGGCCCCGACGGTACCATCTATTTCCTCGAATTGCTCATGCCTGCGCAGGGCATCATCCGCTTGAGCGCGATCGAATGCCCGAATACCGACATCCCGAACGTCCGCCGCGCCATCTTTTCCTACAACGTCCAGGGGCAGGGCTTTGGCATGTTGCCCAATTTCCCCGACCATCTCTTCGGTGGCGAAGCGGTCTTGCAAGTTGATATCGGACCCGACCAAAACCTACAGTGCAATGGAGATACGATCCGCTTGGATGCGCAAAACCCAGGAGCCCGCTTCTTGTGGTCCACTGGCGACACCACGCAGACTTTGCTGGTTTCCAGCCCGGGCACCTATATCGTCACCGTTTCCAATAATTGCGGGTCGGCAGCTGATACGGTCCTGATCAGCACCGGAGAGAACCTGCCGCCGGAGCTGTCGATTATCGGCCCGCGCGCATTTTGCCCCGGCAATACTATCTTGCTGACTGCCACCACCAATGAATTCACCACCTTCCGATGGTCGTCCGGCGAGACGCAGGCAAGTATATCCGTCTCTGCCCCTGGCATTTATAGCGTGACGGCTACCGATCAGTGCGGGGCCAGCACGGCAATGACGGCGACGGTGGCGCTGCTGGGCCCTCCGCAGGTAGAATTGAGCAGCCCGGAGGCCTTATGCCCGGGTGAAGAGGGCCCTCTCCTGGCGGTATCCGATAATGCAGACAGCTACCTGTGGTCGGGCGGCAGCAACCTGCCAGGGGCGATCGCTATCGGCCCCGGGCAGTACAGCCTGGTGGTAAGCAATGCCTGCGGGGTTTTCGATACTGCCTGGGCCATCGCTGCCCGCCCTTTGCCGGAAGTGGCTATCACGGGCGATACCACGCTCTGCCCTGGAGAGGAGAAAATCCTGATGGCAGTAGCCCAAGATACGGATGAATTGGCATGGTCCAATGGCCAGCGCGGCACGGAGATCACCGTCTTGCGCCCTGGCAGTTATAGTGTCGAGGCGCGCAATGGCTGCGGCACTGTCACTGCCAATGCTTTGCTGCAAGCCCTGGGCTGCCCGAATTGCTTCTATATCCCCAATGCTTTCTCGCCCAATGATGATGGGCGCAACGATGCTTTCCTGCCCGGTGCGGCCTGCCCGGTGGCTAATTACCGCCTCCAGGTTTTTTCGCGCTGGGGCGCTTTGTTGTTTGAAACAGCGGTGCCGGAACAGGGATGGGATGGCAGCTTCCAGGGCAAGCCGATGCCCGCCGGGGCTTATGCCTGGTCGCTATCTTATCAATTGGGCCGGGAGGTCTTTCGGGATGCCGGAGAGGTGCTGCTGCTGCGCTAGTGCCCCCTCTGCGTTTTCAGATGACACCATCCGCAAGCGCTTGAGGTGACATCTGCCGCTC
>CAYSPJ010000291.1:0-2806 GCA_964432875.1 uncultured Phaeodactylibacter sp. | reverse complement strand
TCTTGACCCTGCGCCACCTCTGGCGCAACCGTGCGTTCACCATCTTAAATGCCGTGGGTTTGGCTATTGGCATCAGCGCGGCCTGGATTATGTACCAGTACGTTTCCTACGAGTTTAGCTACGATGCGCCCCAGCCCGATCGGGAGCGCGTCTATCGCGTGGTGAGCCGCTTTACCATGGACGGAGAGGAGAGCGGCAATGCTGGAATACCGATACCGCTGGCCCGCGAGGCGGCCTCGGTAGCCGGGGTAGAGCTGGCCGCTTCAGTTTTTGACACCTGGGTGTCGAGCGTGCAGGCGGGTGGGAGTGGCGGCCCGGTTTTTGAGGATGTGGAGCAAGTGGTCATCGTGAACGAGGATTACTTCCGCCTCGTGCCTTACCAGTGGCTGGCCGGCAACCCTCCTCAGCCCGGGCAGACGGCCTTGGCCCAAAGCCGTGCGGAGAAGTATTTCCCCGGCCTTGGCCCGGAGGCGATATTGGGCCAAACCCTCCTCTACAATGACACCCTGCTGTTGCAAGTGAGTGGCGTGGTAGCCGATCTGCCTTATCCCAGCAGCTTTATCGGGAGGGAATTCCGGGCGGCGGCAGAGCACCATTTTGATGAAAACCGCTGGGGGAGCGTCAATTCCGGCGACCAGCTCTACCTCCGCCTCGCAGAAGGGGCTGATGCAGGAGCAGCGCTGGCACAGATCAACCGCATATCGGATGAAAAAGGCGGCGAGGCGATGAAAAAGTGGAATATGAGCCGCAAGCATGAACTGCAGCCTTTGGCCGAGGTGCATTTTGAAATGGACTACGTCAGCCGCAGCCGGGTGGCCAACAAGAAGGTATTGTATGCGCTCATGGGGGTGGCGGCCTTCCTGCTGCTACTGGCCTGCATCAATTATGTAAATCTCGCCACGGCCCAGATACCCCAGCGTGCCCGCGAGATCGGCATCCGCAAAACGCTGGGCAGCAGCCGCAGCACCTTGCTGCTGCATTTCCTCGGCGAGACTGCTATCGTGGTGCTGGTGGCCATTGGATTGGCCGGCTTGCTCACCGCTGCTTTTTTTCAGCACTATCGTGAAGTGCTGCCCGAAGATGTGCTGAAATACGTGCACTACGGCCCCACCATATTATTTTTAGCGGTTCTCACCGTTGTGGTCAGCCTGCTTTCGGGGGCCTATCCCGCCTGGTTGGTCGGGCAGGCGCAGCCGGTGCGGGTGTTGCGCGGGCAGGCCGATTCCGGGGGCAGCAGGCGTGCCAGCTTGCGCAAAGGGCTGATTGTCTTCCAGTTTGCCGTGGCCCAGGTCTTCATCATCGGGGCCGTCATCATGGGGCGGCAGCTTCATTTTGCCATGCATAAAGACCTGGGCTTCAACCGCGATGCTGTAGTGTTGGTAGAAACGCCCTGGAAGCTGCGCGGGCAGCCGGCCTATAAGGACAAACAATTTGTCCTCTGTGAAGCGCTCCGGCAGTTGCCGGGCGTAGAGCAGGCGGCGCTTGGCGATCCGCTTTTTAGCCGCAGCTACAGCAGCAACAGCTATTCCTCCCGTGGTGCAAGCGGCGAGGAGATCCGGCGGAATGTCTATCAAAAGTATGTGGATGGGGAACTGATCCCGCTTTACGAACTGCCTTTACTGGCCGGGCGGAACCTCCTGCCTTCCGACACCGCACGCGAATACGTAATCAATGAAGCTGCGGTAAGGGCATTTGGCTTCGAATCGCCGCAGGCAGCCTTGGGGCAGTTTTTGAGTGAAACGGAAGCCAAGGCGCTGCCCATCGTCGGGGTAGTAGGCGATTTTCACACCGCCTCTTTTTTTCAGGAGATCGACCCGCTGCTGTTTGCCAGCGAACGGAGTTACTTGTCCATCCTGAATATCCGGCTCGCTTCCCGCGATCCTGCAGATTGGAGCAAAACCCTGGCCGCGATCGAGGCAAAATGGAAAGAAATCTATCCATCGGCGCCTTTTGAATACGAGTTTTACGATGATGAGCTCCGGTATGCCTACGAAGAAGAACTGCAAACGGCCCGCATTATCAATCTCGCTACTGGCGTAGCCCTGCTCATCAGTTGCCTCGGCCTGTTCGGGCTAGCCACTTTTATGGCCAACCGCCGCACCAAGGAAATCGGCATCCGCAAAGTATTGGGTGCCAGTGCGGTGGGCATCACGGGCTTGTTGGCCAAAGATTTCCTGAAACTGGTGCTCATCGCCATCGTCATCGCCTCGCCGATAGCATACTATTTTATGCAAAAATGGCTGGACGATTTCGCCTACCGCATCGAATTGCAGTGGTGGATGTTCGCCCTGTCTGGCGCGGCAGCCCTGATGATTGCCTTCCTGACCGTCAGCTTCCAAAGCGTGCGGGCGGCACTGGCCAATCCGGTAGAGAGCTTGCGGAGCGAGTGAGTGGTGGGTTGGCCGCTTTCAAAAGACAACTCTAAGCTGGACTTTGTCCCTTTCAAGCGGCTGTATTAGTAAGCACTGACCAAAGGAAGCGTATAGCCTCACGATAATTATCAACTTCAGGTTTGAAACCCGTATGGTGTTTAGCGTGCAGGAGGCACTTCGCTGCCACAGGTGAGGGGCAAAGGCGATATGGAGGAAAGCGCTGTGCTTGCAGGTGCCCGTTCTTGCGGGGATACAAGCACTAAACACATGCTCATCTTCGAGGTGTCCGACTGCTCGAAGGCATGCCCTGCTATAGGGAAGCGATGCACGGAGCAAAGTCGAAGTGTGCTCATTGGTCATCCCCAAGGTTCTCGGCACTATTTCGTGCAGCGGGCGGAAAAATCCCGTAGGGATGACAGCTAGGCTGTTGCATA
>CAYSPJ010000290.1:0-2864 GCA_964432875.1 uncultured Phaeodactylibacter sp. | reverse complement strand
TTCAAGCGGCCTTCTTTTTCCAACTGCTTCAACAGGCGGGAGACCGCCTCGCGCGAGGCATTCATATCGTAAGCGATTTCCTGATGGGTGGCATTAATGGTCTTGGAGCCGGTTGCCTTGGCTTTCTTCTCCAGATACTCCACCAGGCGCTCGTCCATCTTCTTGAAGGCGATGCTGTCAATGGTGCGCACCAGTTCTAACATGCGGTTGTCATAGGAAGTCATCACAAAGTTCTTCCAGCTTTGATAACGGCCCATCCATTCATCCATGTAGCGGTTAGGGATGCCGATGACGGTAGTGTCTTCCTCCGCGATGGTGCGGATCTCGCTTTTTTTGTTCATCATGCAGCAAGTGAAAGACATCGAGCAAGTCTCTCCAGGTTGAAGATAATAGAGGAAGAGCTCATTGCCTTCCTCGTCTTCCCTCGATACTTTGATGCTACCCTCCAGGATAATCGGTACCAGCTTGATATAACTTCCGTAATCCATGAGGACATCCCCTTCCTTAAACTGCATGACTTTGCCCACCCGGGCAATTTCTTCCTGCAGGGCGCGCTCCGCGATTTGTGGGTAGTGCTTGCGTATCAAGCCCAGTATCTCCTGATTGATGATCTCCATAAATTTATGGTTATTAGTGTGTTGTCTTTATATTTTTCCACCTGCTACCCCCTTTTCACCCGGGTTGTATTTATAATTGATATTGAGCCAAATAGACCTTGCCAGGCGGAAGGCATAAACGAAAAAGACCAGGCAGACGGCAATCAGCAGCCCAAAGGAAGCAGCCGTGCTCCAGCCCAGCAGCCAGTGGAAAAAGGCGATAAAGCCAATGCAAAAGAAGGCGGTAAAGATGTAGGAGATAAACATGGCGCCAAAGTAGTAACCCGGCTCTGGCATAAAATTCATATTGCAATGCGGGCAGTGCCCATGCATGTCAAAGGGTTTCTTCATACTGAAGGAGCCCGTCTCAAACAAATCGCCTTCGTGGCATTTGGGGCATTTGAGCCCAAAGGTGCTATATACTTTATTGCCTTTCCCGAAAACACTCATTTCAATGCACGGTTTAATCGTTAAATCGACTTTTCTGGTTATCACTTTACCCCCGCCAGGTGCACCACATGGGCAGCGCCCTGGTGGTAACGCCCTTCCGCCAGGATGGTTTCCGTCGCTTCCAATACTTCTATATTCAGCAAGGGGAAATCAGCACGAAGTATCTCCGGGCTAAAGAGCAGGTCTTCCTGGCGCGGCCCGCCCGATTGGTAGGCGAGCTGCTCCCGGCTGAAGCCTTCCAGCAGGATGCGGCCGCCAGCTTGCAGGCTATGGTAGCTTTGTTCATGCAAGTAACGGCGGTGTGCCGGCGGCTGATGGGCGAAAAATAAACCGACGAGCTGGAATGCCCCGGGCGCAAACGAAAAATCTTCTACGGTGGAAACCTGATAATCTATCTCCACCTCCTTTTCCCGCGCCAGCGCCAGGGCCTTTTCCCGTGCCGCTTCGCTATAGTCAAAACACACCACTTCCCAGCCCAGAGTGGCTGCATATACGGCATTGCGCCCCTCGCCTTCCGCAGGGAATAGCGCCCGCCCAGGAGGGAGGCCCATCAGCATTTTGGCCAAAAACACATTGGGAGATTTGCCGTAGATGTATTCCGCTTCCTCGTAGCGTTGGTTCCAAAATTCTTTCATACTGCTAAATCGGCATTACATATTGCATTGACAATTTTCCAGGCACTCGATAATGAGTGATACATCGCGCTCCTTGAGGGTGTACATCATACTACGCCCCTCGCGCTTGACGCTGAGGATCCCCTTCAGCCGCATGGTCTGCAAATGATGAGAGGTCAATGATTGCTCACTGCCCAGGCGCTCACAAATGTCGGAGACCGACAAGCGCGGGTATTGCTCCAGGAGGTGTACGATGCCCAGCCGCAGCGGGTGCGCTACCGTCTTGAGGATGTAAGCGATACGCTCCAGTTTTTCCGCCTCTTGGGCGTTCATCGTTCCGGTTTTGCTTTCCATAACCACAAAGATATGAATATATGTTCATGGAACAAAGCTGGAGATAAAATGTTGGCCAGTTTGGTAGGGATTTTGGCGATCGCTATTGTGGCTATCAAATAGTCTTGCATACGCCGCCGCCGCAAAAACAACTCTTGCGCCCCCGCGAGCCCTGGGCAGCGGTGGCGTATGCAAGTTGTTGAACAGCCTTTCCCGCCCTCTGGACGGGAAAGCCGCTTGCCGATGGGCAAAGCATCAGGCACCCCCTCCCCGAGTCTAGTCGGCGGTTAAGATAAGGCTTGAGGGTGAGACGAGCAAACCTCAGCGTCGGATTTTAGAGAAAAAAGCTGCCCCCGGCAGCAGGGGCGGGATGGCTGGCGCCGCCCGCTGCCGGGCGGGGATGGGGCCTGCTGGCGATGCAGCAGCATCGATTTGTCCCACTCCCGGCCCAGCACGCCTTCCAGCGGCGCTTTGATGGCGTTGCAAGCCGCGTCCGCGTAAGGCTGGCGATGCCCGCTTGTCGTTGATAGGCTACTATTAGGACACATTTTCACGCATGGTATTTATCAGCTGATACCCGCCCTGCGCTTGGCGAAACAAGTTCTCCCCGAGAACGGGGGCGTCTGTGCCGGGGGCGTGATCTGCAAGCATGCAAGGAGTGGTATAAAAAGTTCAGGGGGCCAGGCAGCTCCGCCCTCTCCTGCCAATAGCGTCCATTTACACTTGGCTCGGGCTCTGCCGGAGCCGGCCTCGGAGGCATCTCTTTGCTCCCTCTATCCAGCATGATGCTGGCGGCAATGGCTTCTTGTGCAAACCGTGCCCGCTCCAGCCAACGTTGGGCCTCTCCGAGGCCTGAAAACCATTTGAAACC
>CAYSPJ010000289.1:0-2873 GCA_964432875.1 uncultured Phaeodactylibacter sp. | reverse complement strand
TCTTTGCACCAAATGCTATTAATAGGCAAATCAAGGCTTTTGACGCTGTGCCTGAAAACATCTGCTTGCTTTTAACAGTTAGGGGAGCGATAATTGATTAGAAAACAAAAATCCAAGATTCCTATGTTTAAAACAAGCAAATTGTGGAGCCTGATGCTCCTGACAGCCTTCGTTATTGGTGCATCTGCCTGCGGTAAAGATGACGATGAGCAAACGACCCCGACCACCGAGCAAACGATTGTAGAGATTGCTGCCAATGATGCCCAGTTCTCCACTTTAGTAGCTGCGCTGCAGCGGGTCAATCTGGTGGCTACCTTGGAAGGTACCGGCCCGTTCACCGTTTTTGCCCCGACCAACGCCGCTTTCACCGCCCTGGGCATCGACCTGGCAACGGTGAGCGATGAAGCGCTGACGGAAATCCTGCTCTATCACGTCTTTGGTGCTAGCATCAAAGCCGGCGATTTGCAGGCAGGACAGACTTATGCCACCACTGCGGCTGCTACTGGCCCGGGCGGCACGCAGTTGTCGCTGCTGGTTGAAAAGACTGGCAATGCGGTAAAGGTTAACGGCGCAGCCAATGTGACTACTGCTGATATCATCGCAAAGAATGGTGTAATTCACGTGATTGACGCGGTGCTCTTGCCACTTGATGTAGTAGGTCATGCAGCTGCTAACAGCAACTTTACCCAACTGGTGGGTGCACTCAGCGCTGCACCGGGTGGCTTGGTAGGCGTGCTGCAGGGCACTGGTCCTTTCACCGTCTTCGCCCCGCTCAATAGCGCTTTCGAAGCTATTGCTAGCACCATCGCTACCCTTACGCCAGAACAAGTGGCGAAAGTACTCACTTACCACGTGGTAGGCGGTGCCAACGTCCGCTCTTCTGCCCTGACCAATGGCCAGGTAGTGACTACGGTAAATGGCGCTACGTTCACCGTAAATATTAGCGGCAACAACGTTTCGCTCACCGACAAGAGTGGTAATACTATCCCGGTTGTGCTGGCCGATGTACAAGCTACCAATGGCGTTATCCACGTCATTAGCGAAGTGCTCATCCCCGACAATCTGTAAGAGAAGTAGAGTAAATTACATATTTCAAGAGCCGGAAGCTTTAATGCCTTCCGGCTCTTTTTTTTTGGCGTAGGCCCACAGCGGTGTTATTGGTAGAGGCGATTGATAGGGCCTCCTCCTTCCCCTTGCCTGGCAACGTTAAATTTTTTATACAACTTCTCTATATCTCTAATAAGCCTTATCTTGCCGCCGATTTAGAGGCGCCTATCCCCATCTATTAGCCAAAGCCCAGCGGAATAGCGCGCTGAGCTTCGGGCTTGCTTGCTTTTTACACCCCTTCCCCCCGTTTGTTTTTGGTGAGGCTGAGCTGGGCTGGCAGGCTGCTGGCAGAGGCAAGGCACATTCCGGGCAGTGCCGCCCGGCATACAGTGAGTTACTACAAAAAAGGACATTGAATGAGGCTACACGTTCTGGGCTTATGTTTTTGTTTATCCCCCTTGCTGCTGTCAGCGCAAATCCGTTGGGAAGGCGGCTTTGCCTTTGGTGCTGCGGGCTATCAGGGCGACCTGGCACCGCATTGGTATCCGGCTTTGTCGCAAGCTGAGCTGGCTTATGGCTTGCTGCTGCGGCGCTATGTCTCTCCGCAGTGGGCCTTGCGGCTGGATGTCGTTTATGCTGAAATAAGCGGTAGCGACCAGGACTTCAGGGACCGCGGCTATCACCTGCGCAATTTCAGTTTCCAGACCCCAACGGCGCGTGCGGGGGTGTCCCTGGAATGGGAGCCATTGGGGCGCCGCCGTTACCCTCATCCCTATACGATCCGCGCCATAGGCTTTTCCCCCTACCTGTCGGCCGGGGCCGGCGCGCTCTATGCCGACCCGCAACCCGACTTTTCGCAAAGGCTGACCGATCGCTTCGACGCCTACGTGCACCAAGATCAGAAGCAAAACCAGGCTTTTGGCAGCCTGTATGCCGTTATGGGCCTGGGCGTGAAACTGGATATCAGCCCCCGCTTCGCCCTGGGGGTAGAAGTGGTTACCCAAACCGCTTTCACGGATTACCTCGATGGGGTCAGCCTGGCCGGAAACCCCAATGCCAATGACTGGCAGCCCTATGCCCTGCTGACCTTGAGCTTGCGCCCGGGCCTGAAGGATTCCGACGGCGACGGCATCGTGGACAAGCTTGACCTTTGCCCTCTGGTGAAGGGCCACTGGACGGCCCAGGGCTGCCCCGATCAGGATGGCGATGGGGTGGAAGACCTGGAAGACCGCTGTCCCTTCGAGCCCGGCCCAGCCCGCCTCAACGGCTGCCCCGATACCGATGGGGATGGCACCCCCGACATCGACGACCGCTGCCCCCTTGAGCCCGGCCCCGCTCACCTCCGCGGCTGCCCTGATACCGATGGCGACGGCCTGGCTGACCTGGATGATTTTTGCCCCCGCCTGCCCGGCCCTATTGGTCGTTACGGCTGCCCGCTCCTGGATACCGACGCTGATGGAGACCTCTCGGATGAAGAGGAAGCTTGCTTGCTGGACCCCTCCGCGGCCGCTGCGCAGCAAATCGAAACCGAAAACAGCGTCTTGTTGGAGTGGCTCCGGGATGGGGCGCTGGAGCGCTGGCACCAGACGATGGGAGGCTGGTGGTAGGCTTGTGGCCGCCCGGCAGTATGCAGTTGGAGCGAAGCGACATCCCGGACGAGCGCAGCGAGAGCGGGATGGCAGTCGGCAGTATGCAAGTTGGCAGTAGGCAGTCGCCCGTAGGGCGTCCCGGACGAGCGCAGCGAGAGCGGGATGGCAGTATGCAGTATGCAAGTTGGCCCCGCTAAATGCTCATCCGCATTTAGCGGGATGTCAGCGTGCGGGGCA
>CAYSPJ010000288.1:0-2875 GCA_964432875.1 uncultured Phaeodactylibacter sp. | reverse complement strand
CGTCAGTTACTCGAACTTTGGTGATGTACTGGCAAAAATGGGAGAATACCCACAGGCGAGGCGCTATCTCCAAAATGCGCTGGGGGTATTCCGCGAGCAGTTGGGGGAGGGGCATCCGAATACGCGGTCGGTGGCTGGCTCGCTAGAGCAGTTGGAGGCGCTGGAGCAGGGGCTGGAGTGAAGGTGGGTAGGTAGGGGCGCAAAGCTACTTCACTATTGGTAGCGTACTCAGGCAGTTATGGGGGGCAATCGCCCGGTGGCTGCGGGAAATGAGCTGTGTTTTTTGCGGAAAATACCGAAAAGTGGGGTCTTGTGCAAAAAATCAGGCAAGACGGCTGCTATTCCTCACCCAGTTTGTTTAGCACCTGTTTAATCAGTCTTTTGTCCAGCCGGAAGCCTATCTCGATTAGCCTTTCAATTTTTTCTTTGACTGACGGGATGATTCCTTTTAGTTTTGCCAGAATCAGCACTCCCTCAGATTATCCAGGTCCTTCTTGAGGTCATCCTCCGTATAGTGGATGTAGATATCTCGCTTGGCCAGTTCTTTTTGAAAGCTGATTTGATCCAATCCCGCCAAATGCCGGGCCTGCCCCATGCTCATGCGCTTCTTGTCGTACAAGTAGCAAGCCAGGTCAATCAGCAATCCCTCTGCCGAAGTATTGGCTTTTGCGAGGGTCTCGTCGGTGATGATGAGTGCCATAGCCGGTTTTTTGCGTGTAATTTACCGCTTTTTGAGGAAACGCATCTAGCGGGCCGGAAGTTTCCGGCCGGACGGTGCGGCGACCGTCATTTTTGTGACTTTCAGGGGTTGGCGGCGATTATGGAATCGCGGCCCAACCAGCAGGCCCCCTCAAAACAACCGCAGCTGCTTGGCTGGCTTGGGATAAAACACCCCCACGATGACAAAAGGATTGCTCGCCCGGCGCTGATGCCATTGTTTTGTAGTGCCGAGGAAAAGGTGGATGTCTCTTCCGCCATCGATGAATTCCGTCCAGTAGCGGTGGCGGACTTTCAGAAGGGCTTCTGCTTCATTGCCGTTGCATTGTTTCAGGCAGTTCCAGTACAGTTGACCGATTTCCCAGTCTTCGATCATCAGCTTGCTCGATTTCCCGGCATCGTCGGTGAATCGATAGTAGAACTTGTACGGAAGTTTGCGAATGAGTTCCTTCTTCGTCTCGCCATGCGGCCCTCCAAAATCGAGGGACAGCTGCTGAAGCTGTGCTTGCCATTCCGGTTTCCATTCGCGCTCATCCGCTTCCCACGTAAACTCGGTAATGGCTTGCGGCTTGAAAGAGGCAAGTGACACATTGGTGGGGGCTTGGCTGTCGGCAATCAATTGTGCGAGATTGGTGTACACGTTTTTAAGGCAAAGCTCCCTACGAATCGCCCAGTTGTCTTTGGTGTCAAGGGCGCTATGGACAACGAGGTCAGAAAAATCGTATTTGAGCGGAGAATGGCTTTCCGGGCGGAAGTCATCTGTCCTTTTTTTCAGCCCAAGCTCTATCCAGGAATACTTGTACTGCTCAAAACCGCCTGCCGCCTTGGCCTCAGTGAGGAACTTAAACCGCACGGGGTAAATCCTGATCCAACTTCCATCTTCAAGTACGCCTGCTGTGCATACCAACTCATCGTAGCTTCGCGAGGGCAGGGGGTATGTAACTACGGATATCAAGACTTTTTTTCTCATATCGGGTTCAGGTTTATCGCGTTCATCCTAAAGATGCCCCACTGGTACATCCCAGCCCGGCAGCTCTTGCAGCGCCTTGGCCACCCGGCCCCGGTGGCAGGAGCAATGGTGGGCCTCGAAGCAAGTGATGGCGATGCGGGGGTAGCGCTGGAACAAGCCCGCCAATTCCAGCAGATAAGCCCGGTTTTCGGGCAAGGTGTCGCGTTCGTATTCATCGAAGAGCGCGTCGTAATCCTGCGGCGTTTGCAAGGCCCGTCGCTTGTCGCTGGCGATACCCAGCTGCGGGATGTGCCGGAACGCGATGCCGACCTGCTCGCAGGCGTGCTGCAGTTGGCTTTTGGAGAAGCCGTACTTCATGCTGAAGGAATTTTTGCGCACATCGCAGAGCAAGCGCACATCCTGCTGCAGCAGTTGGTTGAGGTAGTGCTCCAGAGTCTTACCTTCGTAACCGATGGTGAAGAGCTGCTTTTCAGGATGTGTCTGCCGCTCGGCGGCTACCCGCTCCAGTTGCTCCGCATCGAGGTAGTCCCCGGCGATGGTGCTGCGGGTGGCGTAGTACGGATAGCGGAGGTAGGTGTAGCGGATGAGTTCAGCTTGGCTCACCCCTTTGAAGCGGAGCCGCAACTGCTCCAGCAGATGCTGGTCCGCCTTTTTCAGTTGAGCGGCATAGCTCGCGGGGTCTCGCTTGACCCAAACCTTGGCATCGCCCAAGGCCTGCTCTTCCAGCAAGCCAGTTTGCCGCATCGCGCCCAGGTCTTGGTTGGCCTGAAAGGAATAGCAGCCATAGCGGTAGGGCACAAAGTCAAAAGCGGGCTGCGCTTGCCAGCGGGTGAACACGAAAGCCAGCTTCTGCAGCTGGGTGCGGGTGAGCTGCCCCCCAAATGCTTCCAGGATGCTGAGCAGTATTTTCCGGCGGTAGTACATCATGGTACAAAGATACGGGTTTTTCAGAAATCAGCGCTACGCCTTCCCCCTCGGCCATCGGCAGCACGCCGCTAGGCAGAGCCAGGCCAGGCTCATCCCTCAAAGCCTTCGCTAAAAAACTCCGCCAGAGAAATATCTAGTGCCCCATGAACGAAGTTCTTGCACACCCAAGCCTTGCCCTTTCACCGCCATGCTGCGTTGCTCATCGGTCGCGTAGCTTCGGCTATGCTCTGATTCAAGTCTAGGGCCCCTTCCCCAGACTTG
>CAYSPJ010000287.1:0-2880 GCA_964432875.1 uncultured Phaeodactylibacter sp. | reverse complement strand
TCGGGCGTGGCGTGGAGACGATTCGTGAATCGTCTCTACGGATGCCCGGTATTGGTCTGAAAATGCCGCCGCTCCCGCACGCGCTGCTCCACAAATTCGATGATTTTGCCCGCTACATCCACCCCGGTATAGCCTTCGATGCCTTCCAGGCCAGGCGAGGCATTGACTTCCATGACGAGGGGGCCGCGGCGGGAGCGCAGGAAGTCCACCCCGGCTACGTCCAGGCCCATAACCTGGGCTACCTTTTGGGCCAGTTCGATTTCCTGCGGGCTTAGCTCGATGGCGCTGGCGCTGGCACCCAGATGCAGGTTGGAGCGGAACTCGCCCGCCTGGGCCTGGCGCTCCATGGCGGCGACAACCTGGCCCGCCACGACCAATACCCGGATATCGGCACCCTGAGCCTCCTTAATGAACTCCTGGATAAGGAGGCGTTCGCCTTTGCGCTGGAATGCTTCGATGATTGAGCTGGCGGTGCGGAAGTTCTCGGCGAGTATCACCCCCATGCCGTGGGTGCTCTCCAGCAGCTTAATTACAACGGGTAGGCCGCCAATGTGTGGCAGTAGGGGATGGAGCTCTTGGCCTGGTACCACGGCCAGGGTGCGTGGCACTTCGATGCCGCAGCGGGCCAGCTTCTGCAGGCAGCGCAGCTTGTCGCGCGATTGCATCAGCGCCTCATTTCTGGCGACGGTAAAAGCGCCCATCGCTTCAAAATGGCTGATGACCGCCGCGCCCTGCAAGGTGACGGATGCGCCGATGCGGGGGATGATGGCGTCGAAGCGTGGCAGGGGGTAGCCGTCATAGTAAACCCGGGCTTTCCCCCGCTCGATGAGCAGGCTGCAGCGCGTATGGTCCACGATATGCATCTCGTGCCGGCGCTCCAGGCCAGCCCGCAGCAAGCTCTGCGTCGAATACAGCTGCGGCCCGCGGGAAAGGATGGCGATTTTCATCATGCCGCAAGATAAGGTGTCTCGGGGAAAGTGCCAAGCTCAAATGGCAAAGCTTAAAACGGCAAGCACGTTATTCTTTAGCAGCGCTTTGCCTGAGGCCCAAAACTCGCCGTGCACTTCCTCAATTTCCCTTATCTTGCCCCTTCAAAACGCAAAACCACGCATGAGCCACCCAAAGGAATTTCAAATCAACGACCAGCGCGTGATCAATGGCTGGGCTTTTTTCGACTGGGCCAACTCGGCCTTCGCCCTGGTCATCACGGCGGCCATCTTCCCCGCCTACTTCGTGGCGGTCACGGATGATGTGGTCAACATCTTGGGCATCCAGATGTCCAATAGCTCGATGTATGCCTATGCCATCTCGCTTTCCTACTTGCTGATCGCTTGCTTTTCACCCATCCTCTCCGGCATTGCCGACTACGGGGGGCGGCGTAAGTTTTTCCTCAAGTTTTTCACCATCCTCGGCTCGACGGCCTGCCTGGCGCTGTACTTCTTCAAAGGCATGGACCAACTGGCGCTCGGCATCACGGCTTTCATGCTGGCCATGATCGGCTTTGCTGGGGGGCTGGTTTTTTACAACGCCTTCCTGCCAGTAATCGTCACCGAAGACCGCTATGACCGGGTGAGTGCCCGGGGCTTCTCCTTCGGCTACATCGGCAGCGTCATCCTGCTGGTATGCAACCTGGTGATGATCCAGTTTTATGATGCTTTTGGTTTTCCCGATGTCGGTTCCGCTACCCGCTTCGCTTTTTTAACGGTAGGGGTCTGGTGGATCGGTTTTGCCCTCATCCCTTTCCGGCGGCTGCCTTCTGATGCCCGCAATAAAGAGACCCCTGGTTTGTTGTACAAAGGCATCCAAGAGCTGCAAAAAGTGTGGCGGGCCGTGCGCCAGGAGCGCAATATCAAGGCTTTCCTCTTTTCCTTTTTTGCTTATAGCGCAGGGGTGCAGACGGTGCTTTTTCTGGCGGCCACCTTTGCGGAGAAGGAACTGGAATTCGCTACCGCCGAGCTGATACTGGTGGTATTGCTCCTGCAGGTCGTAGCCATCCTTGGGGCTTACGCTGCCGCTCTCCTTTCGGAATGGAAGGGCAATAAGCTTGCCATTATCACCCTGCTCCTGATTTGGATATCGATTTGCCTGGCGGGTTACTTCGTCCAGGAAAAGAACCAGTTTTATATCATCGCCAGCGCAGTGGGCCTGGTCATGGGCGGCATCCAGTCGCTATCACGCTCCACCTACTCCAAGCTCATCCCGGAAGGGACGAAGGACCCTACTTCTTACTTCAGTTTCTACGACGTGCTGGAGAAGGTGGCTATCGTGCTGGGTACCTTCAGTTTCGGCTTCATCGAGCAGCTCACCGGCAGCATGCGCACCAGCTTGCTGCTGCTGGCCGTTTTCTTCATCATCGGGCTGCTGCTGCTGACGCGGGTGCGGGTAAGGCCGGCGCAAGGCTTGGGGAGGGCTTGAGGTAAGGCTTGGGGTGGGGTAGTGGGCAGTTGGCGGTAGGCAGTAGGCAGTCGCCCGGAGGGCGTCCCGGACGAGCGTAGCGAGAGCGGGATGGCAGTATGCAGTGGGCAGTCCTTGTGGCCGCCTGGCGGTTGGCCCCGCTAAATGCTCATCCGCATTTAGCGGGATGTCAGCGTGCGGGGCACGCTGCCACGGCTTAGATTAGTGGCCGCCCGGCAGTATGCAGTTGGAGCGAAGCGACATCCCGGGCGAGCGCAGCGAGAGCGGGATGGCGGTAGGCAGTTGGCAGTCGCCCGGAGGGCGTCCTGGACGAGCGCAGTGAGAGCGGGATGGCTAGTAGGCAGTTGGCAGTCGCCCGGAGGGCGTCCCGGGCGAGCGCAGCGAGAGCGGGATGGCTAGTGGGGCAGTATGCAGTCGCCCGGAGGGCGTCCTGGACGAGCGCAGTGAGAGCGGGATGGCGGATGG
>CAYSPJ010000286.1:0-2952 GCA_964432875.1 uncultured Phaeodactylibacter sp. | reverse complement strand
ACCCTGCCCCCCCGGTCGTGCGATGCTGCGTACATGCCCGAAGACAGGAACGATGCCTTATTCCTCAGTTGGCACGAGGACTTATGCCATGAAGTGCGATACCTGACCAAACGGGATTTTGCGTTAATTTACACCGGGAATTTCAATGCCAAGCAAAAAATTGATTCCGATATGAAACTCAAAAACCTCTTCTCCAAGCTATTTGGGTCATCCCGGGCTCGGATTGAGCAAGAAGTGGCCACCCTCATCGCCGACGGAAAAATCCCCGAAGCGATACAAGCATTGATGGATGCCGGGCATACCGACGCCGCCCTGCTCAAGGCGCGATGGGATGCGCTGCATGCCCAGCAGGAGAAAAAGCCTTTGGACTGGGAAGCCTTTAGCATGCAACAAAACCGCATCCTTTACGCTCTTCTTGAGATGGCCAAGCCACCTGGAGCGCGTACGGAGGTGGAGCACATGCCCGAAAATCCTCCCGAGAATAGCCCGGAGGAAGAAGAGGCGCCGGAGCCGCCAACGCTAAGCGAAGGCCAGCGCGGCCAGCTTCGCGCACTGCTGGAGCAGGGCCAGTGGCAGGAAGCCCTGGAGCTAGGCCAAGACTGGAGCAACGAATTGCATCTGCTCCATACCCAGCACCAGACGCTGGAGAAGCATTACCACCTCAACCTGATCGCTCAAGCCCACTACGAACAGCAACTAAAGCGGATCGAACAAGGGGTAAGGTATTTTGTGCTAAGGGCGGATGATTGAGCCGCGCAGCGGATGAGCGCATCCGTTTCTTCATGCCTGCCGGTGAATGACGAGCTTGGTTTTCTGCCATCCTTTGCTAAATAGCCTCATTGTCTACCTCCCCAGATGCACCAGCAGCACCGAGATATCCGCTGGCGAGACCCCGCTGATGCGGCTGGCCTGCCCGATGGTGCCCGGCCGTACGGTTGAGAGCTTATCCCGGGCTTCCTTCGACAAGGAGTGCAACTGGTGGTAGTCGAAGTTATCGCTGAGGCGCAAGGACTCCAGGCGGTCCATTTTTTCCACCCGCTCCTGTTCGCGTTCGATATACCCCTCGTATTTCATATTGATTTCGGCGGTTTCGATGCATTCTTGCCCGAAAGGCTGCAGAAACTCATCCACGGCGGGCAGTATTTGGCGCAGCCCATCGATGCCCATTTGGGGCCGCAGCAGGATGCCGTGTAGTTTAACCTTCTGGCTGATGGTGGCGGTGCCTTGTTCTTCCAGGAAGCGGTTGGCCAGCTCTGGTTCTACGCTATAGTTGCGGAAAAATTTTTCGATAGCTTTAGCAGCCTCTACTTTTTGCTGTACGCTTTCCATGCGATCCTCCATGCCGCTCATGCCCAGCTTATGCGCCAGGGGCGTCAGGCGCAGGTCGGCATTGTCCTGCCGCAGCAGGATGCGGTATTCGGCCCGCGAGGTGAACATGCGGTACGGCTCCTTGGTACCCTTGTTGACTAAGTCGTCGATGAGCACGCCGATGTAGGCTTCGGAGCGCTTCAGCACGAAGGGTTCTTCCTCGCGGACGGCCAGCACGGCGTTGAGGCCAGCGATGAGGCCCTGGCAGGCGGCTTCTTCATAGCCCGTCGTGCCGTTGATTTGGCCGGCGAAGAAGAGGTTTTTTACCAGGTGGGTCTCCAGCGTCACCTTCAACTGGGTGGGCGGGAAGAAGTCGTATTCGATGGCATAGCCTGGGCGGAACATCTTCATCTGCTCGAAGCCGGGCACTTTGCGCAGGGCTTTGTACTGCACATCTTCCGGCAGGGAAGAGGAGAAGCCGTTGACGTAAATCTCCACCGTATCCCAGCCTTCCGGCTCGACGAAGAGCTGATGGCGGTCGCGGTCGGAGAAGCGGTCGATTTTGTCTTCGATAGAGGGGCAATAGCGCGGCCCCAGGCCCTGGATGCGGCCATTGAACATCGGGGAGTGCTCAAAGCCGGTGCGCAGCACCTCGTGCACTTCCGGGCTGGTATAAGTAATGTGGCAGGGCAGCTGCTTTTTCAGCCTGGGCGTATCGGTATAGGAAAACTTGCCGGGGTTTTCGTCGCCCGGCTGCACTTCCATGGCATCCCAGTTGAGGGTGCGGCCGTCCACGCGGGGTGGGGTGCCAGTCTTCATCCGGCCCGCTTCGAAGCCCAGCTCCACGAGCTGTTCGGTGATGCCTTTCGCCGCCTTCTCACCGGCCCGCCCGCCACCAAACTGCTTTTCGCCGATGTGGATGATGCCGTTGAGGAAGGTGCCGTTGGTCAAGACCACGGCTTTACCAGGGATTTCCAGGCCCATGCTGGTACGCACACCTTTTACCCGGCCATCTTTGACCACCAGGCCGGTGACCATCTCCTGCCAAAAATCAATATTGGGCGTCTGCTCCAACATACTGCGCCACTTCTGGGCAAAAAGCATGCGGTCGCTCTGCGCGCGCGGGCTCCACATGGCCGGCCCTTTGGAGCGGTTTAGCATGCGGAACTGCACCATGGTATGGTCGGTCACGATGCCGGAGTATCCTCCCAGGGCGTCCACCTCGCGCACAATCTGCCCCTTGGCCACCCCGCCCATGGCCGGGTTGCAGGACATCTGGGCGATGGTGCCCATATTCATCGTGGCGAGCATCACTTTGGCGCCCATATTGGCGGCCGCCACGGCTGCTTCGCAGCCAGCATGCCCGGCACCTACTACAATTACGTCATATTCTGGAAACATCGGCTTCTACTTCTATACTTTGGGCTGCAAAGGTACGCCTTATGCAGCTTATCGCGAAAAGAAACACGGCTTAGTGGGAAAACGTTCATTAAAACGCGCCTCATCGGAGCTATCTCCTTGGCCTTCAGCTCTTCCACTTGATATTGCACCCTCCGCTCGGGTACTGCTTCTCCGGCGTAGGCTGGCCTGCCAGCAAGCCATCGAGCGCGGCGCGCAGGTCTTGGCCGGTGAGGGGCAGGTCGT
>CAYSPJ010000285.1:0-2977 GCA_964432875.1 uncultured Phaeodactylibacter sp. | reverse complement strand
ACTGCCAACTGAAGAAACCTCAATTCTCACGTTTACGGCCTTTGAGGAAAAACCCCGCCAGCTCATGCGCATAGCGCTGGATATGCTCCGCGCGGCTACGGCTCATGCCTTTGATGGCGATGATCTCCGCCAGGTAGTCATTGACCGACTGGATGAGGATGCGCTTGCCGAGGCCGTCGAGCATAATGCCTCCGCCCTCCTCCCGGAAGCATTCCGGGCTCATGGCCTGTTGGCGGCAGAGGTGGATGACCACGAAGTCCACCCATACCCGGTAGCGTTCGATGACGTCGAAGACCAGGGCGGGGCGGTTGTAATCATCGCGGTGGAAGATGCCGACATAGGGGTCGATGCCCGCTTTGATCAGCGCGCCTTCCACCTTGCCGTAGAGGATGCCATAGCCGTAGTTGAGCAAAGCGTTGAACCAATCGGTAGCCGGCTGGCGGCTGCGGCTGGCGAAGCGGTATTCTTCCGGCAAACATTCGGAGATGGCCTCGAAGTAACGCCGGGAGGCAGCGCCTTCCCAGCCCCGCAAGGAGGGCAAGATGTCGGGTACCGACTCTGCTTCAGCCTTGCGGGCTTTGCCCCGGTGGTCTTCCATGCTGTTGATGGCCGCGCTGATGATGCGCTGCACCCGCTCCTCCTGCCCGCTCCTGAGCGAGAGCAGCAGCCCCACCTGCTGGTTGATCTTTTCCGCTACCAGGTTTTTGACCCACTCCACGGCATCGGGCGAGTAAAAGAAGTCGAGCTGCCCGCGCCGGATGTCCGACACCGAGCCATACTTGATGCTCCACACCCGCCCCTGAGGGTGGCCCAGCCCGTCCACAAAGAGCACGTCGATTTCGTGCTCGATGGCCAGCAGCACCGCATCGGAGCTGATGCGGGCCCCTTTGCTGATGGTGATGGTCTTAATGTCCCGCGGCGGCAACAGCTGTTTGCCCTCTGCCGTGGAGATGGCAAACAGGCCGTTTTCTTTGCCTACCGAGGCCCCAAATGAGTTAAGTACGAGATGCATGCTTGTATTGTTATATTACAACTTCGGTTTCTGTTATATCACTTTGGGGCAGCTTTTTTCGAAACACAAATCGGCGCGGAGTCAAAACCACCCCCAACTCCCGCGCTCACTACCTTCGTCCGGGATGTCGCTTTAGAGCTTGTTCAGGTTTCGTTTTTGATGCCCACTTGCCTACTATTTACTGCCAACTGCACTAGCCTTGACCCACCCCCTTCCACCCCCACTGCTGCCGTTTCGGGTCGAACGACCAGACTGCCAGGATGGAGGCCGGATCGCCGTTGCGCAAGCCGAGGGCGCGGGCGAGGGGCGCCGGGACAAAAGCTTTGCCGACGGTGCCGACCGGGTGGTTGCCCAGTTGGCGGAACGGCCCCTCAAAGCGTCGGCATATTTCTTTTACGGGCCAATCGCTGGTTTGTTCCAAACTCAGCACTTCCCAGAAGGCGCGGCTACCTTTTTCCACTTTCAGCAAGCGGAAGAAGAAGAAATCGCCCAGTTCAAAGCGCATTTTGCGGAAGCGCGTAGCAGGGAAGCGCCCCCGCACCTCCGGCGTCAGGGCAAAATAGATAGTGCCAGTGTTAGCATCGATCCCTTCCACCACGCCAGTGCCTTGCAGCAGGTTTTCGCCAAAGACGAGGGCCTCGGCCCGGGGCGCCTGCTGGCGGTAGTATGCCACTTGCGCGTTGCGGGCCAGTTGGGGCGCAGCATCATACCAGGGCTCCTGCTGCCAGGCCAGAGCCTGGGGCGGGCTTTTCTCCTGGCGCGACGCTTTGAGGGCGAGCACTTCTTCGATCTCGAATTTCGCCTCGGCCCAAGCCTGCTTAGCTACCAGCACCTGCGCCAGGCGCAAGCGCACTTTAGTGAGGAAATACGGGTCGGACCGGCAAGTCAGCGCCTTGCATAAGCAAGCTTCGACGTAGGGCTGCCCCTCCGGCTGTTGCCCATCCCAGGTGTCGGCCAGCAGATCCCAGGCCCAAAACTCGGTATGCTTGCCGCGCACAAAAGCCAGCAGGAGCTCCCGCGCCTTATCGAGCGACTCGCTATGCGCAATGCGGACCTTGCCGATGAAATAGGGCAGCCAGGCAAAATCAGGCCGCTTGCGGGCAACCGCTTCAATGCGCTCCAGGGCTTCCCCCAGCTCGCCGGGCGGCAGGTGCTGGGCATTAGCCAGCGCCTTGCACCAGGCATTGCAGGCCTTTTCCGCCGTGGAAGGCCACTGCTTGCCGTCGGCCAGATAAGGCTGCCAGTCGCGTTCCTCGAAATCGTCCGGTATTTTCCAAAAGCGGAACCAGCCGAGGAAATCGAAGCGCTCGCGCAGCGGCAGCGGCAAGCGCAGCAGCTGCGACAGCACCATGGAATGCACCAGCGAAGGCCGCGGCAGCAAGCTCAGCTGGCGGTACATGCCCACCAGCCCCTCCACCTGCCGCCAGGCTGCTTGCGGCTCGGGCGGCAGTTCCCGCAGCATGTGCCAGATTTCCCAGCCCAGCTTGGCATGCAAAGCGGGCAACGCCGCCAGGGGCGGCTCGCGCCGGAAGATGCGCCAGAGCAGCTGCAGGGCTTCGCGGTATTTTTTCGCTTTGGAGAGCGCTGCCGCCTGCTGCACCCGCTCATCGGTTTGCAGGCGGATGTAGCCGAAGCGCTCGTGCAGCAGGGCTTCCTCCGGCGGTAGCTCCAGCCCGTCGAAGACGCTGAGGCAAGCCCGCGCCGCCTCGGCATCGCCGGCCTCCAGCTGCTGCTTGGCCAGGGCATACTGCACCCAGGCATAAGCCTGCTGCACCCAGCGGTCGCCCGGCTGCGCGGCCAGCAAAGCCTGCGCCAGCTCACTGGCCTCCGCTAATTGCCCCGCCTTCCGCAAGCGGTTGATCTCGGTGATGTTGCTCATGATCGTATCGTTTTTTTTCAAGCGTTTTCAGGTGACATCTCCACACCCCCGGGCACATCCAAGTGTGTGGATGGTGTAATCTGAAA
>CAYSPJ010000284.1:0-2992 GCA_964432875.1 uncultured Phaeodactylibacter sp. | reverse complement strand
CACCCCCTCGATACCGACAAAAGCCTCACTTCGTTTTAGTTGCGAGAGGCTGGGGCATTTGCCGCAGGGCTGGAGGGAAGATTGGGAGCTCGAAGCCAGTAGCTCGCAGCTCCCAATCCACCAAGACCAATACCTCTCGCTGCTAAGAGCTATGGACACTAAAGAAAGACACGACCTAGAAGGCCCTGGAGCCATTCCCCTGATAAACATACCGCATGGTATATTTGATTTTCGTCGGCACGGTGGGCGGCACCACTACCGTGCCGTTGTCATCCGTCGGATCGGCTTTCAGCAGCTCCATTTTGGCGTAGTTGCCCTTGGCCGTGCGGAAGACGAATACCGTGCCCGCTTTCGGGGCAAAGGTCCGCGTCACTGGATTGTAATCATACCAGGTGCCGTCGGTGATAGCCAGGTCGCCCTGCGCGTCCGTGCGGTAGCCGTCGGCCGGGGCTTCTTTGACTTCATCAAAGACGTCGCTCAGGATGATCGCGCCAGCCTGGCCCGGGCCGCTTACGCCGCCATTGGTGATAAAAGTCGTCAGCCGCAGGCCGAAGTCCCAATTCTCGGTTTGCTGCTCGGCAGCGCTGACCGCCAAGCCTTTTTCAAAGCTGAACAGCGAGAAGGCGCCCTCGTTTTTCGCATCGACCAGCAAGTCCAAAGTGACGGCCTCCAGCGGCTGCGCATCATCGTCATCCTTGTTGCAGGAAGCAAAACTTAAACCCAAAATCAGCAGGAAAATAAGGCTTGAAAAATGTAATCTTGACATTTGGTTATTGATTTAATTGATAAAATTCCAGTGTATCGCCAACATGTAGTGCCGGCCCGGCATCTGCGGGACATTCACGGCATCTATATGCCCCAAGAGGTTGTTGGCATTGAGCTGAAGCGTGAGTGATTTGGCGAAGGTCTTCTGCACGCTCACGTTCAGCATGGTAAAGCCCGACGCAAACTCCTCGGGCATATTGGCAAAGCCGTTGCCATCGAAATCCAGCACGCCCCAGCGGCTGCGATAGACGGCCCGGATGGCACCGCCCCAGCCGCTCGCCTCATCGGCATACTGCAGCTTGGCATTAAGCAGGTGGGGGCTGCGGCCCAGCAGGCCGCTATAATCGGATAAGGACATCCGCCGGGTAGCGCCCAGCGGGCTATTGCGGCCAAAGACCTGATCAGCACGGATGCTTTCAATGACATCGCGGTCGCCGGTAAGCAGGTATTGATAACCGATGCTCCACTCCAGCTGCTTTTTCAAGCGCCCCTGCAGGTTGAACTCCACGCCCCCGGTAAAAGCCCGGTTGATATTCAGATAGCTGAACACCAAGGCGTTGTTGTCAGTCACCGCCACGGGCAAATAATTGATCAAATCCTGGACGGAGTTGTAAAACAGGTTGACATCGGCTTTGAGTGGCGAGCGCCGGGCCGAATAGGCAGCCCCCAGGTTGAAGCCATGTGATATTTCCGGACGGAGCGCGGTAATCTGGTAAGCTTCCGGGAGGATGCGGGCGATCAGGCCTTCGCTAAGCTGCTGTTCCAGCTCGCGCACCGAGAACTCCGACGCACCATAGACGCGGTAGCCTTGCCCCGCCGGGTTGACGTAGTATAGGTACAGCTGCCGGAAATCCGGCGCTTTGAAGCCGCTGCCATAAGAGAAGTTGATATTCAGGCGGGCACTTGCCTTGTGTTGCAAAGAGAACTTGGGCGTGAGGCGGTTGGCATAATCCGAATGCAGATCGTATCTCAAACCAGGGATCAGGATCCATCTTTTGCCGGGCTTCCACTCGTTTTGCACGAAGAAATAACCAATGTGCTGGTCCTGTTCCTCCCGATAGCGGATGGTCTGCACCGACTGGAAGTTGTACCCGCCGCCGGCGACTAGCTGGTGCCCTTTGGCCCAATCCCAGTCCGTCTGATTTTCCAGGCGGAAGAAGTTGTGCTGGAAATCATCCTCGTAATAGCGGGCCGGGCCGTTGCCGTTGGAGTGAAGGTGGTCGAGGTATTGCTCATAGCGGTAGATGCTGGCATAGAGGCGCAGCGAAGTTTTCAATCGGTCGTTTGCCCAATGGGTGAGCACCGGGTTGAAGTTGAGGTCCGTCGTAGTACCCTGTCCTTCAACGTTGATATCTTCCCCGTTGATGGCAAAGGCAGAGGTCTGGATGCCTCTGAAAAAGCGGTTATTCCACACCAGCCGGGTCCGCTCGGTGAAGCGGTGGGTCCATTTCAACTGGAAAGTGGCGTTGCGGTAAGGATCAATAGTCTTTTCCGGGCTGTCGCTTTGCAAGTCGTAGCCTTGCGAAGCATTGTAGTTGCCAAACAGGTAAAGCGTTGACTTCTGGTGGCTCAAATTGGCAGAGGCATAGGCGTCTGCCGTCTGGAAGCTGCCATAGCGCAAGCCAGCGGACAGCGCCTTGCGCCGGCTCTGTTCCGTGATGATATTGACCACGCCCCCCATGGCTTCGCTGCCGTAAAGCGCCGAGGAAGGCCCTTTGATGACTTCGATCTTGCGGATGTTGCCCACCGTGAAGCGCGACAAATCAATGACGCCGCCTTGCCGCCCGATCAGGGGCTCGCCGTCCAGCATGATCAGGGTGTAATCCGGCGACATGCCTTGTATCTGGATGCCGTTGCCGAAGATGCCGCCCCCTACCGCACTGCTCCCCGTACCAGCAGTGAGAAACAAGCCGGTCTGCTCCTGAAGCACTTCATTGAGCCGCAGGTTGCCGGAAAGCTGGATGGCCTTGGCGTTGATCAGGAGGGTAGGCACCGTGACGTTGCTCAAGTGGCGCTCATTCCTGGTAGCGGTCACAACGAGCTCTTCGATATTGACAAACATCAGGCTGTCCAGATCCGAGATCTGAGCTTTTAGCCCGTATGCCCCCATACAAAAGCTGAAACACGATATGATGAAGATTCTTTTTACCATAAAATCACGCAAAGGTCTGATACATCCAGCCATTTTTTGTCACGGATGTGTAAAAGCCTTGATTGCTGAAAAAAA
>CAYSPJ010000283.1:0-2995 GCA_964432875.1 uncultured Phaeodactylibacter sp. | reverse complement strand
CGGAGCTGCCTGGCGGCAGGGTGTGGTTTTTAGCCACGGATTACGCGGGTTTTCATGGAGCTGCCTGGCGGGCAGCGGGCGGTTTTAGCCACGAATTTCAAGGGTTTTCACGGATTGGCTGAGCGCATTGGAACCCAATTTCTCCATCCAAGGCTCGGTCAGGATCGGCCTTATTTGTTTTAGCGGAACCAAGCCGAAAAAACCGTTAAAAACAAAACACTGTATGAGCCTCGAAGCTGCTAAGCGCAATGCCTAAAGCTCCATAACCTACAACCTCTGGTTAAAGCTAAAATCTTGAGGGCGAGTTTGTTTTGTTTAGGTTTTTTTGGGTTGGTGGAGCGTTAAAAAACAAATAAAGCCGTGATTTTTGCTTCTTTTCATCTAGGAAAAGAAGGGCGAGAACGGTCCCACGAGCAGCGCCCTAAAGCATGCATCAAATGAGATGCTTAACTTCATGCTCCTGCAACTAAGCATCAAAGCACCGCAGGGGCTGATCTGGCAGGTGCCACCGCGTAGGTGCGCGCTCAGCCTTTTCAGCCACGGATTGCAGGGGTTTTCACGGAGGGGAGGGCTGGCGAGGGGTGTGCGGTTTTTAGCCACGGATTGCACGAACTTTCACGGATCGTATTGTTTGATAAAATCTGAACAAGCGCTTTTATTTTTGCCAGTCAAAAGCCGCTTGCTAGACGTGAGGGGGCTTCCTGCTCAAAAGAAGGCAAAAAAGGGTCGGACACTGGCAAGGTGCCCGGCGCTTTCTACTACTGCTTCACGAACTTACCCGTAAATATCTTCCGATCCACCAAGACCTTGCGGCGCTAGAAAGCCGGCATCACAGGTTTATTCTGCAGGATATCCTCCATGCGCTGCAGTACCTCGGGGGTGAGCAGGGGTAGCACTTCGGGGGCTTTCAGGGTCTCCTCGAGCTGCGCCAGCTTGGAGGCGCCGAGGATCACGCTGCTCACGTTGGGGTTGGACAAGCACCAGGCCACCGCCAGCTTGGGCAGGGAGGTGCCCAGCTCTTTAGCCAGTTCATGGAGCAAGGCTGCTTTTTCGATGCGCTCGGGCTGGAGGGCGGCATTTTTGAGCCAATCCATGCCGGCCATCGCCAGGCGGGTATCGGCGGGCGTGTCTTTGATGTATTTGGGCGTGAGCACGCCAGAGGCCAGCGGCGACCAGATGGTGGTGCCCAGGCCTACGGTTTTGTAAATCTGGCGGTATTCTGCTTCCACTTTGTGGCGGTGGAACATATTGTATTCCGGCTGCTCCATCACCGGCCCGGCCAAGTTCAGTTGGCGGGCGGCCAGGTGGGCTTCCATGATTTCCTGGGCCGACCACTCGGAAGTGCCCCAGTAGAAGATTTTGCCCTGCTGGATGAGCAGGTTCATGGCGCGCACCGTCTCTTCGATGGGCGTATTTTTGTCGGGGCGGTGGCAAAAATAGAGGTCGAGGTATTCCAATTGGAAGCGCCGCAGAGAAGCCTCACAGCCCTCGATGATGTGCTTGTGGCTCAGGCCTGACTGGTTGGGCTTCTTGCCGCCATCACCAAAAAAGACTTTGCTGGAGACCACGTAGCTGCTGCGCTCCCAGCCCAGTTTTTTCAGGATGTTGCCCATGACGATTTCCGCTTTGCCCTGGGCGTAAATCTCGGCATTATCAAAAAAATTGACCCCTTGGTCATAAGCGGCAATCATGAGTTGCTCGGCTACCTCATCGCTAATCTGCTTGCCAAAAGTGAGCCAGGAGCCCAGTGAGAGTGCGCTGACCTGAAGCCCGCTTTTTCCTAATCTTCGGTATTCCATAAGTATTGTTGATTTGATATTGGTTGATTGATTTCTGATCAAGCCCTGGGGTTTCAGCCTACTTCCCTGGATAAACCAAGCCAATCTCCCGGCGCACCGCGTCCAGCAGTTCGATCAATTCCAGGCTGAAGCTCAGGGGCATGAGGGGGCTTTCGGTCAAGCCTTGGGCCAGGCAGCGCATGGCCTCCTCGGCTTCGTAATTATAGCCATTGGAATGCCAATCGAAGCGGAAATCCTGCGGCCGCCCCTCTGAGGAGATGAGGGTCATGCTAGTGGGCTCGTGCCAGCGAGTGTGTAAATGGATGGTACCCTGCTCGCCATAGATAAAAGCCTCTGTCTTGGTCCCCGCGCGGAGGGTGGAGTGCAGGTGCGCCATGCGGCCATCCTCGTACTGGAAAGTGATGCCACACTCCTCGTCCACTCCCGTCTGGCCCAGGTGGGCAAGGGCTTTGATCTTGGAGGGTTTGCCCAGGATGAGCAAAGCCAGGAAGACGGGGTAAATACCGATATCCAACAAAGAGCCGCCGCCAAGAGCGGGGTTGTAGAGCCGCCCCTCTGGCTCGAAAGGCGCCTTGAAGCCAAAGTCAGCTTTGACCGACAACGGCCGGCCGATGGCGCCGTCCTTGATGAGGTTCAATGCCTTGATGGTGGTGGGCAGGAAACGCGTCCAGAGGGCTTCCATCAGGAAGGCATTGTGCTCTCGGGCCGCAGCGATCATCTCGCGCACTTGCCGGGCATTGAGGGCGAAGGGCTTCTCGCACAGCACCGGGATACCCGCCCGCAGGCACTGCAGGGTGTGCTCGTGGTGGCTGGTGTGCGGGGAAGCGACATAGACGATGTCTAAATCAGGGCACTCCAGGAGGGCTTCATTGCTGCCGAAATAATGTGCAGCCCCGTATGCTTCGGCAAACTGCCGGGCCCGGTCCACGGAGCGCGATGCCACCGCATGCACCCGGGCGTATTTGATGCGGCTAATGTCCTGTGCAAATTTGTGGGCGATTTTGCCCGGCCCGATGATTCCCCAGTTGTAGGTTTTTGTCATTTGTTTAGATTTGCGATGGGTTTTGCCCATCGGTGAAAGATACAATCTCCGGTTAAAAAATCGACCGTCCGGTCATCGTCGTAAACAGTTCCAGGGCCATGATGCCGACCTGGGAGTTGCCGTGCTCGTTGAGCTCGGGGCTCCAGACGGCGAT
>CAYSPJ010000282.1:0-3037 GCA_964432875.1 uncultured Phaeodactylibacter sp. | reverse complement strand
CCACGCCCCTACGCTCACCCCCCAGCCCTCCCGCCTGTTCGGCGGGACAGGCTCTGCGCGGTGAGGGGCTGACTCCCCGCTCAGCCCCTCACTATGCCCGAGCCTGCCAAGCCCGCCCGCAGTCCAGAAGGCAGCGGGGCGCTGGGCATCCCCACGCTCACCCCCCAGCCACACCCAAACCTTTACCTACCCTTCCAGCCTCAAGAGCGCCCTTTCTGCCACTGCTTCGCCGATAGCCAGCGAAGCGGTAGCCGCCGGAGAAGGCGTATTGCAGACGTTGATGACCCGCCGTTTTTCGAACCAGAGGAAATCATCAATCATATTTCCGTCCTCATCGCAAGCCATGGCGCGCACGCCGGCCGGGGCAGGCTCGAGGCAACTGGCATCTATTGACGGTACGAGCTTTTGCAAGGCCTTGACAAAAGCGGCTTTGGAGTACGAGCGGTATAGCTCGCCCAGCCCGTCGCGCCAATAGCGGCGGGCAATCTGTTGGAAGCCGGAAAAGCCCAGGATTTCCAGTAGCTCTGCCGGGCTGACATCCCAGCGGCTGTAACCTTCACGTTTGAAAGCCAGCACTGCATTGGGCCCGGCATCTACCCCACCACCGATCATGCGCGTGAAATGTACGCCCAGGAAAGGGAAATTGGGGTTGGGCACCGGGTAAACCAGATTGTTGACCAAGTGTTCGCAATTGGGCTTCAATTGGTAATACTCACCCCGGAAAGGCAAGATTTTTATCTTCAGCTCCGGCATCGTCATACGGGCCACCTGATCAGAATACAAGCCGGCGCAGTTGATGAGCAAGCGGCAGTGTACCTCTGCCTGGCTGGTGTGTACGATGGCCCCCTGCCGGGTCAGCGAGATATCTTCCACCCGGGCATTAAAGAGCGCTTCGCCATGGCCCTGTTGCAAAAGCTCCAGGTATTTCTCCGCGACCTGCCGGTAGTTGATGATGCCCGCCTGGGGTACCCACAAGGCGCGTAGGCCCTTCACATGGGGTTCTTTTTCATGCAGCTCTTCCGGCCCGATGAGGCGGAGGCCTTCCAGCCCGTTGGCCCTGCCGCGCTGCAGTATCTCGTCCAGGGTCGGCAATTCATCCGGGCGGGTAGCGACGATGACTTTGCCGCAAATTTCGTGGGGGATGCCTTGCTGCCGGGCAAAATCCAGCAAGTAGCGGTAGCCTTTCACACAATTGAGCGCCTTGGAGCCGCCCGGCTGGTAATAAACCCCGGAATGGATGACCCCGCTATTGTGCCCGGTCTGGTGCCGGGCCGGCCCGCCTTCTTTGTCGATGATGCACAAGTGCAAGCCAGGCCGCCGCTGGCTGATCTGGTATGCGGTGGCTAAACCGACGATGCCAGCACCAATAATTGCGATGTCATACTTCATATCCGGCAAAATTACATAAGCTGCGCTTGCCATGCAAGGTTTCCTGATACTTGCGTATTTTTGTGCCAAAATACATGCCTTATGCTACGGATATTATTCATGCTTTTCGCCCTGCCCGCGCTGGGGCAGGATTGGATCACGGTGGCCGAGCTGAACCTGGAGCTGGGTGCCAACAGCGAGGAAACGGTTTACTATGGCTTCGAAACTGGCGACGTATTGCGGGTTTCCATGGAAGTGCTACAGGGCAAAACCATCCGGGCCTTCGAGCTGTCGGAATACCCCGACAACTCCCGCCTGCTGGAATACGAGACGGCCAAGGTAGAGAAGAGCCTCAACGTCTATGAACGTGGTATCTATAGCTTCCGGCTTAAAAATTCGGCCTTGATGAAAAAATCGGTTTGCCGCCTGAAGATCGAGCGCCTGCCGGCCAGCCCTGCGGCAGCGGCCTTCAACCCAGCCGTGCGCTGGGTGGAGCGCCTGGATACGACCTACGAGGTCCAATCGGAAACGCTGGTGCAGAAAGATGAGGCTAAAGAGGTGCAGCAGCGCCGCCGGGTGCTGGCCAAAGTGGATACTTCGGTGACGACGATCCTGGAAAAGGTGGAGCGGGTCCACTCCTGGTCCCGCCTGGGCACCAGTAATGTGTCTTACCTCGCTTTTGAGCTGCCCAAAAACCGCTATGAGCCCAATGCGCAGGACCCCTACTCCGCCACGGAAGTCGTTTCCTGGGCTTATTGGATCGGCATCGGGGAAGAGTCGGAAAAGGTTTTTAATGACGCTAATGCCCAGATTGCCAGCCGCATCGCCAAAGGGCTGACTTCCGGGGCTATCCGCGCCGGCTTCATCTCCAGCGGCTACGGCGCCCTGGCGATGCTGGCCATCGAAGGGGTTTCCTTCTTCAGCAATCCGCCCGCTGGCGATAATGTGCTCTATGAAGTGCTCAAGGGCAAGGAAGGCGAGTACCAACTCCTCTCTAAAGGGAATAGTGTCACTGGCTTCGGCCGGATCGATAGCGCCACCCAGGGCCCCTTCGCCTTCCGCCTGGAAAATGATAACTACGTGGAAGCGATCAACGTCAATATCAAAGTCATCGCCATCCTGGAAACGAAAACCTACCGGGATGAATACTTTTCCGAAACGCAACAAACGCCCTTTAGCGAACATACCGTGGTGCGCAAACCGGTCATCACCCGGGTGCGGGTGCCAGTCCTGGCAAAGCCTGGGGAGGGTTTTTGACCTGGCTGGGCTTGCTTCAAGGGTGCTACTGCTCTTAGGATACAGTTGCCCGCGCGCCCCGCGCGCCAGGGCATCCCGCTGAACGTCCGGTGGACGTTCGGGCGGGACAACTGTTTTAACAGCTGCCCGCTCTATAAACCTGTATCCCGCTAAAAGCCCAGTGGGCTTTTTCCGGGAAACCTTGGCGTGCGGGGCACGCAGGCTCCGGCGGCTTCAGCCGCCGACGGCTCTCAAGCTTATCAAACTCCTCTAAGGGCAAAGTACTGCTGCTCTTAGGGTACGGGTGCCCGCGCGCCCCGCGCGCCAGGGCATCCCGCTGAACGTCCGGTGGACGTTCGGGCGGGACAACTGTTTTAACGGGTACCCGCTCTAACATCGGCAGCTAAAGTCCCGCTAAAAGTTTGCTTTTAGC
>CAYSPJ010000281.1:0-3271 GCA_964432875.1 uncultured Phaeodactylibacter sp. | reverse complement strand
CATCCAGGAAAAGAAGGGCGAGAACGGCCTAAAGAGCAAAGGTCTAAAGCCAAGCTTCAAAGAAATGCCTCAACTTTATGCTCCTGAAGCCAAGCCCCGGGTTTGGCGTCCACGCGCTGCTCAATGGAGTGGGCTTGTTACGCCCTCCGGGCGCGCCAAGAGGTTGTTGCCACGGATTGCACGGATGCTCACGGATTGGCCGGGCGGCCAATCCATGAGCAGAGCAGGGCAAGGGGTGCGGGAGGCAAGCCACAGCAATGGCCACCATAGGTGGGTTCCCCCTTTTAGAGCACTACTCTATGCACACATCTTTATTATTAGGGAGTCAGAAGTGCAAGGCCCTGGGTGGAGTTTTAAACACCCTAGGTTGAAAGGTTCCCTTGTAGAGTCCTTGCGCCGCATACCGTACACGGCCGCGCAATCCCTGTGTAACATTAGACGGGCAGCCTTGGCAAGGAGTGAAATTGAGTAGCGAAGCGCTTATTTATGGTTTAACCTGATGGCAATGGGCTCAGCCCCCCGGTAGGGGCGATTGGTTCTAATAAAGCCGGTTATTGCACTGATTTTTTAACCGCAAAATGCAAAACACCAAATGTAAAATGTAAAAGTGGCACACAGCGGGCTGCATCACGGGGTCAATTTTACATTTTAAATTTCGCGGTTTTGTGTTTTGCGGTTTATAGGCACTGCCCTCCCCGGAGCGCAACAGCGGCTCTCCCTTTAGCGCCCCAGGCAGTATATTGAACGCCCCGTCAATGTTCTTTGAACAACGGGCAGGGCAGGGCGGCATGCTGAAACAGGGCTTATCCCCCTGGCAGCGCATCAGGTGTGGCAGCCTTGGGGCATCGCGTGCGACGGATTACAACTCCCGGGCTTACTGGTTGTACCCAAAATGCCGCAACATGCGGTCATCATCCCGCCAGTTGTCTTTGACTTTGACGTGGAGCTCCAGGAAGACCTTTTTTTCCAGGAATTTCTCGATGCCCTTGCGGGCTTCGGTGCCCAACTGCTTGATGGCCGTACCGCCTTTGCCGATGATAATGGACTTCTGAGTGCTGCGCGCCACGTAAATCTCGGCGCTGATGCGCACCAAGGCCGCGCCGCTTGTCGTTTTATCCTCCTTGAAATCCAGCACGGCCACTTCGCAGGAATAGGGGATCTCCTGATGATACAGCTCCAGGATGCTCTCCCGGATGATTTCGCTGACGAAAAAGCGCTCGGGGCGGTCGGTAAGCTGATCTTTAGGGTAGTATTCTGGCCCTTCCGGTAAATATTGCAGGATGAGCTCCAGCAGCTTGTCGGTATTTTTCTTGTGCAGGGCAGAAAGGGGGATCAGCTCCTTAAATGGCAGGCGCGCGCTCCAGTCCTGAAGGAGCTGGAGTATCTGCCCATCGCTGGCCAAGTCTATTTTATTGAGCAATAGGAACAAAGGCGCCTCGGCATGCTTCAGCCTTTCGATAATCGGGTCATCATCGCGGAACTTCTCGCCTACTTCCGTCACGAAGAGCATGATATCCGCATCTTCGAAAGTCGTGTTCACAAAGCGGTTCATCACCTCTTGCATCTTGTACGCCGGGTCTCTGATGATGCCCGGGGTATCCGAGAAAACCACCTGATGATCCTCCCCGTTCAGGATGCCGATGATGCGGTGCCGCGTGGTTTGCGGCTTATTGGTGATAATAGACATGCGCTCGCCCAGGAGCGCGTTCATCAGTGTAGATTTCCCTACATTGGGCCTGCCGATGATATTGACAAATCCGGATTTATGCATGTTTTTTGTTCGTTGTTTTGGTTAGCCCTTCAGGAATTTGCGCATCTGACTATGGATTAAAGCCTCGGCCATTTTCAGCACTGCCCGGGGCTTGTGCGGGCGCCAATTCAGATCGTTGTACTCTGGCCCGAAATTGACGTAGTGCTGCAATTGCGTGTCCCGCATCTCCTCGGCCACATGGGCCAGGGTGTTGATGAAACAAATCCAACCATCTTCTTCACGTACATCCTCGTACCACTCCTCGTAGTAACAGTCGTCAGAACCATGGAAGTTGAAGACATTCTCGCAGATGAGGATATACTTGTTGATACCCTGCTCCTGCATGGGGTCGATGAGCTCCCGCTTGAGGTACATGATGTCGTTGGCCAGGCAGTCATTCCACTCGCCGATCAGCTCGATGATGGTATAACCCAGCTCATAGTCCACATAAATGACCTTGACGTAGAGGGTATCTGAGCCGATATCATCCCATTGCGGGTGGATGTAATAATTGTAAACCCGGTTGGTGAACCGAAACTCGTCATAAACGCGGCCATGGAAAGGCGAGCGCTCGTCTTCCGCCGCAATATAGGCATCTCTCCACCGGTAGTACGGTTCTATGTCGTGCATGTTGCAACTGTTTTCCTCAGTCCGTTTTCAAAACGTTTCTCGCCAGGTATTGTTTCTGGAAAGATAGGGAATAGTTCAGCTGGCGGCAAGCGGCGGGCAGGGGGCTGTAAATGGAGGCTGCCTGGCTTTGGCTTGCAAGATTTCACCAGCACAAAATACGCTTTTTTAATGAGCTGCCCAAGGCACGAGATGGATAAGATAATCTTCACTGGCCCGGAATCGACGGGCAAATCAGAAATGGCTCGCCTGCTGGCGCAGCGCTACCGCACCGCCTGGGTGCCAGAGTATGCGCGGGCCTACCTGGAAGGCCTGGGCCGCCCCTATACCGAAGCCGACTTGCTGGAAATCGCCCGGGGGCAGCTGCGCCTGGAGGAGGGGCTGGCCCAACAGGCTGAAGGGCTGTTATTCTGCGATACCGGCCTGCTGGTCATCAAGGTATGGTCTGAATACAAATATGGCCGCTGCCACCCCTGGATCGTGCAGCAATTGCGCGCCCGCCCCTACCGCTTGTACGTGCTCTGCGGCATCGACCTGCCCTGGGCCCCCGACCCCCTGCGCGAAAACCCCGGCCAGAGACAGGAGCTCTACGCCATCTACCAACGCGAACTGCAAGCGCTGGGCATGCCTTATATCGAGCTGTGGGGCAGCCGGGATGAACGGATGGCTACTATGGCGCGCGTGGTAGAGGAGATTACCCAAAGCCGGGATCAGGGCTAGAGGATAATGCCGTTGACTGAAGCGCAGAGGGAATACACTGCTGGGCGTTCGGCCCCCTTCTAGGAGCGCAAGCAGCGTGTGGACGCTAAAACAGGCCCAATCACCAAAGCCCCTGCCCTCCCCTGCTCACCGGTTGGCTGCCCGGCCAATCCGTGAGCATCCGTGAAATCCGTG
>CAYSPJ010000280.1:0-3275 GCA_964432875.1 uncultured Phaeodactylibacter sp. | reverse complement strand
GAGAGGCCAAATGTTGCCCATGCAGCCAAGCCATGCGCGCTCCAGCCAACATCAGGCTTCTCCGAGGCCAGCGGGCTCAGCCTTTCAGGCTCGTGCGCAATCGGCAGCCTATTTTGAGATGTGTCCTAATAGTAGCGCCAGGCGGGAAGGGGCGGCCCCTCCGGGCAGCGACCGGGCCGCCGCCTTAAAACACCCGCACCCGATGCACCCCCGGCTCGTATGGCCGGCGCAGGCAATCCAGGAGCTGATGGTAATGCGCAGGCTTGCGCAGGAAGTCCACCTCCTCGATATCGATGATGAGGATGGGCAGGTTTTCGTTGGATTTGAAGAAGTCGAAGTAAGCCTGTTGGATCTGCTGGAGATATTCGGCCGAGATGTCCTGTTCGTACTCGCGCCCGCGCTGGCGGATATTGCCGATGAGGTTGTCCACCGAGCGGTGTAGATAGACCAGCAGCTCGGGGCGGGGGGCAGAGGAGTTGAGGATGTTGAACAGGCGCTGGAAGAGGCGGTATTCCTCTTCCTTGAGGTTGTTGCGGGCAAAGAGCAAGGTTTTGAAAAAGATGTAATCAGCTACGATGGCTTGCTGAAAGAGGTCGCGTTGGGACAGCTCTTCCTGCAGCTGCTTGTGCCGCTCGGTCATGAAGAACAACTCGACCGGGAAAGCGTAGCGCTCCGGGTTTTTGTAGAAATGAGGCAAGAAGGGGTTGTCGGCAAACTCCTCCAACAGCAGGCGATAGCCGAAATCGCGGGCCAGCATCTGGCAGAGCGTCGTCTTGCCGGCGCCGATATTGCCTTCGATGGCGATGAAGTTGTAGGGCAGCGGTAGGAAAGAGGTCATGATTCCAAAGTTTGAGCCTTGTCCAGGTCGGCGCTAAGTTGCAGGATGCTTTTTTGGAAAACAGGGTGGATCCAATCGGGCGCGATTTCCCGTAAGGGTGCCAGCACAAACTCTCGCAGATGCAGGTAAGGATGCGGGATCTGGAGGTTTTCCGCGGCGATGACTTCATCATTGAAAAAGAGGATGTCGATGTCAATAATGCGCTCCCCCCACTTGATGCGGCGTACCCGGCCCATCTGCTGTTCAATCCAGTGGATTTTTTCCAACAGCTCAAAAGGCCCCAAGGCCGTATGCACCAACAAAGCCTGGTTGAGGAAGTCCGGCTGCGCGGTGTTGCCCCAAGCAGCAGTCTGATGCACGCTGGAAGCCCGGGCAATCGGCCCGATTTCCTCGCTGATCAAGCGGTTCGCCCGTTCCAGATTGGCTGCCCTTTCTCCCAAATTGGTGCCGGTATGTAAATACACTTCGTTCATATCCGGGCAAATTTAGGCCCTTTGGCGGGGTTTTCGGCAAGCCGTAAAAAATATTTTGCCAATCGGCTTGCAAAAACCGACCAGTCGGTATATTTTTGTGGCAGCAAAGCACGAGGAGGTGAGCAAGGGAACAGCTGAACTCATACCTATTATGCCAAAAGCAATACAAACCAAGCAATACATTGCCGAGAAAGCCGCGGTGTTGTTCAACTCCAAGGGGTATGCCGGCACTTCGATGGACGACATCCTGCGGGCTACCGGTTTGTCGAAAGGAGGCATTTATGGCAATTTCCGCAACAAAGCGGAGATTGCCCTGGAAGCCTTCAACTATGCGGTGGAGGAGGTGAACCGGCACGTGCAGGAGCGCACCCAAGGCATCAGCAACACGCTGGAGAAGCTCGAGGCGGTAGTCGATTTTTACCAGGAGCGCATCCTGAACCCGCCTATCGAAGGCGGCTGCCCCATCCAAAACACCGCCGTAGAAGCCGACGACAGCAACGAGCTGTTGCGTCAGCGCGTGATAGAGGCACTGGACGATTGGCAGAGCCGCATCGCCCACACGCTGGAGAAGGGTAAAAGCCGGGGCGAGGTACGCCCCGATGCCGACTCAGCGGTTTTCGCCACTCAGTTTATCGGCACGCTGGAGGGCGGCATCTTGCTGGCCCAGTTGTACAAAGACATCCGCTATTTTGAGGCCATGGCGGCGCAGTTGCGCCGCATGATCCTGGATATATCGAATCAGGAATAATCACAAGATCCAGAACCGCAATACACCAATGGAAGCTATCAAAAAAATCGAATATTTACCCGTGCCAGCGGAAGGCTACCGGGCAGAGCGCCCCCCCTCCTACCCTCCCATCATCGTGCCCATCCGGTTTTTATTTGGCACGCTGGGCTACCTGATGCCCGAGCTATCGGCCAAGGTGGCCTATCGGCTATTTTCCACCCCGCGGGTGCGGGCGCGGCACCAGGTATCCGACCCTTTGCTGGAGAGCGCGCGCATCTTCGAGTTCATGTACGGCAAGCAGCTGCTGAAGGGCTACGAGTGGGGCTACGGCGGGCGCACCGTGCTGCTGGTGCACGGCTGGGAATCGCGGGGCACCGCCCTGCGCAGCTTTGTGCCGCCCCTGCTGGAAAAAGGCTTCCGGGTGGTCGCCTTCGACGGCCCGGCCCACGGCAACTCTGGCGGCCGGCGTACCAACCTGATCCACTTCGGCGGCGCGGTACGGGCCATCCTCAACCAGATCGGCGGGGCTTACGGCATCATCACCCACTCCTTCGGGGGGGCTTCTACGGTGTTTGCCTTATCATCCCTCCAGCCTTCGCTCAGCGTGGAGAAGCTGGTGCTCATCGGGGTGCCCAACCGCATCGAAAAGGTGCTGCGCGATGCCATCGCGACCCTCAACGTGCCGCCGCCGGCAGCCCGGCGCTTCCTGCGCCACATGGAAAAGAAAATCAACGCCCCCCTGCACCACATCAGCCTGAGCCGCACCGGCAAGCACATCAAAGTCAAACAAGCACTCATCTTACACGACAAGCAAGACCAGGTGGTGCCGCTTAGCGAAGCCCAAGCTATCTTCGATGCCTGGGACAACGCCTCCTTGCTCATCAGCGACGGGCTGGGCCACTACCGCCTGATGAAAGACCCCACGCTGGTACAGCGGGTGGCGGATTTTATGGGGTGAAGGGCTATGCCGCCTGAACATGGTGAAGCGGGATGCCTGATTTGAAGATGGGCGAAAAAGTAAATGCTGTTCTACCTCCTCCTCCCCCGCCAGCCCTGTGGAATAGGCTGTGCTTAACCTTGGTTATTCCACAGGGCCAGCCCTGTGGAATAGCCCACGCCTATCCCTGGCTTATTCCACGGGGCCAGCGGGGGAGAGGGTTGGACTTGGGGAAATGGGGTTTTAGTGGATTGATGGACTCATTAACCTTTTAAGGCAGGAGCGCAAAAGCATTGCCCT
>CAYSPJ010000279.1:0-3276 GCA_964432875.1 uncultured Phaeodactylibacter sp. | reverse complement strand
CCTATGAAACGCTTTTTTACAACCCTACCCCGGGCCGCACGATTGGTTGTGGCCAGTGTTTTGCTGATGGGGAATTGCCTTGTCATTAATCAATGTTTTGCTCAGCAATGTGAACAATATCTTGAGGTTGATCAAATATATCAAACCTATGTCTTGGGTATTCCTACTGGTTACTCCTTTCAGCCTCACCATGGTGGTTCGAGCTCGAGTTTTGGATGTAATGATACCAATATACCAAATAATTTTGGCAGTATTTCGTCAATATTCAAAATGCCAGTTCAAGCATTTGATTGTTCTAAAATTGTCCAAATTGAACCATTTTTATTTGAATATACATTTTATAAAGATTCGGTTGCCTATCTGTATTTTGATTTGGCGGGTTCTACCGCATGTGACCATTGGGATGTTGAGATTGAAAACTGTAATGTAAATTCTGATTTGGGACATATAATTTGGGGGAATTATCCGATTTATTGTACGCCTGATGAAAATGGGGTAAATACAATGGTGTATTTACCACCTCAAGGGAATCTACTACAAACGGTTTATCTTTATTTTGATTCTAAATATGACGATCCTCCCTATTCAAATTTTCCCAGTTGTTGTTGGGAATATGACTTTAGGCTCAAAATCAACATAATCCCCTCCACCAAAATCGAACTCTCCCAACTCTTCGAAGAAGGCGGCTCCCAACTCATCGACATCCTCACCCCCCAGCCTCAGGCCCCGTCCTACGATGTGGCGGCCGACGGCACCATGAGCCTCGCCCTGCGCTACCCCAATACCGGCGGCCTGTTCGCCATCCGAAACACCCCCTACGACCCGGACGTCACCGGAGCGCTGCTCGACGTTTCCCTGACGGATGAAGAGGTGGTGACGCACTACCTGGCCCCAAAAAGCTACGACCCCGGCCGTGATGAGGTATTCCTGGACTACTATCTCCAGCCCGGCGATGCGGAGCCCTACCTCAGCATTCAGCTCGACATCAAGCCGCCGCCGGTGGTGCTGCTGCACGGGCTGGCCAGCGATGGCGGGTGGTGGGCCCCGGTGCGCAGCAGCCTGCTGAGCCGGGGCTGGCCGGCCGATTTCATCGCCACGCCTGATTATGACCATGACGCGCCCTTTCCCACCCAGGCCGGCTTAGTGGCTAATGCGCTCGGGTACCAGCTCAGCATCTTGCGCGCCAACGGCGTCTTCGTGAACCGGGCCAACCTCGTGGGCTACAGCATGGGCGGCCTGCTGGCCCGGCAGTTCCTGAAGAATAACCCGACCGCCCCGGTGTACAAACTCATCACCCTCAATACCCCCCACTCCGGCTCTGAATGGGCCAACCTGATTGACGACAGAAGCTACCAGGGCAGCATCTACTGGCTGGCCGACCGCTGGTTTTCCAATACAGCCAGCGGCTTTGACATCGATGGCGGGGCGCTGAAAAGCTTGCGGGTGGACGGCAGCGCCATCCTCAGCCTCAATGCGCAGCCCGGGACGGCACTGCCCGTACACGCCATTTCCACTGATTTTACGGGCTGCGACTATACCAGCCTCGGGCCGGCATTGCCCGGCCCGATTGGCAAGCTGAGCAAAATTGCCATCTGGGGGGGCGGCCTGCTGGGCTTTGCCTACAATCTGTCCGCACTGCTGTGTGACGGGATAGAACTGGCGCTGGGCGACGAACACGACGGCATCGTGCGCGTGCAGAGTCAGCGGGGCGGCTTATCGGCGCCCTACCATCAGAACTACGCGGGGATATCCAATACCTTCCACACCACCACGGCTAACCATCCGCAAATCCGGAACCAACATCTGCCCCGGTTGCTGAGCGCCAACCCCGAGACCAGCGGTCTCTTCACCTACGAAGGCTTCGATCCCGACATCCTGCCGCCACCCGGCCTGAGCCCGACGCAGGATGCCCGGGTGGTATCGGACGTACAAGTGGCCATCCTGCAGCCCCAGCCTTTCGACACGGTGTACGCCCAACTGAGCCCCATCCTGTCGGCGGAGGGCAGCGCCGATGTCACCGGCCTGCTCGCCCTCTACTTTTTCCCCGGCCTCGACAGCATGATAATGGACTCGGTGCTGTGGGCTATAAACCACGGCTTTAGCATCCCCATCCCCCCGGGCTACGAAGGCTGGCTGAACATCGGCCTGCTGGGTACGGATGGCTATGGCACGGTGGATTTTGATACGCTCTCCATCTTTGTCGCACAGAGCGCCCCGCCGGTTCCCGCCGCTCCCGGCTTGATTTGGCCGGAGGATGGCAGTACAGGCCTCCCAACGGGCTTGTCCCTGCAATGGGCGGCGGCGCCTTATGCCCAATCGTATCACGTTGAAATAGCTGCCAGCCCCTCCTTTGAAGCGCCGGTGTTCAGCCAGCTAGCAGTGGCGGGCACAAGCTTAGCCGCGCAGGGGCTGTCCGACGGCACGACCTATTACTGGCGCGTCCGGGGGGAGAACCTCAGCGGCCCAAGCAGCTGGTCGCCAGTATGGCAGTTCACCACCAGCACGGTAACAAGTACCACTGAAGCAGTCGGGCGGGGCTTCCTGGCCATCCACCCCAACCCGGCAAGTGCTGTGGTTCAGATTTCCTGTTCCCGGCCGATGCTTTCCCTGCAACTGTACGACGCCCAGGGGCGGCTGGCCCTGGCCCAGCCAGTCGGCCAAGCTGTTGGGGAACTCGACCTTTCGGAGCTGCCAGCAGGGCTGTATTTCGTGAAAGCGGTGCTGGAGGATGGCAGGGTTTGGGGCAGGGTGGTGAAGCGGTAGGTGGGGTGGAAACTGAAGCCGCCCCCCTTTCAAAGGCATGAGCCAAGGCCACTACCCCCTTCTTTCTAGGGATATTGAAGATGGCTTCCAAATAAGCCTGTTCGCAGCGCTGCTTCATATCCTGCTTGGTGGCGGAGAGGAAGCGCACGTCAATCTTCCGCCGCGGGAAGCAGGAAAAAAAGGCTTTCTGATTCGCAAGCAGCCCAAGGCGCCCCCCGAAGGCGCGCCGCTTGGCGGCGCGCTGAATTCGATTGGGCTTAGGTTCCGCCTTGAACGCTAAGCCCCCTGCTAAACCTCCGTTTTTTTTTGCGCCTCCCTGTGCTGAGCAGCACGCAGCGGCCGTCCGGCCGCTGCGTGCGTTTGGTGTATAGGCGCCGGGGAAAGGGATGGCATCCCTGCCCGCGCATTTCCCTTGGCAGGGATGCCATCCCTACAGGTGGGGGTTCTTGGCGCTGGAACGCCCTAACGCCCCCCCGTACTCACCAACAACTCCCGCACATCCACTTCCAGCGC
>CAYSPJ010000278.1:0-3297 GCA_964432875.1 uncultured Phaeodactylibacter sp. | reverse complement strand
GACGCCCTCCGGGCGACTGCCTACTGCCAACCGCCTACTGCCTTACTGCTTACTAACCACTGCCAACTACCACTACCTACCGCTCCTTATGCCCCAGCCGATACCGCAAACCCGTATAAATATTCCGCCCAAAAATCGGCCCCCACACCAGCGAGCTATCGAAGTATGGCCCGAAGGGATCGTCGGCGGCGATGATGGGGCGGTGCTGGGTGAAGCCCAAGAGGTTTTCCGCGCCCACATAAACCTCAAATATCTCCGTCCATTTTTTGCTGATCTGGGCGTTGACCAGCATAAAATCTGGCGAGCGCTCCGGCACCTGGTACTCCAGCGGGTTGGAAGCCGTGCTGGGGATGCGCTTGGCACCCTGCCAGTTGAGCGTCAAGTCGAAGTGCCAGTCGTTTTTGGTGGCGTAGGCGATGTTCATGAACGCCCGGTGGCGAGAGATGAGCGGCTTTTCCAGCATGCCATCGGCAAAGGCGATCTGCACGTCGTTGTAGCGATAAGCCAGGCGCAGGTCCAGGCGTGTCATGACTTCCATATCCACTTGCGCCATGAGGCTATTGGAATAAGAGCGCCCCTGGAGGTTGTAAAAATGCACCTCCTGCGGGTTCTGGTCGAAATCCACGACGATCTGGTTGACGAAGTTGGCGTGGTTAGCCCCCAGGAGGAGGGTAGCCGGGCGGGAAGCGATGTTCAACTCCCGGGTCAGGTTCAAGCCGTAGTTCCAGGCCGCTTCGGCATCCAGGCCGTAGGGTTTGCTCGGGTCTTCGCCCTGGATGATGATGTTGCGCGCCGAAGCCAGGATGCCAATATTTTCGGCGAAGATGCTGGCAGTGCGTTGCCCCCGGCCTGCTGAAGCGCGGATGACGGTCCTTTCTACGGGGGTGTAAGACAGGTGCAGGCGCGGGCTGAAGAACAAGCCGAAGAGGTTGTGGTAGTCGCCCCGGATGCCCGCCACCGCCGTGAATTGCTCCCGGAATTTGTAGGTGTATTCGAAGAAAGCGCCGGGCACCCACTCGTTGCGCAGGTAGGGCGTGTTGTTCAGGTTTTCGTCGTACTGGTCCCACTGGAAGCTGGCGCCGGTGCGGAACTGGTGGTCGGTATCGCCGATGATGCTTTGGTAGATGAGATTGGCGTAAGCCGAGCTTTGGTCGGCATCGTAATTGCGCGAGCCGAAGAAGGCGCGTTGCTCGTGGCGTAGCGCAGAGAGCTGCAAGCCCATGCTGGCATAAGGCCGCCGGGGGAACACCCGCCCGATTTTAGCCCAGCCTTCGGCGCGCTGGGTTTGCACCTGTGCGGCCCAGAGGTGCCCAATGTGCGCGCCCCCGTCGTGGTGGGCACCCGTCTGCCCGCTGCGGTCGTCTAGCAGAGCGCCTTTCACGCCAAACTGGACCTCCCAGCCCGTCGGCCCCTGGTATTTCCAGCGGTTGATGGCTATGGCGGCTTTGCTCAGCGGGTTATCCAGGAAGCCATCGTGATTGTGGTCCAGCTCCAACTGCTGGGTCTTGCCGTGCAGCAGCACGCCCGTGCTCCATTTTTCATTGAGCTTGTAGCTGAAATTGGCATTGCCCTCAAAGCGCCCCATTTCGCCGGCATAGAGGTTGAGATACAGCAGGTCTGTATTTTCGGGCTTGCGCAATTCGACATTGATCTGGCCGGCGATGGCTTCAAAGCCATTGGCCACCGAGCCGATACCCATGCTGAGCTGCATGCCTTCAATCCAAGGGCCCGCAGTATAAGCCATACCATACAGGGCCGACAAGCCGCGCACGTCCGGTATGTTTTCCCGGGTGATTTGGATGTAAGGGCTGGCCAGCCCCAGCATCTGGATCTGGCGGGTGCCGGTGACCGCATCGGTGAAGCTGACATCTACCGAAGGGGTGGTCTCGAAGCTTTCTGAAAGGTTGCAGCAAGCCGCCTTCATCAATTCCTTTTCCCCGATCATCTGCACCTGCATGGGCGCGATGAAGGAGACCTCGGTGGCCCGGCGGCGGTGGGTCACCTGTACTTCATTCAATAAAACGGCATTGGAAAGGACGACTTCCAGATCGTAACCCTCCTGCGCTTGGATCGTATCGGGCTGGTAACCGATATAGCTGATAACCAAGAGCTTGGTTTGAGGGTGGCGGGGGAGCTCAAAATTGCCGTCCAAATCGGTAGAAGCCCCTTCGGTGGTGCCTAGCCAATGGACGTTGGCGCCGACGAGCGGGCTGCGCTTGCCGCCATCACCCGCTTCCAGTACCTGCCCGCGGATGATGCCAGCCAGAACGGGGGCTTCTTCGGCTTCGGGGCGGTATTTGCAGCAGTAGTGCAGGTTTTCATACACCTCGTCGGGCGCGCGCTCCTTGTCGGTGTCGTGGCCTACGCCAGCGATATTTCGATGGAGCTGGCTTTCGTCAAAAGCCTCCGGCCCCAGGCTGACGCTCAGCATTTTGGCCTCCATATCCCAGGTAGCGGTGCGCACCCCGGGCGTGAGCAAGGCAGCGTTTTCGATGCGCTCCTGGCACATGCCGCAGGCGCCGTCCACCCAAATACTGATTGCCGGGCTTTGCCCATCGTTGGATTGGGCTGCCGTTTGGTATTGAAAGAGCAGGGTGCTGATTGCACACAGCCAAAGTATCTTGAATTTCATGTTGTAGATGTTTAAGCTTGATCGCGACGATTCGGCAGCTTCTAACCACAAGTTTTTACGGAAAAATCTCGCAGAACCAACAGAAGCGGAGCTGTTTACGGCTTAGCGTGGTTCGCAGCTCACCGCTTAAGGGGTGCTTGGATCGTTGCGCTTGGTGAAAAAAGGGAATAGCAGGGGCTTCCGGCCAGGCTGAGGTGCCTGCCGGCGGTACAATCAAGCTCTTCGGGGGGGCTGCCAGACGCCAGCGGCGTACTCGGAGGAATGGGGCGCTTCGTAAAGCGGCTGCAGGGCGCTGACCGCTACGGGTGCCTGAAATTGAGGATAGATCAAGAAGTCAATGGTTGCAACATGCCCGCAGCAACTGCAGTGGCACAGAGGGGAGCACTGCCCGTGCTCTTCTCCATCAGCATGTCCGCCGCAGTGGGAGGTGGTGGCTTTTGCCGCCTGCTCTTCTGCTGGTGGGGCATGGCAACAGCTTTTTTCCGCCCCGCAGCTTTCCGTTTGCGCCAGGGCGTGTGCCAGCGCCTCGGCACAGGGTGCCAGGGTGGAGCCCAGAGCAAGGGTAAGGAGTAATATGGCGGAAAATTGCCTCATGGGGGCAAAGATATATTTATTTTTTGAGCAAGGGGTGAGTGCGTGCGCTAAAGAAATGTTAAAACAGGCTG
>CAYSPJ010000277.1:0-3330 GCA_964432875.1 uncultured Phaeodactylibacter sp. | reverse complement strand
GCTAGCTCTCTTTTTTTGCTCATGGCTCTTTCTTGGGAACGCGAATTGGCGCGAAGGCTTAGGCTTTTGGGTCCAGCCATCGCCCTTCAAAGGGTAATAACGCAAGACGCTTATAGGCGGGTTCTTTATCTCACTTTCCAGGATCGCTGTTCAGATTAACCCCTTGCCTCATGATAATCATCTAATCTCAACAAGTGGGGAAGCGGGAGACAACCGTGCATCCAGCCAAATCATTTAAGCTGCGGAAGATGTAAGCACCACTGGATGGTCAAACCTCTGGGCTACATAAATCAGGCAAGCCTGGATATCTTCTGGCTCCAAATCAGGCAGCTCTTCAACAATTTGTGCTGGAGAAAGCCCCGCTGCCAATAGCTCAAGAACATCCGTAACCCGGATCCTCATACCCCGGATAGTAGGGCGCCCCCCACATACTGCCGGATTGATTGTTATGCGGTTTAATACTTCCATATTATGTTGCTTTAGTTCATTTATGTGAACAGTTTATCAAAGGCTAAAGGTTAAAGGTTAAGGGTTAAAGTGGGGAAGAACGCGGATCAGGGCAGCGTTTTTAGCAAAAAATTCACGCCCCAAATTAGCGGAAACCAGGGATGTGGGAGCAGGCACGAGGCCCACCCCTACTTTTTACTTTTTACTTCCCGCTTCACTACGTTCAGACGGGATGTCACTTCGTTCTATCCCGCTCTCGCTTCGCTCGTCCGGGACGCCAGCGTTTTACTTTTTACTTTTTACTTTTTACTTTTTACTTTTTCCTTTTTACTTTACCCTTTAACCTTTACCCTTTAACCTTTAACCTTCACTCTTTAACCTTCCCCCTTCCCCCCCCCATACCCCTCCCCATACCCATACCCATACCCATAGCCATACCCGTAGCCATACCCATAGCGGTCGCGCAAGCCGCCACGTTTGATGCCATCGATGATAATAGCCGGGCGCGTCAACTTTTGATTCTGGTAGAGGTCGTCGATAATAGCGATCTGGCCGCGGCGAGTGATGCCGTGGCGCACCACGTAGAGGGAGAGCGTGACAAATTTATTGAGCAGCAGCGCATCCGCCACCAGGCCCACGGGGGGCGTATCGATGAGGATATAGTCATAATGCTCGCGCAAATATTCGAAGAGCGGATCCAGCTTATCGCTCATCATCAGCTCAGCGGGGTTGGGAGGGATAGGGCCACTATCCATAAAATGCAAATTGGGCTCTTTTTCATAAACCCGGATAATATCCTCGATGCTGGCCCCGCCCACCAGGTAGCTCGTCACGCCGCGGGAGACCGGGCTTTCAGTCAGGTAGCGCGCCAGTTTAGGCTTGCGCAAATCCATGCCCACCAGCATGACCCGTTTGCCCGAAAGCGCCAGGGTGATGCCCAGGTTGATGGTGATAAAAGTCTTGCCCTCCCCGCTACGGCTGGAAGTGATGAGGATGGACTGCGGCAGCTGCCCGGCAGAAAAAAACTGCAGGTTGGTGCGCAGCAGGCGGAACATCTCCACGATGCCTGAGCGGCTGCTGCGGGTGACGATCACCTTGTCTTCCGAAGACGTATAACCGATGCCGCCGAGGATAGGCGTAGCCGTGAGGGAGCGGATTTCGCGCTCCGACTGGATGGTGTCGCGCAGCAGATCCAGCAGGTAAACGATGAGCAGGGGGATACCCAGGCCCAACAGCAAGGAGATATTTTTGATGCGGCGCGGCTGGGGCGACACCTGCCCCCCGGCATAAGCCGGGTTGATAATGCGCGAGTTGGCCACCGCGGCCGAGAGCGAGATGGCCGTCTCCTCGCGTTTTTGCAGCAAATACAGATAAAGGCTCTCCTTGATCTGCTGCTGGCGCTGGATCTCCAGCAGTTCGCGCTCCTGCCGGGGCACGCTGCGCAAGCGGCTATCGAGGGCCTGGTTGCGCGCCTGCACGCTACCCTTGGCGATGGCCAGGTCGCGCCGGATAGAAGCGATGTTTTCCAGGATGGTGATGCGCAAGCTGCGGATCTGCTCGTTGATGCCCTCCACCGCCGGGTTGCTGGGGGTCGCGTTCTTCAGCAGCCGCTGCCGCTCGAGGATGAGGTCGTTGAACTTGGCCAGCATGGGTGCCAGGGTCATGTTGTTGAGGTCCAGGTTGGAAGGTACGAACTCAAACTCGTTTTCCTTCTTCTTGAGGTACTCATCAATCCCGTCGAGGATGCTCTGCTGGATCTCCAGCTCGCCCAGCTGCTCATTATAGCGGGCCGATTCGCTCAGCAGCATATTCAGGCCGATGCTGAGGTCGGTAGGGATCGCGTTTTGCAGCTTGTACTGCTCGGCGCCGCGCTCCACCTGGGCCAGCTCATCGCTCAGCAGCTTGAGGCGCTCATCGATGAAGAGCAGGGTATTCTGCCCGATGCGGTTTTTATCTTCGATGCCCTCCTGGTTGTAGGTGAGGATGAGGGTGTTGAGCACATCCATGGCCTTGCGGGGCACCGCATCCACCAGGCTCAGCTCCAGCACGCTGGCGCGGTTGACCACGGGCCGCACCCCCAGCTTGCCGGCATACTGCCGCGCCACGTCCTCCGGCCGGAGGAACTGCACGAACATCCGCGATTCGGGGGAGATGCTGATCCCGGTATTGAGCACGAAGGTAAATTTGCCGTACTGGTTGCGGAAGGGCTCGTTGAAGGTATAGGCCACTTTCTCTTCACCGAGCACCAGGTTGAAGCGGTTGGTGTCGAGCACTTCGATGCCAAAGGTTCTGCCGTAGCCCATCTCGGTCAGCTCGTATTCTTTCACCTCCACCGCCTGGGGCCCGTACATCTCGGAAGTGCGCACCCGCCCCTCTACGAAGTAGCGCACATCGATGCCCAGGGTATTCACCACTTTCTCCATCAGGCTGAAGGACTGCAGGATCTGCACCTCGTTCTCCAGGGGCGAGAAGCTCCCCAACCCTAGCTCCCGGAAGATGGCTTCTTCGGATAGCCCGCCCCCGCTTTCCTCTGCCTTTTGCTTGATGAGCAGGGTGGCTTTGACCTGGTAAACGGGTACGGTATAACGCAGGTAGAGGGCCGCGCCGATATAGGCCAGGAGCCCGCCCAGGAGGAATAGCCACCAAAAGCGCAGGTATTTAAAGAATATCGCCTTGATGTCAATGTCCTTGTTGCCACTGTCTTCGTTCGGGGGCAAGGGGTTGCTCGTAATTGTGCCGTTTTGCAATAGCGTTTGTTTTATTTTGTAATATTACAATACTCTGAGGGCTGCGCGCGCCTTTTTAGCCACAGATTGGGTGGTGCTCCGGTGCTGCCTGACGGCAGCGTTTTTTTTTAGCCACGGATTGCGCGGATTTTCACGG
>CAYSPJ010000276.1:0-3430 GCA_964432875.1 uncultured Phaeodactylibacter sp. | reverse complement strand
GCCTGCCGTTCCGATTCTCATGGCAAAATGAAGATTTGCAAAATGGACTTGGGCGATGGGGTTTATAGATTCCAGCCCTTTGTTGGTACTCTATTACGAGGAAAAAGCCAAGATGTTGCAGTAGGTCAAAAAAAATTAAAAAAAACGCAACTATTTAGCATCGCAGCCTTGTCGATAAGCTCATGAAGAACTGCGCTGCGAGCTCACCTCCCCGTCGCGGAAGCGAAGGGTAAAGCGGCTGCCTGGCGGCAGCTCATCCGCTGAAGCGATGGCTTTGCCATCCTGGTAGGCGATGCTAAAGCCCCGGCGCAGGGTCGCCTCTGGCTCGACCAAGGCGATGATTTGCTCAAATTGAGCCAGGGCCTGGTGTTCCGCCTTGGTACGCAAGCGGCTAGAGCGGGGTATTTCGGTGGCCAGTTGCGCTAGCTGTTGGCCCTGCTGCTGCAGGCGCAGGCGAGGCAGGTAACGCAGGGCTTGTTCGATGCGTTCCAGCCGGAGGGCCTGCTGGCGAGTGGCCTGGTTGGCCAGCAGGCTCAGGTGTTGGCCCAGTTGTAGCAGCCCGGCTTCAAATTGCATATTGTGGGCGATGATGAAGTCCGCTACCGCTGTAGGGGTTTTCAGGGCGGCGTAGGCTACCTTGTCCAGCAGCACCTCATCCACATCATGGCCGATGCCACTGAGCACCGGCAGGGGCATTTCTGCTACCGCTTTGCAGAGCTCGTAGTTGTCAAAGGCTGCCAAGTCCAACCGGGCACCCCCGCCACGGATGATGGCAACGGCGTCGTAGCGCCCAGATTGGCGGGCGATTTGCCGCAATTGCCGCACGGTTTCTGCCTCGGCCTGCTCGCCCTGCACGGCAGCAGGGAAGAGGCGGCAATCGAAGCGGTAGCCGTAAGGGTTTCCCCGCAGGTGTTGGAGGAAATCCTGTAAACCAGCCGCTTGCTCAGAACTGATTAGAGCGATGCGCTGCAATACTGCGGGCAAGGGGTGTTGCTGGTTTTTGCCCAAGAGGCCTTCGGCCTCCAGGCGCTCCAATATTTTTCGGCGCCGGGCCTCTAGCTGCCCCAGGGTATAAGCCGGGTCGATATCCTGGATGGAAAGCTTCAAGCCGTAGCGCTCGTGGAAGTCCACACTGGCATAGATGAGCACGGCCATACCTTCTTTAAGCAGCGCATCGAAGGCGCTGCCGAGCTTGAGGCGCAACTGCCGGGCTTGCCGTTGCCATAGCACCGCTTCCGCTTTGGCCACGATTTCATCGCTGAGCTCGTTTTTCTGCACCAAGCTGAGGTAGTAATGCCCGCGAGAGTGGCTCGATTGCGCAATTTCACAACTAATCCACAGCGGCCCTGGCAGGTTGAGCGATAGTACCCGCCGGATGAATTCGTTTAGCTCGAAGAGGGTGTGTTTTTCCAAAGCTTGGTTATTACAGGGTTTATAGGTTTTCGATTGGCCCTTCCTCTACGGCTTTGGGGCGCTTGCCAAAGATAGCCTCCAGGTCTTTTTGGAAAACGACCTCTTTCGAGAGCAGCATTTCGGCCAGGGCTACCAGCTTGGAGCGGTGTTTTTGTAGCAGGTCTTTGGTATGCTGATAAGCACTGGCAACCAGCTTGCGCACTTCCTGGTCGATCATCTGGGCGGTGGCCTCGCTATAAGGGCGTTGGAGCGATTGTTCGTACTGGCCCGTGCTGTCGTAAAAGCTGATGTTGCCCAGCTCTTCGTTCAGCCCGTAGTAAGCCACCATCATGTAAGCTTGTTTGGTCACCTTTTCCAGGTCGTCTAAAGCACCAGAAGAGACCTTGCCGAAAATGAGGTCTTCGGCAGCCCGCCCGCCCAGCGCGGCACACAGGCGGTCCGTAAACTGGTCCTTATTGAAAATGACATTCTCCTGGGGCAGATACCAGGCCGCGCCCAGGGAGCGGCCGCGCGGCACAATGGAGACCTTGAGCAGGGTGTCGGCGTTTTCCAGGAACCAGCTCGCCGTGGCGTGGCCGGCCTCGTGGTAGGCAATGACCTTTTTCTCCCCTTCGGAAATGATTTTACTCTTTTTCTCCAGGCCGGCGATGACGCGGTCCACGGCATCGTGGAAATCCTGCATCTCAATCGCGGGCTTGTCTCTGCGGGCAGCGATCAGGGCCGCTTCGTTGCACACATTGGCGATGTCGGCACCGGAGAAGCCCGGGGTCTGGGCGGCCAGCAGATCGAGATCGATATCTTCGCCGAGCTTCAGGTCTTTAGTGTGTACATTGAGGATGGCCCGGCGTTCGGTCATGGTAGGGAGCTCGAGGTAGATCTGCCGGTCGAAGCGGCCCGGGCGCAGCAGGGCGCGGTCGAGCACATCCCCCCGGTTGGTAGCTGCCAGCACGATGACGCCAGTATTGATGCCAAAGCCATCCATCTCGGTAAGGATCTGATTGAGGGTGCTTTCGCGTTCGTCATTAGACTGGAGCGATACGGCCTTGCCGCGCGAACGGCCGATGGCATCGATTTCATCGATGAAGATGATACTGGGCGAATTGACCTTCGCTTTCTGGAATAGGTCGCGCACCCGTGAAGCGCCAACGCCGACGAACATCTCCACGAATTCTGAGCCGGAGATGGAGTAGAAGGGCACCCCGGCTTGCCCAGCTACCGCCCGTGCCAGCAGGGTTTTGCCCGTGCCCGGAGGGCCCACCAACAGCACGCCTTTGGGAATCTTGGCACCCAAACGGGTATAGCGGCTGGGGTTCTTGAGGAAATCTACCACCTCTTTGACTTCTACTTTGACTTCCTCCAGGCCAGCTACATCTTCAAATGTGACGTTGCTCTGCCCTTTCTCGAAGAGCTTGGCGCGCGATTTGCCAAAGTCGAAGATATTGCTACCGCCCGGCCCGCCGCCGACGCCTCCGCCGCCCATGCGCCGCAACATGAACATCCAGATGGCGACGATAATCGCCAAGGGCAGTATCCAGGACAGGATGCCGCTCATCCAATTGGTGCGGTTGACGTATTCAATGTCAATCCGTTGCTGGGGCGGCACATCCTGCTGCGCTTCGTCCAATTCCCGCTCGAAGGATTCAATTGAGCCGATATTAAAGGTGTAGTGCGGCCCAGGGTTGCCGCTTTTGATGTGGCTATAGCCGCCTTGGCCCAGGCGGTCGCTCTTGATGTAAACTTCGGCCAGCTCCTTATTGACGACGGTGATTTTCTCCACATCCTGGTTGGCGAGTATGCTCCGCTTGAAATCCGTCCAGGAAATATCTTTGCTGTCGCTGCTGCTAAAGTAGTAGAATATCTGGCCGATGATAATGGCTGCCACAACCCATAATAACCAGGAGGGATTGCCGAAAGGCTTGCTTTCCCCTGGTTGATTAGGCCCTTGGTTTTCGTTGCTGCCGCCCTGCTGGGTGTCTTTCCTGAAGTCTGACATGCGCGCTTTGGTTCGTTTGATGGC
>CAYSPJ010000275.1:0-3432 GCA_964432875.1 uncultured Phaeodactylibacter sp. | reverse complement strand
GGACTCCCCCTTTCACTCAAACGCAATCGTAAACACCGCCCCTCTCGGCACATTGGGCGCATAGTGCAAAGTGCCATCGTGAAGCTGGATGATCTGCCGGGAGAGGCTCAGGCCGATGCCGGTGCCAGTCGGCTTGGAAGTATAGAACGGCACAAATATCTGATCTGCCAGCTCTGGCGCGAGGCCCAGGCCATTGTCGGCAACCTCGATAGCCTTGGTGTGCGCTCGGACGGTTGCGGCTACGGTGATCACAGGGCTGTTGCCGCCGTAGTCCGCCTCGATGGCATTTTTGATTATATTGATGAGTACTTGCTCGATCTGATCCGGATCGACAAACAGCTTGAAGTCTTTTTTGATTTCAAACCTGATTTCCGCCCCGGCCTGCTGCTCAAACAAGGTTTGCACCCGCTGCAGGAGCTGGCTGGCGCTGATTTCAGACCTATTCGGCAAAGGTATATTGGTAAATTCCCGGTAGGCATTCACGAACTTCATGATGCCCTTGCTCCGGTTGATAATGGTGGATGAGGCATTTTTCAAATCCTCAATGGCCGCTTTTTCCTGCGGGTCGGCAGCGTTGGCAAGGTCCAGCTCAATAATGTCCTTCATCGTCTCGGAGAGGGAGACGATGGGCGTCACCGAGTTCATGATTTCATGGCGCAGCACCTTGGTCAGGTTTTGCCAGGCTTCCAGCTCGCGGGCCTGGAGTTCTGAACGGATATTGTGCAGGGCGATCAGCCTGATTTTCCGGTCTCTGAGCATGATTTCCTTGACGCTGAGCGAGCACTCGTTATGATTCACCTTCAGCAACCTCGACTCTCCCGATGGCAGCGATACCATGGTTTCATAGACATCTGGGTGATGCTGGCGGATAGATGAAATATGGGAAAGTTTGTAGATAGCCAGCAGTTTGTTGGCCGCCTGATTGACGATTTCGATTTTGCCCTCAGTAGTATAAGATAAAATCCCCACATTGATCTGCTGGATGATGGCCTGGATGAAGTGAATGGTAGCTTCGCGTTCGGCACGTACCAGGTTAAAACTCCTGATTACTGCATTGAGGCTGTTATTGAGCTCTTCGAATGAACCTCCTTTGGCATTATCGGCCCGGAAGGTAATCGCGAAATCCTGGTATTGGATAGCGTCGAATAGCCTGCTTAGCTTCTTGTTCATCATGGTGGCATACCGATACAGGCTGTGGGCAGCGGCGGCGATAAAGAGCAAAGACAAGCCCACAAGGCCGTAATCTCCTTGCTGCCACTGCCAGGTGCCAAACCAGGCCAGAAGCACGATGGCTCCAACCCTGATGCCAATGCCAATACTGAATTTGCGCATGTATAGCGTGTTGCTAAGTTTCCACCATTCTACAATCTCACCACTCTTCCGCCCCTACACCCCGTACTTCTCGATCCTCCGGTACAGCGCCTGCCTACTGATGCCCAATTCCTTCGATGCTTCCGTGATATTGCCATTGTATTTTTTGAGCATCTTCAGCACCAGTTGCTTTTCCATCTCCTCGATTTGGAAGCTATTGAGCGGCAGGGCATTTTCGGCCCGCATCGGCGAAGCTTCAAAGACGTCTTCGCGCAGCGTCTGGCTGGAGGACAAAATAACCGCCCGTTCGATGGCGTGTTGTAGCTCTCGCACATTGCCCGGCCAGTGGTAGGCCAAGAGCTTCTTTTCAAAGCCTGCCGACATGCCGTAAAGCTTGCGGTTGTACTTTTCGCAATATACCCGCAGGAAGTGTTCTGCCAGCAGGATGATGTCCTGTCCGCGCTCCCGCAAGGGCGGCAAGGTGATTTCGATGGTGTTGATGCGGAACAGCAAATCTTGCCGGAAGGTCTTTTCTTCAATCCGCTTGTAGATGTTTTCGTTCGTGGCACAGATCAGCCGGGCATCAAACGGGAGAGGCTTGTTGGCCCCCACCTTGATGTAGCTCTTGTTCTGAAGCGCATAGAGCAATTTGCTCTGCGAAGTGAGCGGGATGTTGCCGATCTCATCCAGGAAAAGGGTGCCGCCATCGGCTTCTTGCAGACGCCCTTTGCGGTCTTCCCGCGCATCAGTGAAAGCCCCTTTGACGTGGCCGAACAGCTCACTCTCGAAGAGCGATTCGCTGATGGCGCCCAAATCGGCATGGACGAAGCTTTTTTTAGCGCGCGCGGAGCGCCGGTGGATCTCCTTAGCCAGCAGGTCCTTCCCCGTCCCATTCTCGCCGAGGATGAGCACGTTGGCGTCCGTGGGCGCTACCTGCTTCACTACTTCTAAAATCCGGCTCATATCCAGGCAACTGCTGATGATTTCCGTCTCGTTTTTCACCCCGCTGCCGCCTGGTTTTATGTCCAGCGCCGCACGGATGGTGCCCAATAGCTTGTCGTTTTCCCAAGGCTTGAGGATGAAGTCCGCTGCGCCGTTTTTGATGGCTCTTACCGCCATTTCGATATCTCCAAAAGCCGTAAAGAGGATGACTTTCTGCTGCGGTTTTTTGTCCAGGATATAATCCAGCCACTGAAAACCCTCCACCCCGGTATTGACGTTGCGGCTGAAGTTCATGTCGAGCAAGATCAGGTCGTATTGGTGGGTATTCAGGATGTAGGGTATCTGCTGGGCGTTCTTTTCAATATCTACCTGGCGGAAGTGCCGTTTGAGAAACAGGTGGGCCGCGTGCAAGATATGCACGTCATCATCGACGATCAGGATGGATTGGTCAAGGGTATGCATGTTGCGCGGTTTCAGCTTTGGCGATCAAGGGGTAAAGTAACAAAAATTACTCCAGATCGCAGGGCAAAATTGCAGCCCTTCCCTGTTGCTCAGTAGCATGATGATAAAAATGATCACCTCCAATAATAGCATGATGTATCGACTGTAATCCGTGTTTTGTAAGGCACCCATCTTTGAGTTTTTGCAGTATGAAATAAAGTCCTGCTTGCCCGCATACCATGCGGCAGGCACTTGCATCCTGATGCGCTCCAAGACAATGCCAAAAATAAAAAGGCTTGTTAATCAACGTCATGCAAAATAAACGGAAGCTGTTTTTGTCCGGAAACGGACGGGATAGGACGCGGATACACGCGAATTTAGCGGGTCTGCGCAGATTTGCAGGCAGGATAGAAACACGGCCCCCCGCTAAATGCCCATCGTAAGTGTTTAGCGCCTTTTCGCAAACCACATCGCCCTTGGCCCTGTACCTAAGGCTACAGTTAGGACACATCTCAAAATAGGCTGCCGATTGCGCACGAGCCTGAAAGGCTGAGCGCACCGGCCTCGGAGACACCTAATGTTTGTAGCATTATGATGAGCCAAGGATAAGCAGCCCTCGGAGAAGCCCAATGTTTGTAGCGGCCCGCGCCACAACCTCAGCCTGGCCTCGGAGAGGCCTAATATTTGGTGTGCCGGGCATGGCACCACGCTAACAGGTGAGCAGGCAAACGAGCCTGC
>CAYSPJ010000274.1:0-3483 GCA_964432875.1 uncultured Phaeodactylibacter sp. | reverse complement strand
CCAAAGCGCCACCGCCTCACCCAGTTGTAAGCCAGGCCGAATAGCGCCAGGAACAGCAGCGGCAGGCCGATATTAAAAACCTGCCAGAACGTTTTTTCCTGTTTTGCCCTAACCGTATCCAGCAAACGTAGCCGGACCTCTTTACCGCGGGCCTCGATGACGCCCTTGTCGTCCATGAGGTATTCGATGGCGTTGAGGAGGAATTCTTTATTGGCGAAAAGGAACCTTTCAAATTCATTGTAGCCCAGGGGGCTAAAAGATTGCTGGGCCAGGTTGACACGGCTCTTGGCGATATCCCCATCCGATACTACAATCATCCTGGTGGGCACGCTTTGAGCCCGGTATTCCATGCCTAGCTCGCGCAGGCCTGCCAGCATGCTCTCCGTCACTCGGTTTTCGTAGGGCGAAGGGAAGACCCCTTCGAGCAACAGGGCAAGCGCTTGGGGCGGTTTGGTAAACTTGCTCGCATCCAGATCGTAGCGGAGGAACTCGAAATCCATCTTCACGGGCAGGAATTGCAGGCGCGAATTGGGAGAGGACTCCAACAAAACGGTCCTTTGCAGATCGGTTTTCACCTCTACATCCGTATCGATAGTATTGGGGTAGAACAGGTTGACTACCCCCAGGCTCTTCGCGACCGGGTGGTTGGCGCGCGGCGCTACCACCAAGTGGTAAGGGTAGGGGAAATAGTCGAACTGAGGGGCATTGCCCACCATGCCGGTGGCCAGCGGTATGCGCGAACACTGGATGTCCAGCACCAGGTTTGGTTGGATGCGGATACCATAGCGGAACAGTAGGTCATCCAGGTTGAGGTCGTACTCATTGGGGTAGTAAGCCGAGCGCCCGCGCAGGCTGTCCAGGCTGACGGCTACTTTGTCCAGCAGCCACAATACTTTCCCCCCGTTCATCACATACTGGTCGATTTTAAATTTGTCCTTATCCGAAAAAAGCTGGGTGGGCTTAGCCACGATGAGCACGGCACACTCCTGCTTGATTTCCACGATGCTGTCCAGGTGGAGGCGGCCCAGTTCATAAAACTCATAGAGCGATTTTTCCAGGTCGGCGGTCTCCAGCCCTTCCAGTTCGCCATGGCCGGTAGTGAAAAGGATATTAGGGCGGCGGTTGGTGCGCAGTTTTTGGATAGCGTTGGCCAGTTTATACTCCAGCAAGCCGATGGAATTGTTGAGTATCACCTCCGGGGGTACCCCTGGCACTTCATTTTCCAACAGCTTGACGACCATGCTGCGGTTTTTGTAATAAACGATGGCGAAGGGATAAATCTGCCGCTCTTCCGTACCATCTACCCCTTTCACGCGCAGGTTGATCGGCAGGATGCCATCTTTGGTCAAATCCTCCCGCCTTTGGTTGATCTCCTTGGCGGTGCCGGCATTGGGGTTGTCAAATTGGTACTCCACGTAGCCCGAGGTGGAGCGGAAGTCATCCAGCATATCGCGGGTGGCCGCTTGCAGGCGCTTGAAGCCTGCCGGGAACTCGCCTTCAAGCAGCACCCTTACAAAGACCACATCATCGAGCTCTTCCATCAAGCTGCGCGAGGCCTTGGTCAGAGTAAAGCGCTTCTCCTCGGTCATATCCACATAAGTATGGAACGCCCGGTTGTTGATGCGGGCATTGGCCAGGATATTCAGCGCCAGGAGGATGCCGGCGAAAAGGGCCAACTGGATGAGGGCCTGGATTTTTTTGCTATTGGTCTTATTTGCCATCTTTATTTGTCGTTTTAGTTGGAGCAGCTGCGAGGGCCGCCCTTACCATTTCCTCCGCCCCAGGGAGGTGGCCGTCAGCATGATGAAAAATGCGATGATGGAAAAAAAGTAAACCACATCCCGGGTATCGAGTATGCCCCGGCTAATGGAGGCGTAATGGTAGTTTACCCCCAGCATTTGCACAATATCATCTCCTTTGCCTGTAAAGAGCGGCAGGCTGCTGAATACATCAAACCCCCAATGGAGCATGAAGCACAACAAAGCCCCCAGGATAAAGGCCACGATTTGGTTGGCCGACAGGGAGGAGGCAAATAAGCCTACGGCAGCAAAGGTGCCCGCCAGCAGGAACAAGCCGATGTACGAGCCCAGGATAGCCCCGGAATCGAGATTCCCTTTTGGTGAGCCCAGCGTATGAGTAGTATAGTAGTACAGTAGGGTAGGGAGCAGGGCAAAGGCGACCAATAACAGGCTGGCCAGATACTTGCCCAGGATGATTTGCAGGTCGGAAAGCGGCTTAGTAGCTAAAAACTCGATAGTGCCGCTTTGCTGCTCCTCGGCAAAGGAGCGCATGGTGATCGCCGGGATGAGGAAGAGGAAGATGCGCGGCGCGTTGCTGAAAAGCTGCTCCAGCGTGGCGTAGTTGTAGTTCAGGATACTGCTATCCGGAAAGACGAACATCACTAAGCCGGTCAGCACCAGGAAGGTGCCGATGACGATGTACCCGATGAGGGAACTGAAAAACGAGTTGACTTCTTTGAGGAAAATACTCAGCACTGGTTTATACTGTTTTAAGAGGCTAGGTCAAATGGCTGATTTGCTTCCAGAAGGGATAAATTGATTCCATCCACCTCTAAGCCCGGGGGATCGCCCTTGAAATTCGCCTCGTGTCTGTTTTTGAAAATACCATTTCTCCCAAGCATTACCCACTACCCCTTATCCACCACCGGTACCCATACCGGGTTGCGGTCGTCGTAGATGAGCAGGCATTTAAACAATTTTTCTTCTACTTCCTCCTCCGTCATTTCCTCGACGGTGCGCTGCATCTGCAGGTCATCCTCCATCCAGCGGTGTAATTCGGCCCGTCCAAAAGGCTGTACGGCACCGGTTTCAAAGTTGAGGATGCGCTCCTGTACTACCGTGGAGTAGCGCGGTGCCCAGCCTCTGCGGAAGGGCTTGCCGGTGAGGGGGTTATAAGCAGCGATGGGTATCTGCTCTATCTTTTCGGTTTCATAAGTAAAATAGCAGATACGGCCGCGCACCCGCAGCCCGGCAAAGGCCATCGCCTGCTTTTGGGCCGCTGTGTCAGTCAGCCGGATAAAGGGCAAGCCTTCGAGGGCAAAGCCCCAGATTTCAGCCGCAGCCAAAGTGTCCCCCCCCTTGCGGCGGATGTACTCGGCCTGGGCTGAAAAGGCGGTTACATTGGATACCAGCAGGGCGTCCACTTCATCCCAGCTCAAGGCTGGCGCGTTTTGCTGAAATTCTTCGAAGGACAGATAAACCCCATCGGTGAAGGCGAATTTTTTATCCAAAGGCGCTTTGCCGGCCTGGGCTTTTAGCCCCGCCGCCCCCAGGCAAAACATCAAAGTTGTATATATTAGTGGTCTCATCTTCCTATACATTTCATAGCCCCCCCCTTTATCCTTTAACCTTTACCCTTTAACCTTTAACCTTTACCCCTGCGTCAACCGATGAAACACCTCATCCATATCATACACCTCTTTTTTAATCTCCAAGAGCTTGACCCCTTTAGCGACGGCAAAGT
>CAYSPJ010000273.1:0-3492 GCA_964432875.1 uncultured Phaeodactylibacter sp. | reverse complement strand
CGGGCTCGGGCTTACTCCGGCGGCGACTATGGAGTCGCGGCCGGAGAGGCGGGGGCTGCAGCGGCGGAGGTGAAGGGCTGACTCCCAGTTCAGCCCTTCACTAACCCCCGCCAGCTCCCGCTTTGTAGCCACGGATGGCGCGGATTTTGCTTGGGCTGCTCCGGCGGCGGGCTCGGCTGCCTGGATAACGTTGGGCCTCTACGAGGCCTATAAACCTTTTGGGGACCTGAAATCTACAAACATTGGGCCTCTACGAGGCCGGTGCGGTCGGCTGGCAAGGCGGGGGCGGTGGGAATGCAGGCTTGGGCGCACTTCGGCGGCTCCGTAGCCGCCGCCCGGCTATCCCCGCTGCCAGGTGGGCGCAGTAAGCGTTTTCAGGCGGCATCTGAAAAAGCGGGGGCACAGTAGCGTGAGATGTCACCATGCCGCTGCTTGCCCTGTGAAATAACTGTGTTAGAGGCAAAGCCTCTATTTCACAGGGTAAAGTCTTTGGCTCGGGGGCGGCAGATTACACCTCACGCCGCCGGGCCGCCGCCGCTGTCGGGCCGCGAATCCATCGCCGCCGCCCAACACTCCTCAGCCAGCCGCCAAATCGTATATCTGGAGAAATGTGGTTTTTTTGACAGATCCCTCCAGGTATAAAATCTATATTTGGAGAAATGCGTTACTTTTGCATAGATTTCTCCAGATATAACGATATGAAATGAGCGATAACATCATCGGAAGAGCGCGAGAGCTGGCCATTTTCGACAAAATCATGCGCTCAGAAAGCGCGGAGTTTCTGGCTATTTACGGCAGGCGGAGGGTCGGGAAAACCTTCCTGGTATATGAGTACTTCAAGCGAGATATTGTTTTTTCGGTTTCAGGCTCTTTTGAGCAGCCCTTGAAAACGCAGCTCGGCCATTTTTTCAGGGAATACTTGCGGATTACCCGAGGGCGCATGGAGACCATGCCTCCCAAGGATTGGGAAACCGCCTTTGCGTATCTCACCGATTACTTGCAGGCTGTAGCTCAGGAAAAGGGAGGCAAAGCAGTGGTGTTCATAGATGAGATGCCGTGGCTGGATACCCCGCGCTCCGGCTTCGTCCCCGCATTGGAGTATTTCTGGAACCAACATGCCTCCAAAATGCCCAAGGTGGTGCTGATCGCCTGTGGTTCTACCGCTTCCTGGATCAAGAAGAAGTTGCTCAAATCGAAAGGGGGGCTATACAATCGAGTGACCAAGCGGATCAAGCTAGAGCCCTATACGCTTCGGGAAACCGCTGCTTTTTGCGCGCGCAAACGCCTGAAGTTCTCCCATTACCAGATTGCGCGGCTGTATATGGTGATGGGCGGCGTCCCGTTTTACTTGAATGAGTTGAGCGCGGGGAAAAGCGTTGACCAGCTCATTGACGAGATCTGCTTTTCCGCAACGGGCTTGTTGTCAGATGAATTTGAGCAGGTGTATTACTCCCTGTTCAAGAACGCCGAGAATCATATCGCGTTGGTCGAGGCATTAGCCCGGCATCCGTATGGCTTGGTGAGGAGCAAGCTGGTGAAGCAATCCGGGTTGGGAGATGGCGGCACCTTCGCCCGCGCACTCGAAGATTTGACGGAAAGTGGCTTCGTGCTTAAATATCAGCCTTTCCAGAAGAAGTCAAAAGACAGCATTTACCGCTTGATAGATATGTATTCGCTGTTTTACCTCCGGTTTATCCGGGGCAATGTAGCGGGATTGAGCAACGCCTGGCAGCAAATGGCCAATGACAGCAGCTATCTGGCGTGGTGCGGGTATGCGTATGAAAACATCTGCCTGCTCCACATCCCGCAAGTGCTGCGCGCGCTGGGGTTGAGCGGCACTTTCACCCAGGCCTCTTCCTGGTATCACCAGGGCAATGATGAAATCCCCGGCGCACAGATTGACCTCCTGATTGATCGCAAAGATGGCATGATCAACCTCTGCGAGGCGAAGTTTTCCAATAAAGAATTTGTCGTGACCAAAGGCTATGCTGCACAATTGCGCCGCAAACGCAGCGTGTTTGAGCTGGCTACCGGTACTAAAAAGACCGTGGTCAGTACGCTGATCACGACCTGGCCAGCTATCCAGAATGCTTATTACCATGACGAAATCCATTCAGAAGTCACGCTGGATGATTTGTTTGTGGATTAACCGCCCTTCTCGCTCACTAAGGCCTTTGACCGCATTCATTCCCGCCTGGGGCGGGAATATTCGCTATTCAGTAGCTCCTTAGCTGCCGCCCGGCTGCTCCAGTAGGGGAGCTCGGGCTTACTCCGGCGGCGACTATGGAGTCGCGGCCGGAGCGGCGGGGGCTGCAGCTGCGGAGGTGAAGGGCTGACTCCCAGTTCAGCCCTTCACTAACCCCCGCCAGCACCCGCTTTTCAGCCAGGGATGGCGCGGATTTTGCTTGGGCTGCTCCGGCGGCGGGCTCGGCTGCTCGGATGACATTGGGCCTCCCCGGGGTTCTGCGCGGCATAGCCTGCTGCCAGGGCCGGTCAGCAGCAGCAGGCAGATGCTGAGGTTTATTGCTCTTTTCATCACAGTGGTTTTGGTACAGCGCAAAAGCAGGATTTCTCCGGGAGTGCTGCTAGGGTGGGAGGCGAGTTTTGATCCCGCTTCACTTCGTTCAGACGGGACGTCGCTACGCTCCGGTTGCAAGGGGCGAGCTTCAAAAAACCAGCAACGAAGAACCCGCTATCCCGCCTGTGCCGCCAAGGCTTCGACGCTGGCGATGGCGCGGCCCTTCGACCAGATCTCGTATTCGCTCAGATCGAGCTCGTCATTCCACACGATGCCATGGCCGCCGTGGGCGATTTGGGCGGCGTAGAAGAGGGCTTCGTCTTGCAAGGCGCTGAAAGGGGGGCTTTGCAGACGCTCTTGGAGGGCATATAGCTTGATGCTGCCATCGTCGAAAATGGCGAAGATGCGATAGCCGGGCAGCAGCTCGATGTACTTCAGGGTCGGATACTCATTCATGCCTTCAGTCTATATTTTTGATGTCTTGCGAATCCCACATGTCTTGCAGCTTGGATTGTCTGGGTTCGGCCCATTTTTTTACGGTTCGCTGCTCCTTGGGGGGTAAATCTCCTTTGAACATATTGAGGTCGCTTATTTTGAACAACCCCTCTTTTTCATTATCCGTTGCATGGAAATGTGGCGGCGCATGATCGCCAAAGAACATGCGCAGGATGATTCCTTTAATTCGACCTATAACTGGCATAGCGGCACACTATATCTCACAAACAACGCCGGAGCGGCTCCCAGAGTTCAGCTCATCGTTGGTAAACTGCGAAAGCAGCATCACTGGCTAGCCCTGCCTATCAGGCCTAGCCGTGGCAGCCCTCCCCTCGGCTTCCCGAAAGTTGTCGGAGACGAGAAAAATGCGGGACTCCTCTGCTGGAAGCCCCGGCGGCTGTTGGGCTGCGGCTCCGTAGTCGCCGCCCAACTTTCTCCCAGCCAAGCCGGGCTGATGGGAGGGGCTGGCTGCCCTGGGG
>CAYSPJ010000272.1:0-3555 GCA_964432875.1 uncultured Phaeodactylibacter sp. | reverse complement strand
TTAACCGTTTGTAACCGTTTTTAAACGGATATGCCCGCAAAACCATTCTGCCCAAAAAAAACATAATGTGATAATCCAGCAGCCAGCGCTGCCCGCCCACCCCTGGCCTGCGCCCGGGGGATCAGCCGCAACCGCGCACGGCTTCGCCGCCGATAAGTCGCAAAGGGCTTGCCGCCAGAAGGATGCCAGCACAAGGACGGTCAATACGAGCATCATGGCTCCAAAGCTAATGCAATCGGTATGCAATGTCAAATTTAGCGGCAAAAAAAAAATCGGCTTGACGCGATGGGGGCAGCGTGGTTGGAAAAATGAGCCTATTTCAGTCCACGCGAGCGCTTTTTGAGCACGCAAAGCCCCTTGGCTAGGTTAGCGTCCACTTGCCATGCCCGCTCGGCCGAGCAACTTCCTCGGGCTTATCCGTGAGGACGAATCGCCCCTGCCCCCTCCTCGCGCTCCCCCGGCGGAGAAGCCTCAGCGACCAGATGTTGAAAATGTTCAAAATCCGTAAAATCCTGGATGACATGGCGGGCCCCCTCGCGCTGCAGCAGCTCGTAATCGCCCAGGCGGCGCAGGCCGATGAAGGCAAGCTGAAGGTTGCGGGTAGTGCGCACATCCCATTCGGCATCGCCCACATACACTATCCTCGAAAGCCTGTCGCCATGCAATCCCCTTGCCTGGCTGATGACCTCTTCGAGGATCGCTTCCCGCTCCGCTTTGCCATCGGCGCCGCTAAAGAGCGAAGGCGCGATGCGGATGCCGACGTGCTCCAGCTTGACCTCGGCGGGCTGCCGCCAGCCGCCGGTGGCCACACCAACCAAATAGCCCTCTTGGGCAGCGAGGCGATCTACCGCCTGCTGGGCGCCGGGGATGGCTTGGTAGTCTTCCGGGGCTGTGCTCCGTTTTTGGCGCAACAAGCTGATGTAATGAGCTTGAAAGTGAGCGATTTCTCCGGCATCTGCCTCCCGCCCGAAGTGCTGCCGGATGACGGTGCCAAAGATCGTCGTGTCGGTCACGTGGGGATAATCCCGCCAGTCGATAGAGGGGAAGGAGCGGCCGTACAAGTCCTCGTAAGCCTGAGCAAAGCTCAGGCTATCTTTCTTGTCGCTATATACTAAGGTGCCATCCACATCAAAAATCACTAATACCATAGATGAAGTGTTTATCCTGTTAGGCGCTGAAACACTGAGGCGCTGCTAAATGGTCAGAGGCCTGCTTTATGCGTTGCCAAAATCGAGTTCCAACTGGATGCCATCAACATGATGTTCTTTAGCCAGGTTGGAGGCTGCCAGGCCCAATAAGCGAACGCTGCCGATATCGTGTTTGTTCTCCTCCAGCAGTTCGTAGGCGATGGCTTTGAGGTGCTCCAGGCTACGTATCTCCGAGGGGAAAGTCTTGCTGCGGGTGATGATGCGGAAATCCGGCATTTTCGCCTTGAGGGTAAGGGTGCGCCCAAAATTGTCGGCTTTTTCCATGTATTGAAAAACCAGGCCTGCCAAGTAGTCGAGCTTCTCCTTCATCTCGCTGAGGGAAGCGATGTCTTCCGGGTAGGTCCGCTCGGCCCCGATGGACTTGCGGATGCGGTGGGGGTTCACCTCGCGCTCGTCTTCGGCCCGCACGATGCGGTAGTAGTGCCGCCCCACCTTGCCAAAGCGCTTGACCAATTCGATTTCGGTATGTTTTTTCAACTCGGCCCCGCTGAAGATGCCCATGCGCTTCATCTTTTCGGCCGTCACCTTGCCGATGCCGTGGAAGGCCTCGATGGGCAAAGCCTCCAGGAAAGGCAGAGCTTCCTCAGGCGTGATGGCTTTAAGCCCATCGGGCTTATTGATATCTGAGGCTACTTTGGCCAGGAATTTATTGAAAGAAACCCCGGCCGAAGCGGTCAGGCCCGTAGCTTCGCGGATGCGCTTGCGGATCTCCTCGGCGATCAGCGTAGCCGAGCGGGGGCCGCGCTTGGGCTCGGTCACATCCAGGTAGGCCTCGTCTAGCGAAAGCGGCTCCACCAGATCGGTATATTCCTGAAAAATCTCCCGGATTTGGTGGGAGACCTCACGATAAACATCAAAACGGGATTTGACGAAGATGAGCTGGGGGCAAAGGCGGCGGGCCGTCGCACTTGCCATGGCCGAACGCACGCCAAAGCGCCGCGCTTCATAGCTGGCAGCAGCCACGACGCCCCGAGGGCCGCCCCCGCCTACGGCAATAGGCTTTCCGCGCAGGTCGGGGTGGTCGCGCTGCTCTACGGAAGCGTAAAAAGCGTCCATATCGATGTGGATGATTTTCCGGTCGGCTTTCACTGCCTGTACTTTTATACAAAGTTAGTCATTGCCCGGCAATTTGTCGGCAACTTTTGAACAAGTGCTGCGCAAGCCACTGGCGGGAGCTTGGCCTACACCGATCAGTTGCCGCCCGCTAAATAGCAGCTGCACTGCGCAGCAACCTTAAATAAACACTATTAAGCAATAGAAATAAAACAATCTACCCAGAACAGCAGTTATAAATAAATCATTTTCAATTTTTTAAATAATACCCTACCTGACAACGCGCCGTACAAATATCAAAAAGTGTACTTTCCCTGCTCAACAAACCTCCTCATTTTTGTATCGTGAAAAAAAACCGGAATGATTATGAAAACGGAACTCAACAGCACTATCAACCTGCTTCGGCACTTCGCCTTGTTTGAAGGCCTCAGCCAAAACCAGTTCGAACAATTGGCGGCACGGGCTGAGTTGCGGAAGCTGGACAAGCTACAAAGCATTTACGAGGCGGGCAGCCAGTCGGACCAAATCTATTTCCTGGTCAAAGGCGCCGTCAAAATCAGCATCCATTCCGATGATGGGCGGGAGGTCATCAAGCACATCCTCCAACCCTTGGCCATGTTTGGCGAATTGTGCCTGGTGGGCGAAAGCAGGCGCAAGGACTTTGCGGCTACGATGAATGAAGACACCCAACTGCTGTGCATCCGCGCCAACGACTTCCAACAAATCATGCGGCACAACAACCAGCTGGCCATGCGCATCTTGAATTTCATCGGCGCGCGCCTGCGACAAGCCGAGAGCCGCTTAGAGTCGATGATCTTTAAGGATGCCCGCGAACGCATCATCGACTTCCTCAAGGAGTCTGCCCAAAATACCGGCAAGCGCATCGGCTATGAGATGCTCATCCGCCATAGCCTTACCCAACAGGATATTGCCAACATCACTGGCACTTCCCGCCAAACCGTCACTTCGGTGCTCAACGAGTTGAAAAAATCTAACCTCATCCATTTCAACCGCCGCACCATCCTCATCCGGGATATGGGGAAGCTGGCGTGAGGGGAATGGGGGAAGGATAAAGGATAATGGAGCGAAGCGACATCCCGTCTGAACGAAGTGAAGCGGGAAGGATAAAGGATAAAGGATAAAGGATAAAGGATGACCTGTCCTGAAAGGAAAAAGGATAAAGGATAAAGTAAAAAGTAGGGGCAGCCCTCGTGGCTGCCTCACCTCGGAAAAAAGGGAAAAGAGGGGGAATAAAAAGTTTGCCAAATTGATACAGCCTTTATCCTTATGCTTA
>CAYSPJ010000271.1:0-3635 GCA_964432875.1 uncultured Phaeodactylibacter sp. | reverse complement strand
GTGGAGATGTCACCTGAAACGGCTTGCTGCCGTTTCATTAGAGCACAGGCATTTCCGGCTCGTAGGTATCCAGCGCGTCATAAATGACTTGGTGGATGCGTTCGCGGACGCGCAGGTTGAAGAGCTTGCGGTTGTCGGCATCCGGATAGACCCGGTTGGAGAGGAAGATATAGACCAGGCCCTTATCCGGATCAGCCCAGGCGCAGGTGCCGGTGAAGCCAGTGTGGCCAAAAGTTTGCAAACTGATCTGCTCCGGGAAATTCCGCTTGCCGATCGCCTCCTTGTTCGGTTTGTCGAACCCCAGCCCGCGATGATTGCCATGGGAGGCACTGGTAAAGAGCCGGATCGTCTCCGGCTTCAGGTATTGCTCGCCCCCGTAATAGCCCTCGTTGAGCAAGAGCTGAAGCAACACCGCCACTTCTTCCGCCGTGCCGAACAAGCCAGCATGGCCGGCAATGCCGCCAAGCAGCCCCGCTGTTTCGTCGTGCACAAACCCATGTAGGAGCTGGCGGCGCCAGCGCTGATCATTTTGAGTGGGCACAATCTCCTCCAGCCCAAAATGGCTCAAGGGGTTGAACAGGGTACGGCGCAAGCCCAATGGCTGGTAAAACGCCTGGTAAGCCAGGCTATCCAGCCCTTTCCCGCCCTTTTTTTCCAGCACCCGCTGCATCAGCGCCAGATTGACATCACTATAGCGGAACCGGGTGGAACGAGAAGGGAGCCTTTCCATATCGTGCCAGATCTTGTTGTAATAGCGGCGGTCGAAGTAAAAGTCCTTGGCTACTTGTATCGAAAAGGTATCATTATAGGATCGGCAAAAATAGCGGCGGCAGTCCGCGTTTTCCACATCGCGGTACAGGAGGTAGGGCAATACGGGCAGGTGCGGCTGCAAGCCCGATTGGTGAGCCAGCAAGCGGCGGATAGTAATGTTGCTGATGCGCGCGCGGCGATCCAGCTTGAGGTGTTGGCGCAAACGGTCATTGAGGCTAAATTTACCCTCCTCGTAGAGCTTCATCGCCATCAGAGCAGTAGCCGCCACCTTGGTGATAGAAGCCAGATCGTAAATCGAGTTAGGCTCAACCGCCAGCTCTCCTTCGTAGGTATGAAGGCCAAAGGTTTTATTGTAAATTACGGTGCCATCCTTAGCCACCAGTACCTGGCACCCAGGGAAAGCCTTGGCATTGATCGCCGTGCCGACGATGGCATCGATGCCCACCAGGCTTTCCGAAGCCACTCCCGCCTGTTCGGCAATACCGTAGCGCAGGCGTATTTGCTGCGTTTCAAAACCCTGCCCGCGCCCGAAGTACTCATTGAGGCTAAAAGGCAATTTACCCCGGGCCGGCAGCCCTCCGAAAAGCAACTGGGCGGCAAGCGCCTGCACCTCCTCATCATCCGAAAATGCCTGGACGACCGCCAGGCTGGTATCCAGCATCGCCAGGTTGCCCGGCCTGCCCAGGTTGACGAGGACAAGGCCCGACTCGCAGGCAAGGTCTAAAAATTGTTCGGCCAAATCGTAATCCAGGGGGAAATTGTGTAGCGCAACGATAGTCAACACCCCTTCCTGCGGGCTGATCAAGGCTGGCTGCCCTTTAACCGCTAGCAGTATCTCACGGCTTTGGAAATCGGCGTATTTCCCAAAGGCTGCATCGAAGGCAGCCCCACTTTCCGCCCCCAGGTGGACGATATCAAAACGCCGGCCTGGCAATCTGCCCAAAGGCAGCAGCCCTGCCGGGTTGGCAGCTAGCACCAGCGACTCTTCGTTCAGCAACCGCTGCCAGTAGCGCCAGCGCCCATCCTGAAAGTAACGCAATAGGTTGGCCCGCCCGGCAAAAGCATCCAGCGGGTTATCAGCCAGCGGCGCCTCTCCTGTCGGCAGGGAAATAGGCAGCGCCTGCATCTGCTGCAAAGGCGGCGCCTCAACAACCAAGCTATCGGGCTCGATGCCCCTTTTGCTCGCCACCCATTGCTTGGCCAGGAGGATGCGGCGCAGCTTCGCATTCAATTCAGCCTCCCGGAAATCACCTTTCCCATAGGCAGCCTTTAAAAAATCGAGGACGTAACCCGGGTTGGAGGACACGATAAAAAGGTCGGCATCAGCGGCCAAAATGTCGGCGGCTTGGCTAGGGTGTTGGAGCTCGGCAACCAGCAAGCCGTCGAACTGCATTTCCTCCCGGAAAAAGCGGCCGGCTTCCTCTGCCCGCACTGCCGAAGCAGCATAGAGCGCGGGGTCAATCCGGAAGCCAGACACCCCAGCCTGGATGAGGAGGCGATAAGCGGCAGCCAGGCTGTCTAAGGCCGCCGATGTATCGCGGCGCAAGAGGGAAACCGCGGAGAAAGCATCTGCCTGGCTAAGGATGTGGAGCTCATTAAGCCGCGCTACCGCCCTGGCATAACCCTCAACTACCAGAGGAAACTCATAGGCCCGCTGCTCCCAGGGGGAAAGATGAGGAACGGGCAAGAAATTGAGCCCCAAGGCGGTAGCCTGGCTTAGCATCGCCTGCTCCAATTGAGCGCGCAGGCTGTCAGAGGGTATCGCCCGCAAAGCCTCCCATGGTGGCATTGGCAGGACATCAGAAAAAGCGTTGTTTAGCATCACGCCTGGCGGTGCCGTCCAAAATAAAGGCACCGCAACCAACCCCTCTAAGCTGTCGCGCAGGGCCAGGAAGCGCTCCAGCGGCAAATCGCGCAGTTGCAGCCCCCCTACCCTGCCCTCGGCAATCCATTGCAGCGCTGGCGCCTCGGGTTCGCCCCGCTGCGTCAGGATGATGAGCTGCCCCAACTTCTCCTCCAGGCTCATGCTGCGGATTTGCGCCTCTACGGCGGCTCTGTCGCCTTCCAAAAAAGGCGCCGTACCAGGCAAAGGCAAGGGCGCCTGCTCCGGCTTGCGCCAGCAGGAAACGATGGCTATTAATGCCAGGGATATTGCTATGCCCGCCGTCCGCTTGATCACGTTTCGTTATTTAATTATGCTCGTGTGTTTGAAATCGCCCCTCATGCCGCTGCCCTTCGATAAAAATAAGACACCCCCTTTTCCACATCATCATAAGTATGCAAATCCAGGCCCTGGTGGCGGAGAAAAAAATTCAACATCGCAAAATCTCCGGCACAAGCCCCGACATGCATGAGTAAAACGCCACAGAGGAACCATTGATAGTTAAGAGAAACATAAAAAAGGGGGAGCAGCGCAAAAATACTAATCAAGGCGAAGGGAGCAAGCGCCACAAAGTAAAAACGGCGGCTATCGACTACAAAATGGTCGGCCATGGCGTAAAAGATGAATTTGCGGATATCGGCACCGTATCTGACCCGGGGCGCGCCCGTCAGTTTATAAGCCAACCCGTGGATACCCTCATGTACGGGGATCAGGATGGTAAGGACCGCAGTGATGCCCAGACCCCAATATTGCAGCGCTTTGCCTAAACCGATCATGCCGTGCCAAGCCTGCCACCCCATCATCCCGGCCATGGATAGCAACAGCAGGAGGTTGAAGTACAGGTACCCCTGCAGCAAGGGGCTTTTACGAGAAAACTCTGCTAGCACGAAGGGCATAATCTCGCTATGCCTCAGCTCCATCCAATACTCGAACTGGGGGTGCTCCTGTAGTTCTTCTACTGTCATTTGTTGATCCATTAGTC
>CAYSPJ010000270.1:2328-3662 GCA_964432875.1 uncultured Phaeodactylibacter sp. | reverse complement strand
CGAATGATAGACATAATCATCCAAAAACCAAAGACATGTACGAAGCACTAAAAAACAAAGAAAAAGCCATCTCCGTCATTGGGCTGGGCTATGTAGGCCTACCGTTGGCCCTCGAGTTTGGCAAACACTTCCGCGTCATCGGCTTTGATATCTCTGCTGAGCGGGTGGAGCTGATGAAGCAGGGCATCGACCCCTCTGAAGAATTGGATAGCAGCGCTTTTGTCGGCCGCGATGTCGAGTTTACTGCCGACCCGGCGGTGCTCAAAGGCGCGCACTTCCACATCGTGGCGGTGCCTACGCCCGTAGATGCGCACAAGGTGCCCAACCTCAATCCGCTCTATGCCGCTTCTGAAACCGTGGGTAAAAACCTCAAACCCGGGGATTACGTCATCTTTGAATCCACGGTCTATCCTGGCTGCACCGAAGAAGACTGCCTGCCCATCCTGGAGCGCGCATCCGGCCTCAAACTCGGGCAGGATTTCAAGCTGGGCTATTCCCCCGAGCGCATCAACCCCGGCGATAAGGAGCGCACCATCGAGAAAATACTGAAAATAGTTTCGGGTAGCGATGAGCAAGCTTTGCAAGAAATTTCTCAAATTTACGGCACGATAATAACCGCCGGCATTTACAACGCAGCCTCCATCAAAGTGGCGGAAGCAGCCAAGGTGATTGAAAACGCGCAACGGGACCTCAATATCTCCTTCGTCAACGAACTAGCTATCATCTTCGACCGCTTAGGCATTGATACGCAGGAAGTATTGGAAGCCGCTGCTACCAAATGGAATTTCATCCGGTTCACCCCTGGCCTGGTCGGCGGGCACTGCATTGGCGTGGACCCCTATTACCTGACCCATAAGGCAATGAAAGTTGGCTACGACCCCCAAGTCATCCTCAGCGGGCGACGTATCAATGACGGCATGCCCGCTTTTATCGCCAAGCGCCTGGCGCAGATGCTTATCCAGAAAGGCAAAAACCCCAGCCATGCTAAAGTGCTGGTCATGGGGGTTACCTTTAAGGAAAATGTGGCCGACATCCGCAACTCCAAAGTGGTGGATCTGGTGCACGAGATGATGCAATATTCGATTAACGTACACGTTACTGACCCTTACGCGTCGCCTAATGAGGTGGCTCGTGAATATACCCTGACTCTGGTAGATCGCATCAGCGACGGCTACGATGCCGTCATCGTCGCGGTCAATCATCAGGATTACAAAGCCCTGGATATGGAGTATTTTAAGTCGATCATGAATGGCAACCCTATCCTCATGGATATTAAAGGGCTTTATCCGCGGCCGAAGGAGGAGGGGGTGACTTATTGGAGGTTGTAAGGTTTA
>CAYSPJ010000270.1:0-2228 GCA_964432875.1 uncultured Phaeodactylibacter sp. | reverse complement strand
AGGAGTGCATGAACAGTATTGCCCCCCAAGTTAGGACAAAAAACGAACCCGAAAACCATCTTCACCTTACGGAGGCGCGGTGGTTTGCCGTATATACCCGCTATAAGCGCGAGAAGGTAGTAGCGGCTTGGTTGGAAGAGCAGGGGATCGAGCAATACCTGCCTTTGCAACGCCTCAAGCGCTATTACACCAGTAAGATTAAAAAAGTAGAGCTGCCGTTGATCAGCTGCTACATCTTTGTGAAAATCACCAAGCAACAATACGTGCCAGTGCTGGAGACGCCGGAGGTGGTGCGCTTTGTGCATTTCCGGCGCAACCTCATTGCCATACCTGATGCTGAGATCGAGATCATGCGCCGCATCGTTGGGGATAGCAGTATCGAAGTCGTAGCGGCGCCCAGCAGTTTCCATCCCGGTGCCGAGGTAGAGATTATCGGTGGGCAACTGACGGGGCTGAAGGGTATCTTGCTGGAACAACGCAGCGACAAGAATTTTGTCATCGAATTGGAAAGCCTCGGCTATTGCCTGCACATGCAGGTGGACCCGGCCTTGCTGCGCTGTATTCGCCCGGCAGCTGCACCTGCAACTAATGACCGGCAGCAGCAGGGGGCTTTTGGAAGTTTTTCGTAATGGGCGAGGGGGATCGCTGGTGGGCCCGGTTTGCTGCCGCACCGCCAGTTAATGCCTTGCCCGTTTTATAAATGATTGGAGATATCCAAAGATTTGCCTATCGGGAGATAAGCCCTTTGCGACTTATCTACGGCGAAGCCTTGCGCAGGCGTGAAGGAATGCTTTTCAAGGCGCTTGTTGGGCCCATCGGCGCAAAGGATAAAACCGGAACATGCTCTTAAAACACACTCAATAAATGAATATATCCGTAATTGGCACTGGCTACGTGGGGCTCGTCACGGGCACCTGTTTTGCAGAGACGGGCAACGAGGTTATCTGCGTGGACATCGATGAGCAGAAAGTAGCTAAACTCAAAGCCGGGCAGATCCCCATTTTCGAGCCCGGACTGGAAGTGCTCTTTGAGCGCAACACCCGGCAGGGGCGGCTGAGCTTCACGACCTCCCTGTCAGAAGGCATCAAAGATGCTGAAATTATTTTCCTGGCCCTGCCCACCCCTCCGGGTGCCGATGGCGAGGCGGACCTGTCTTACGTCCTTGGCGTCGCCCGCGATCTGAGCGAGCTGATTGGGCAATATACCGTCATCGTAGACAAGAGCACGGTGCCGGTGGGTACGGCCGAGAAGGTTCACGCCATCCTGGCGGAAAAGCTGGATGAAAGCCTTTTCGACGTGGTCTCCAACCCAGAATTCCTCCGGGAGGGGGTGGCCGTAGAAGATTTTATGAAGCCCGACCGCGTGGTGGTGGGTACGAGCTCTGCGCGCGCTAAGGAGGTCATGCACGAACTCTACGAGCCTTTCGTGCGCCAGGGCAACCCCATCTATTATATGGACGAGCGCTCGGCGGAGATGACCAAGTACGCGGCTAATTCTTACCTGGCTACGCGCATCTCCTTCATGAACGAGATCGCCAACCTCTGCGAGCGCCTGGGCGCGGATGTGGATATGGTGCGCCTCGGCATGGGCTCTGATTCGCGTATCGGCAAGCGTTTCCTTTTCCCCGGCGTGGGTTATGGCGGCAGTTGCTTCCCCAAAGATGTGCAGGCGCTGGCTAAAACGGCCGAGCAGCATGGCTATGACTTCCGCATCCTCAATTCCGTCATGCGGGTCAACGAGGCGCAGAAGCAGGTGCTGGCCGATAAAATCATCCGCTATTTTGGCGGCAACCTGGCGGATAAAACAATCGCTATCTGGGGCTTGGCTTTCAAGCCTAATACCGATGATATCCGCGAGGCGCCGGCGCTTACGATCATCAACGAACTCCTGGAAGCGGGCGCCAAGATCAGGGCTTTTGACCCGGAGGCGATGGAAAATGTCCGCGCTATCTTCGGCGACCGCATCGAGCTGGCGCGCGATCAATATGAAACGCTGATCAGCGCTGATGCGCTGGCTATCGTCACCGAATGGCATGTCTTCCGCAGCCCTAGTTTTAAGGTGATGCGGGAGCTGCTCCGCTCTCCGGCGCTCTTCGATGGCCGCAATATCTACGACCCGAAAAAGATGGAGGAAGAGGGGTTTTATTATGAGAGTATTGGGCGGTAGGGGCCTAGGGGGTGAGCGCGGGGAAGCCCGGCACCCTGCGCCTGCTTAGGTGCGGGCGGAAG
>CAYSPJ010000269.1:0-3679 GCA_964432875.1 uncultured Phaeodactylibacter sp. | reverse complement strand
TCTGGGCGGTGGAGGAAGGCGGCGCGGTGCTGGCGCGGGGGCGGGTGTTGAAGCGGTAGGGGGGAGATGGCTTGTGGGGCAAAGCTGACTGTGATGCAAAGGAAAAGGCTAACCGTAAGGTCCTTGAGCAAGGCTTACTGCGATGATTGAAGTAAGGCTTTGGAAGGGCGGGAGACAAGGCTTTGGGAGGGCGGGAGACAACAAAAGCAAGCAAGCACCCGTAGGGCGTCCCGGACGAGCGCAGCGAGAGCAGGAGCTAGGCGATGGCTTGAGGAAAAGGGGCAGTAAACCTATCAAAAGCGTAAATCTATGTCAGAAAACAAAAGCAGCAAAACAGGAACACTGGCGAACCATGCCCGCCGAAGCAAAACTGGGTACTGAGCGCCGCAGGGTGCCAGAGGTGGCTGGAAAGATACGGTATAAAAGAAATATCACGCGGCAAAAAGCGCAGCGCCTACCGTAATTTGGCTACTCATAACGCAAAGCCTCGATGGGATCCAGGCGTGAAGCTTTCAGCGCGGGATACAAGCCCGAAACCAGCCCCACCAAGGTGCAGGTGACGAAGGCGATGGTGACCCAAGCCCAGGGGAAGAGGAAACTGCCCTTAGCCAGGATTGCCACCACATTGCCCGCCATCACCCCCAGAGCGATGCCCAGCAGCCCCCCCATCAAGCTAATGAATACGGCCTCGGCGAGGAACTGTATCATGATGGCGCGGCGCGTTGCCCCGATGGCTTTGCAGATGCCGATTTCCCGGGTGCGCTCCGTGACGGATACCAACATGATGTTCATCAGGCCGATGGCTGCACCGACCAGGGTGATGAAGCCGATACCGATAGCCGCCATCCGGAAATAAGTAGTGTTTTCCTTAATGATATTGATGAGGTTGTCACTCTTCGTGATTTCAAAATCGTTTTCCTCGGAAATGCGCAGGCGGCGGACATTGCGCAGCAAACCAGTCGCATAATCAATACCCATATCTACCTGGGAGGCATCCTCAACGGCGACCAGTAGGTTATAATTGGTAGTGGCCATGCCGTAGTATCGCTTGGCAGTCTGCAGCGGGATGAGCACGCGCCGGTCTTCGCTCTGGTTCATGCTGGAGCCTTTGGATTGTAGCACGCCCGCCACTTTGAGCTTGATGTTGCCCACGTAGATATCCTGATTGATGGCCCGTTCGGCATTGCCATCGAAAAGGGTAGTAAGCAGCTCGGCACCAATAATAGCAATCGAGCCGCCCTGGAGCGCTTCCCGCACCGTGAAATTGCGGCCGAGTGCGATCTTAAAACCCTTGGCTTCCAAATAATTCTCATCCACTCCAAAAAGAGCGACATTAGGATTGGTCTTCTCGTTGCCTAGCTTGACTACGGCAGTGCCAGTGCAATACATGGACACGGAGGCGCGAGCTGGAAAGTCGTAGCGCTTTTTGAACTCCATAGCATGGGTGTAAGAAATGGGGTCTCCCCGTTTTTCCTGCCTTCCGCCCCGGCTCCCCCTCACGTTTTCTCCCTTGGGGTCCACATCGAAGGTGTTGGCCCCGAGGTAAGACAGGTTGCTACTCAGGGAGTTCAGCCCCACGTCAATGGCCGTCAGGATTCCCACCAGGGCCATGATGCCAAAGGCGATAATCACCAGCGTCAGTATTGCCCGGAGGATGTTAGAACGCACTGCACGCAGGGCCAGTAAGATGTTTTCTGTGATGCTCATCTGCTGAATATCAAAATATTGAAGGTCGAAAATGTAACACTCAAAGTACGCCTTCTTCTGACAGCCCTTTTATTTCTTTCGATGAACTGCCGGGCTAAATAGAAGAACACGGCATTAGCCCGCGTAGAAGGCCTGATGGATGGCCTGCTGCATCTCTGCGGCTATAGCCGCATTACTGGCAACGATTTCCGAACCGTGCAGGAAATCGGGGCCTCCGCGGAAGTCTGTAACGATGCCGCCGGCCTCTTGCACGATAAAGGCACCAGCGGCTACATCCCAGGGGTTGAGGCTGTACTCAAAGAAGCCATCGAAGCGGCCACAGGCCACATAAGCCAGATCGACCGCCGCCGAGCCCAGGCGGCGGATGCCCCGGCTATGGCGCATGAAGTAGTCGAGCGCCCTGAAATAAGCCCCCATGCGCTCGTAGTCGTAGTAAGGGAAGCCCGTGGCCAGCAAGCAGCGCTCCAGCGGCGCCCGCTGACTCAGCCCGATGGGCTGCCCGTTGAGGAAAGCCCCGCCGCCCCGCCAGGCATAGAAACATTCCTGCCGGTTGACTTCATACACCACGCCCAGGATGGTCTGCCCCGCCGCTTGCAGGGCGATGCTGACCGAAAAGACGGGCACTTGAAACAGGAAATTGGTCGTGCCATCCAGCGGGTCGATGATCCATTGTAGCTCGCCGCTTTGCTGCTCCACGGTCGCTTCTTCAGTCAGGAAAACGCTGCCGGGCAGCAGCTTGCCCAGCGCTTCGACCAGTTGCGCCTCGGCGGTTTTATCCACGTAGCTCACCAAGCTGTTGAGGTCCTTTTCTTCGACAGCTGTATCGGCCACCCGCCCCATCTCCTGGCGGATGAAGCGGCCAGCTTGCTCGGCGATGAGGCAGGTCTGGCGGCAAAGGCCTTCGGCATTAGTTATTTGTATCATAAAGCTTGATGGTTGTCTTTGTGCTTCTAGATGACATCTGAGGTAGCAGCGCCAAAGTAGTGGATATTTTCCGAATCCCAATCATTCGTTGGGTTGATATCTAAAACAAATAAGGCCCGGTCTTGGGCAGAGTCTATGCCTGATGAAATGGTTTTCAGACATCAACCTTTTCTTCACCACATGATGTTTTGGGCTTACAGCCTGGCATACGGCTTATATCCTGCCTCATTATGGCCCTGCTGTGCATCCCCGAGCAAGCTTGGGCCACGCTGCCCACTTCAGGTGGGGGCTAAAAGTGGTGGGAACGGAATTTTGATTATGCAACAGCCTAGATGGCATCCCCTGCCCCAGTTTTCCCCTGGGATGGGATGCTATTGCCTGCCTTGAAGGAACCTAACCGTCAAAACTGCTCTTTTAGCACCATCTCCAAGAATTCATCCGCTGTAAGGATTACTACCCGTGGGAAGGGGAGGTCTTTCAAAACCCTGAAATGACCATCATCGGTAACAATAAAGTCTGCCCCGCTGGCAATCGCGCAATCTACGAATTTATCATCATCAGGGTCTGGGGTGATGAGGTTCCAATAGTAGTATTTGGTGATCAAAGTAAGATTAGGCAGGAGTTCCAAGCCGCCAAGTACATTTTGTGCAACCTCAGGGCTGAGATAGTCCGTGAGGATTTCGTCGTATTCCAGCAAAATATCGGTGGTGACGAGCATCTCAAAATCTCCCTTCCGCAGGCTTTGCCATATCGGATAATAGCGGCTCTTGCGAGATATGGCGACTGCCAGCACATTGGTATCAAGGACGACTTTCATGGTTTCTCCTGGCGGATATATGGCGTCCGCTGATGCCGTCGCAAGATGTCCTCTGCGGCAAGCGCTTTTTCGTCCCAAATCTGGTCAGCGAGGTCAGAAGCCTTATCCATGAAATACTGTGCCAATAGGCGCCGGATCTCCAGCAAGTCCTGTTCTGGCACTTGGCGGGCGTAGAGCTTCAGCAGTTCCAACTGCAAATTGGTGAAAGGCTGCGGGATGCTTTGGGTTGAC
>CAYSPJ010000268.1:0-3735 GCA_964432875.1 uncultured Phaeodactylibacter sp. | reverse complement strand
AGTTACGTTCACCTAATCTTCGAGCCATGATGAAAGTTTTTTCCATACCCAAATCAAAAGAGGCAGCAGAGCTCCGCACGGAAAAGCTGCCCATTATTGACAACGGCTACTTCGACGTATTAATGGCAATTGGTTATGCGGCCTTGGCAGATAGCTTCTACGATGGGCCGTCTCCCAAGATCGAAAAGACCCCTGCCGGCTTTGAAGTGACCCACGCTACTGCTGTCAAAGCAAGGTCAAACCTCGGCTGGCTGAAATACTCCCTTGCGGCAAGCTGGACCAAGGAAGAGGACTTCAAAGATGGCGATTTGATAAAAAAGGATAAGGCTTGGGATGGCGCGGAGGTCTTGCCTCATTACGGAACGGTCGTGGACACTCGTGATGATCCGCAGGTGTTTGTCGAAATGGGGTCAAAAATCGCAAAGGTCAAAGAGCCGTACCGAGAATTATACGGCGTCATCAACAAGTTGGGAAGCCCCAAGTGGTTCAATGCGTGCGTATTTACTTGCCGGGAAAAGGGCTTGGAACTGTTGAGAAACGAATTCGATGGCAAGCTGTCCGTGAATTCCATTGTGTTGCCTCAAAGTTCTAAAGGGGCGATGAGCAGCAGCAGTTTTTCCATTGCGAACGGCAGCCTTCCAACCAAGCTGGTCGGTACCTGGAGCAGGGAAACCTGTTTGGCAGTGGCAGGTCTTGTAGCCGGGGCTAGAGGCAGCATCAAAAAAGGGTTTGCCTTACCCGTTCCGAGAAGCATTTCTTACTCTTTTTTGCAACATTTGGTCAGCCGGAATAGGAAACGGATCGTTCCCAATGACTTTTTCTTCCCTTACAACAATTACTTGTACTATTTGAAGCTTCTGGCTGCTTATGGCGACTCAGGAAAAGAGATGCTGGGCGCAGTATGCGGTGCTAAATTCATTGAGTTAGGCACCCAATCTTCTCCTGCAGGGATTTGGAGCCTAACCGTACCGCCTTACGATTTCAGATTTTCCAACGTGGACAACCTCAATAGCCTCCTCATTCATTGGCGGTCTGCGGTAAAACCAAAGCCAACCTCCGAGCCTAACATCAATCGCTTGGCTGTAGATCGCTTAGTGAGAGGCTTTGAGAAAGGGGACATCGCTGCCTTTGTAGAAGGGTATTTGTCATACTTGGAAACTGTGGGCTTCAACGGGCCACGTCTTCCACATTTCTTAACTACAAATCAATTTTTTGAAATCATGAATAGCAATACAAAAAGTTACCAGGCACTGGTATCAGAACTGCGCAGCCCGGCCTTGAAGCCAATCATTAAGCTGATTCGGCAAGACACCTACAATAAGGCAATCAAGCCAAAAGGAGAAAAACCAGAGCAGCCAGACTATCAGATGATCAGGAAGCTGCGGGAAGTGCAGAACCACGAAGACTTGGTCACTGCCATTTGCGAAATCTCGATTAAGCGCAGCATTGACAAGATGGCTTCTGCCAATACTAGAGAAAACCCGAGAGAACGTGATATCATGCCAACCCAAGAAGGGATTGCAAAAATCATAGAATTGAGTGAAAATAGTCTCTACCCTCCCAAACTCGTCGCTAACCTTTTGCTTGCCTTGGCGCTATCTAGAGCCGAGGACTGGACTGATGAGCTACCAGCAGATAATGAATTAGTTGATGGAGATACCGCTGAAGAAGATTTTGATCGAGAATAAAAAGCCACCCATTTTCTGAACTTAAAAACAGTTAAACAGATGAATACCGTAAAAAACTTGAGTCTCGTTGGTCGCCTGACCATCAATCTTGCCAGCCTCAATAACGAAGGCTCTGAAGGCAATGCTACACAACCCCGCTCTGCTACTATCGTTCAGGATGGGCAGCTTTACTCCGTGCCAGTTATTAGTGGCGATATGCTGAAGCACTGGCATGCTGACCACCTTGCAAAAATTGCTCAGGAGCGCAATTTGCCCCTAGGGCGCAACTCTAATCGGCGCAACCCTGACCCCAACCGCATTAAAGGTGAATTAAATGATCTGGAATGGGTGTTGAAGCACATGCCAGAAGCTAAAGGTCTTAAAGGGAAAGTATCAGGTTCGGACCGTCAGCCACTAGAGGACGCTTTGTATAGGGAGGTTGCCCGAGCATGTGTAGTCACAGACGCACATGGGCTGCTGATTACTGAAATCGCCCCCAAGGGAGATGGTGACAATTGTTTTAATGCTGGCGTAGCCGTAGCCAGGACTAGCCGCGTACAGGTAGGCTTTATGGTCGGTGTTCCATCAAAAAGCGCAACCAAGCATTACTTCCACACCAAGTTTGTAAGTACTCGTACTGGCCAGCAAGCCCGAGAAGGCAGCTCCAATGAAGGGCAAAACATCTTTACTCGCCCTGCGACTAGCGCGGAATATGCCATCGTCGTCAACATCGATCTTGCTGGTTTGGGCTTTGACGACGCTCGCGATGCCTATGTCATTGATGAAGCGGCTCAACTGGACAGACAACGGGCGGTATTGGATGCGCTGAGCTTGACGCTGATGAACCAGCCCGGTGCTAATACAAGTCAGCAGTTTCCGCACATTATGGATTTCAGCGGTGCTATCGTCACTTCTTCAAGTCGGATTCCGGCCCCAACGGTAAGCCCGCTCAAAGAAGACTATATCGAGACATTAAAGAAGTTAGTCAACACAGTCAATTTGATGAATCGAGATGCCGCGATGGAATGCCATCTCGTTGAGAATATTGCCGATGCTGTCGCAGAACTCACTGAAATATCCAGCGGTAGCGGAAAAGCAGATGGATAGGGGCAGCGCGGCGAGGGAAAGGGATGGCATCCCTAACCCCGGCTATCCCCCGAGAAAGGGATGCCATCCCTGGCCTAGTGCCCGGGCAGCGCAGCGAGGGAGAGGGATGGCATCCCTAACCCCGGCTATCCCCCGAGAAAGGGATGCCATCCCTGGCCCCGGCCATCCCCCGAGGGAGAGGGATGGCATCCCTGCCCAGGCCATCCCCGGGATAGGGATGCCATCCCTAAGCCCCCGGGAAGGGATGCCATCCCTGCGGGGAGGGGGGTGCCACAGAACAAATCAAAACATCTAAATATGCCAACCCGAGACCTCCATCCCCTCATGCAGCCCGGCCGCTACTACCATGTCTTCAATCGTGGGAATGCTGGGGCGAACATATTTTAAAGCCATCGAGCAATTGATAATCGAAGAAGACCCGTTCACCACCTAAACATATTGCCATGCAGATCACCGGCACCCAAGTCGCATACTACCACCTCTGCCACCGCAAGCTCTGGCTGTTTGCCAACAGCATCAACATGGAGCAGCACAGCGAGCTGGTAGCCGAAGGGAAGTTTATCGACGAGCACAGCTATGCGCGGCGGGCCCAGCGCTGGCAGGAGCTGGAGATCGAGGGCATCAAAATCGACCACTACGACCCAGAGGAAGGCATCGTGCTGGAAGTAAAAAAAAGCCGGAAGAAAGAGGAGGCCCACCGGGCGCAGTTGCTGTACTACCTCTTCGTGCTCGAACGCAACGGGGTGCCCGTCTCGCACGGGAAGCTCGAGTACCCGACGCTGCGGCAGACGGAGGAAGTGTGGATGACCGACGAAGACCGCCGGCTCATCCCGCTATGGGAAGAGGAGATCACGCGCATCGTCCAACAGGAGGCTTGCCCTCCCTTAGTCAAAAAAAGCATTTGCCAAAACTGCTCCTACTACGAATTCTGCTACGCCGAATAAACGCGAGGATATGAAAA
>CAYSPJ010000267.1:0-3857 GCA_964432875.1 uncultured Phaeodactylibacter sp. | reverse complement strand
CTTCAGCAGTTCCAACTGCAAATTGGTGAAAGGCTGCGGGATGCTTTGGGTTGACATATCATTGGATTTAGATCAAAAATACGCTGTTTTTTCAAGTATTACAACCATTGCCGGAAATAAGTTCTCTTGCTAGCGTTCCGAGCAGGAGGTATCGCTTCGCAGGTCATCGCTGGGGTGGAGAGATGGATGCCATCCCTTTCGGTTTCAGCGGGACAAGACTATCTTCTCCCGGTGCCGCCCGCCTCCGGGCAGCTCCACCTCCAGGATATACAGCCCCGGCGGCAGCGGCAGGTAGAGCTCGTTCAGCCCGCCGGCCAGGCGCTGCTGGAAGGCCAGCCGCTGTGCAGGCTGTACAGGCGCGCGGTCCCCCGCGTCCCTAATGTCCCTAAAAGCGGCACACCTGGCGATGAACCGCGCAGCGATGAACCGTGCGCATCCCCAAGCGATGAACGGCGATAGCCGATAAACTACTTATACCGCCTCCCATGCTTGATCACCATATCCACCCGCTGCAGTAAGCTGATGTAGCGCAGCACATCGCCCTGCACGGCGATGATGTCGGCGTATTTGCCTTCCGAGATAGTGCCATAGTCGGCATCCACGCCCATCGCCTTGGCCGGCCAGTAAGTGGCAGCTTTGATGGCGTACATGGCATCGAAGCCGAATTCGTTGACCCAGACGTCCAACTCATTCCAGGTGCTTTGGCAGTGGAACTTCATGGGGATGCCGCTATCGGTGCCGATGAGCAGCACCACGCCCGCCTCGCGCAATTGGTTTACCTTGCGCTCCAGAGTCGGTTTGCGGATGGGGGTCAGTTGGAAGTAGGGCAGCCGCCCCGGGTAGCGGATGGACTGCCGGATGTCGGTAATGATCGAATCGGGCAAGCCGAGGTGCCAGCAGTCGCTGTCCAGTTTTTCAGGATTATCGCGCATGTATTCGTAATTGTACAAGCCCTCCACGGTGGGCGTCCAGTACAGGGGCCCCAGGTTCATTTGGGCCGTACGCTCCTTGAGCATCGCCATGATGTCTTCGGGGTATTCCGGGGCGGAGGATAGGCCCGTGTGTTCAAAGCAATCCACGCCGGCGGCCAAGCCGCGGCGCACCTCTTCAGGGCGATGGGCATGAGCCACCACGGGCAGCCCTTGGGCATGGGCTTCTTCCACCACGGCTTTCACTTCTGCCATCGTCATTTCATCCTGGTCGATGAGCTTGATGCAGTCCACTCCAGCACGGGCCAGCTTGCGCACCTTGGCGCGGGCATCCTCTACGCCATTGACGCCCCAGCGGAAAGGCTCGGTGCCGGGGTAGGGCTTGTGCTGGATGAAGGGGCCCGACATGTACATGGTAGGACCAGGGATTTCCCCTCGCTTGATGCGCTCGCGCACCGTGATGCTGGCTTCCAGGGGCGCGCCCAGGTCGCGCGCGCTGGTCACGCCCGCCAGCAAGAGCTGATGGGCAGAGGAGGGCATGATCACGTCGGCCAGGATATCCAGGTAAGCCGTATCCCAGTGGGCGTAGTCGCTATGCCCGTTGATCATGAGGTGCACGTGCATGTCCCACAGGCCAGGCAGTACGCTCATGCCTTCGGTCGAGATGACTTCGGCCCCTGCGGGCACGGCCAGATTGCCCTGGTGCCCCACGGCCTTGATGCGCTCCCCTTCGATAAGGATGACGCTGTTGTGGATGGGCCGCCCTCCAAAGCCGTCGATGAGGGTGCCGCCCACCAGGGCTTTCAGCGGCCCACCGGTTTGGGCGGCTGCCCCGGCGCTTAGCAGCAGGGCCAATAGTATGGTTAAGTAGCGTTGCATGACGATGTTTTGGGGGTAAAGGTAGGGTTTTTTGTGAGGATAGGGGCAACGGGATCCAAACCCATAAATCAGCCTTTTTTGGATTTGAACTTGGTAGCCTCGCTAAACCTTACCTGTACTTCCTCGCCAAATAGCCAAAGACAAAATCAAGATTCACAAATTCTGGCTTGGAGAACTATAATAACCCGGTCTAACTTTTGCGTACCAATACAAAATCAAATTCCACGGTTACCTCGTCTCCTACCTTAATGGTTCCAAGCAGCATGACCGGCGGCTCCATCTTATAGTCGGTCATTTTTATTTTTTTGGATAAGGACAACTGCAAATCGCCATTGGGGAGTTTTTTTCCGGTTGCGGAAAGCGGGGCGGATTGAGTGACCCCTGCCATGGAGAGTCTGCCAGCTGCTTCGATAGTAACCAGATTCGAGTCATTCACTTTTACTACGGCATTGCTTAGCGTATACGTGATATAAGGGTTCTGGTCAGACTTGAAGGTATCATAGGTTTTGTTGTCCATCTGTCTTCCTTCTTTGCTTTTGATGCCTTTTACTTCGATTTTTATCTCCACGTCTTTTACGGCAACAAGCTCATCATCTTTTGTTTCAAAGAAGCCTTTACCTTCCATTTGGGTAATATTCGATTCCCAGGCATGCAAAGAGGAGGAGCCTTTTATGACGGCTTTGGTAGATTTCAAGGAGAAGGCAACAAGCTTCACTACCGGCGATTTAGGTGCCGGCGGAGGCGTGGGCGTAATTGGGGTTTCCACCTTTGGGGCTGGTGTGCTCACAGGAGGGGTGAGGTCGGGTGTTTTCGCTTCAGGTAGGCTAGCCGGAGGCGTTTCTGATTCTGATTTTTGCTTTGTGGTGTTGTTTTTTACAACTACGGGTGTTTTCTTCACTGCAGGTTTGGCAGCGGGAGGCACTATGGTTTGTGGAGCGGCAGGCGGTTTTTCCATCGCTGGTATGGTTTCTGTAAGCATAGGAGTAATAACCACCTCCGACGGAGCAGTACTTGTATCCGCAATTACCGTTTTCTCTTCTGTGGCGGGCGCTTTATCGTTGGCGGATCCATTGCATCTCACCAGTAAAATAGTTGAAAAAATGAATAAAACACCTGTTAAGGCATATAGGAGGGAATGTTTTTTCATGGCGCGGTTTTGTTTTAGAACGGCAAGCACAATTGCTCAAGCCATTGGGGATTAAGTATAAAGGTACGCTTGTTTATAACGGAAAGGATTACACAACTATTGGAAAGAGTTGTAGAATTCACTCCTTCCCTTGCTGCCTTTCCAAAAGAAAATCAACAACTTACCCCGTAGCCGCTGCGCCGGATCCGGGGACTGCCTCCGGGAGTGCCATGCTGTAGATGGATAATTTATCCCGGCATCCGCCTGGCGTGAAAGAAAAAACAGACGGGTTCGGCGCGTATGTCATCGGGTTGGCCTATTGACAAGGCAGCAGGAAAACGGGGGGATATATTGCCGGGTAAATTGCGAGATAAGCCGTAACTTGCAGAAAAATAGCATTCGTGGTTTTCAGCACAAGAGCTGTGCTTATCAAGCCGCAACAAGTCTCATCATAAAAAACACTACTATATGCAAGCTGCCGCCCTATTCCAATACGCCAACCTGTTAGCTCTGCTGGGCTGGCTATTACTCCTGCTCTCGCCCTACCTAAAACCAGCGCGCCAGATCGCCCAAAAGGGCCTGGTGCCCGTGCTGCTGGGGCTGGCCTATCTCTACCTCATCGTCGTCTATTTCGGCCAAGCCGATGGCGGCTTCTCTTCGCTGGAAGAGGTCAAGCGCCTGTTTGCCAACGACCATGCCGTGGTGGCGGGCTGGGTGCACTACCTGGCTTTCGACCTCTGGGTCGGCTCATGGGAGCTGGAGGATTCCAAAAAGTACGGCATCCCCTTCTGGGCCGTGATCCTCTGCCTGTTCCTCACTTTCATGCTCGGCCCCATCGGCTTGCTGGCCTATCTGGCGCTGCGGGGCATCCTCGCCAAAAAACTGGATCATGACAATTTCCAGCTTGCTGCGCCGGATCCGGG
>CAYSPJ010000266.1:2628-3947 GCA_964432875.1 uncultured Phaeodactylibacter sp. | reverse complement strand
TCACGATGAGCCCATCGGCCAGTTTAGCTTGCAGGAAGTACAAGCCGGCGGGGTAGCCGGAGAGGTCGATCGCCAGGCGGGGCTGGCCCAGGCGGGGAGCGATGACGGGGCGGCCATAGATGTCGTGAACGGAGAAGGTGAATGCCTTGGCCTCAGCAGGCAGGTCCCAGAAGAAGAGCCCATCGGAGGGGTTGGGGAAAACGCGGCCCCAGTTTGCCGGCGCTGCAGCCGAAGTGCTAGTCGGCGGCAGCGGCAGGCCCGAGCGCGGCCCTGCCAGGACTGCCCGCATGATCTCTATCTGCCCCTTGGTGAAGGAGTTTTGGCAAGTCTCGCGGGAGTAGTCCATGTAGTTTTCGATCATATCCGGCAGGTCGCCCGGGCCATCATTGCAGGAGTTTTGTTCGGGATTGCAATCGAACTGGCTTTGGGTGCCCTGGTTGGGGGTATCCTCCACGCCATCATCGGCATTACAATCGGGGATGCCGAGGATAGCCAGGGTGCCATCGCCGGAGATGTGGCGCAGGCCGAGGTAATGGCCCACTTCGTGCACCGTCGTGCGCCCCCGCATCGGCAGCTCGTCGAGGCCGGGCACCTGATAGGCGAGGCTATCGCCGAAAGTGCGGTAATCCACCACTACGCCTTCCAGTTCGGGCGAAGGGGCGTTGGTGCCAGCAGGCCAATGCGCCAGGCCCGCAGGGGGGTAGGCATAACCCAATACCGGGCTTTCCAGCCCGAAGATGCTCAGCGGGCGGATAGCGCAAACCCAGATATTGAGGAAGTGCTCGGGATCGACGGCATCGCTGCCGCCCTGGGCGCTGCGCTTCACTTTATCCGGCAGCGTAGTGCCAGCCAGCGAAAATTGCGGCTGAAAAGTCTCGTCGGTCTGTACGCGGATCACCTCAGCCAAGACGAATTCGATGCCCGCATCGCCCACCACCGGGTGGAAAACTGCACGCGTATTGGCCGTATCGGCGTTTTGTCGGCGAAACGACTCATTTAACACCCGCAGCTGGGCTTCAATGCGCTCCAGGGCAAGGTTTTCTGCCGCTTCTTTCCACACCACATGCACGACCACGGGGATAGCATAAACCTCGCCATTTGTGTTGCGCTGCTGTTGCTGTACGGCTTGTTTGATGGTTTGCTGCAGCTGTTGTTTGTAGCCAGGGTATTGATGTTCCATGCTTTCCACTGCCAGGTCGTAGAGGCAAGGCAGGTATTGGTGTTGGGCGGACAGCCCCAGGGCCAGCATCAACAGGCCAGGGAGGAGGAGTGTTTTTTTCATCTTTGCTGTTTTGATTTTAGCCTCTAAATTAAATTTT
>CAYSPJ010000266.1:0-2528 GCA_964432875.1 uncultured Phaeodactylibacter sp. | reverse complement strand
TTAGCAGCGATGCCCGCCGCTATCAGCGCGAGTACGGATACCAGGCCCAGCCCGGTGCTCAGCCCAAAATGCTCGCCGATGAGGCCGATCAAAGGCGGGCCGATGAGGAAGCCCACCACGCCAGCACTGGCTACAGCGGCAATACCGGTGCCGGGTGCCAGGCCCGGCATTTTAGCCGCAGCGCTGAAGAGCAGGGGGACTACCGTGGAAAAGCCTAGCCCGACGATAGTGAACCCCAGTACCGCCAGGGCTGGTTGTGGCAGGAGCACTGCTATCCCCAAGCCCGCGGCGCCGAGCAGGCTGCCCATGAAGATGGTGCGGGTAGTGCCCAGATACAGCCGGATGCTGTCGCCGGCAAAACGGCCGAGCGCCATAGCGAAGGAGAAGCCGGCAAAGCCCAGGCTGGCCAGGAAAGGCCCGGCTGCCAGGCTGTCGCGCAGATAGATAGCGCTCCAGTCGGCTACGGCGCCTTCGCCGATCATGATGCAAAAGCCGACCAGCGCCAGGCTCAGGATGGCCCGCGGCGGCAGCGCAAAGGAGGAGCCGCCCGCCGCGCTGTGCGGCAAAGCTAAAATCACTGGCCGCATTAGCAGCTGTACCACAATCATCAGTAGCGCCAGGGTGATGAGGTGTACCGGGAGGGGGATTTCCGCCGCCGCTACCAGGCCCGAGCTCCCCGCGCCGAGCATCGCCCCCAGGCTGAACATGCCGTGGCAGGCCGACATGATCGCCAGGCTGTAATGTGATTCTACCGCTGCTGCTGCCGCGTTCATGGAGATGTTCATGAAACTGTTGCTCAAGCCGATGACGTATAATATCGCCATCAGGCTCAATTGCCCGGTGGCAAAGGCCGACAGGGGGAATACCGTACAAAAGATCAAGCTGGCTATCAACATGGCCCGCCCGGTTGTCAGGCGCTTGATTAGCCAGCCCGCAAAAGGCGATAGGGTGAGGGCCCCCAAGGGCATGCCCAGCAACGCGATGCCCAACTGCCCTTCGCTGAGCGACAGGCCCGCCTTGATCTCGGGCAGCCGCGCCAGCCAACTGCCAAACATTATGCTCAACACCATAAAAGTGATGCCCACCGCCAGGCTCGGTAAGTGGAAGGCGATGGTGCGCAAGGTTTTGATCATTTGATGATGGTTGTGTTTGATGCCTTCAATATGGCACCGCAAAGATAAAGAAGGCGCGCTTGCCATTCTACCTGGATTTTTACCGTTTTTAACACCCTATTGACAGCATTGCGTGGCCATATTGAACTTTCGCCGTCCATTGATTGTATCGTAAGTGTAATTTTGACACGAACTAGGGCTGAAAAGGACAAGAAAAACACGCTAAACAAAAAAGTACACGAATGAAAGCTGTATTAGAAAAAATTGAGCCTGTGTTCGGCAATTCTTTCACCATCCGGCGTTTTGACCATGCGCCGGACTGCAACAAGCCGAGCTGGCACTTCCACCCGGAATACGAAATTGTTTACATCTCCAATGGGCGCGGCAAGCGCCATATTGGAGACCACATATCTTACTTTGAAGGCGGCGACCTGATTTTCTTAGGCCCCAACCTGCCGCACTTTGGCTTTACCGAGGAGCTTTTTGAAGACCACGTGGAGATAGTGGTGCAGATGAAGGAAGATTTCCTGGGCGAGGCCTTCCTGCACAAACCGGAGCTGGCGGCTATCCGGCAGATGTTCCATTTGTCCCGCCAGGGCATTTCCTTCCAAGGGGAAATCCGCCGGCAGGTAGGCTTGCGCCTGGAGCGCATGATGGGCATGGGGCATTTCGAGCGCTTGCTCGAGCTGCTTTCTATCTTGCAGCTCATGGCGCAGAACGAGGCCTACGAGGTATTGAACGCCACGGGCTTTGCGGTGGAGGTCAATGCTCAGGACGAAAAGCGCATGCAGGCGGTGTATGAATATGTCGAGGATAATTTCCAGGAGGAGGCTCGCCTGGACGAGGCTGCCCGCCGCACCAATATGACGGTGCCGGCCTTTTGCCGTTACTTCAAAAAACTGACCCGCAAGACTTTCAGCCAGTTTGTCAATGAGTACCGCATCGCGCACGCCTGCCGCCTGCTGGGTGAAGATAAGCTGAGCATCGCCGGGGTTAGCTTTGAATGCGGCTTCAACAACCTTTCGCACTTCAACCGCCAGTTCCGCCAAATCACCGGCCTGAGCCCCAGGGATTACCGGAAGGGGATCAGGAGGGTGGTTTCTTAGCGCCTGGGCCGAGCGTCCCTGGCAAGGAAGCTGTCATCCCTACGGGGTTTTTTCTCACAATCGGCCGGAAATGGCAGCATAATACCCCTGGAGTTTTGAACACCCTATCCTGAAGGATAGGGGCGATTGGTTCTAATAAAGCCGGTTAGTGCACCAATTTTTAAACCGCAAAACACAAAACCGCGAAATTTAAAATGCAAAATTAAGCCCGTGATGCAGCCCGCTGTGTGCCACTTTTACATTTTACATTTGGTGTTTTGCATTTTGCGGTTTATACCACTAGAACCAGTAGTGCGGGTGTGGTCTCGCT
>CAYSPJ010000265.1:0-3961 GCA_964432875.1 uncultured Phaeodactylibacter sp. | reverse complement strand
CTCCTGGCTGTCGAAGGCATAGATGATAATGTCGCCAGAGGCTTTATCGCGCAGTTCCGACCAGTAATAACCGATGGTGCCTTGGTCTTGGAGTCTATTGCCGGCTTTTTTGCCCCCCAAGCCCGCCGCGAAGCCAGGCGTTTTAGGGTTGGTCAATTCCAGATAGGCGCTATTGCCGGCGCCGGCGCGGTTGTTGCGGGAGAAAGAATGCGCGCTCCCATATTCGTTTGCGAGGCTGTTCCATTGCCCATCAGTAGGTAGCGACCAGCCGGGCGGGCAGGCTTTTTTCGCCTCATCCCAGGTGTATAGCCGGCCGTATTGCTGGCAGTTGAGCGTGTCCTGGCTATTATAACACCGGCCGAGCGCTGGATGGTTGAGGTTTTCAGCCATCCAGAGCGCGCCTCCCAGCTGGATAGTGCGAAAGTATTTGCCGTCGCGGCTATCTGGCGCAAAGCGTTTTTGAGCCCCTTCGGCTTCGGCACGATGCGCCCCTTGCGGAAAATCGCTGAGGTATTGGGCATACAGGGCGTATTGGTCCGCCTCCACGGCTTTTTGCCAGGCCTCTTCTTCCAGGATTTTCATTTTTTGCTCCGCTTCAGGGGCAAACTGCCCGCCGGGGTATTGCTGCAGGAACGCCAGGTAGGCGGAGCGGGTATTATTTTCGAGCGCGGCCTCAAAAGCCTCGCGTTCACCATCTCCTGCCGTATCATCTACGCGTTTGCCGGAGCGGTCGATGAAAAAGTTTTCCTGCCCAAAACGCACCTTAGCCAGGCCTTCGCTGTCAAAACTGGCCGCCTCCTCAAATTGGATGGGGATGATTTCCTTGCCGAATTTATCAATCCAGCCATGTTTGCCGTTCAGCCGCACCAGCGCCATTTCCCGGATAAAAGGGTTGATGGTGTCGAATTTCGGGGGGATCATGAAGCCCGTGTTGGGGTTGTAATAACCCCATTTGTCCTCTTTTTTGATGGCGTAATAGCTGCCATAATCGGGGTGCATATCCACAAAGTCATATCGTTGCTCCACTTCGTCGGGCTTCATTACGTCTGTGCTATCTTCCTTTGCCTGGCTTGGCCGCCAAAAGACCGCCAGCAGCACTATAGACAGGAAAAAGATGGCACCGCCCAGGAAATACCAGGCTTTATACTGTTCAATGTTGGTTTTCAGCCCTTTGCCCTTCACTGGGGGCGGCGGGCTCCCCATTGGGGCTGCGGATGCCGCTGTATCGCCTGGCTGGGTGCGCAGGCGTTCGATTTGCGCGCGCGCCTGGTCGGCATGCTGCCCATCGGGATATTTCTGCAAGTATTCCCGGTATTTCCACAGTTCGTTCACCTGCTCTGCTCGGCGCCAGTCTTCGGCTTCGTTGAAGGCGCGGATGATGGCGATGGCTTCGGCGCTATGGCGGCCTTCCGGAAATTGCTCCAGGTATTGGTCGAAAGACAGGAGGGTGTTGGTCGCTTGGGCGATTTGCCAAGCTTCTGCTTCGCGTAGTTCCAGCAACTTGAGGCCCGCTTCGCGGGCATATTCTCCGGAGGGATATAGCGCCAGATAATTCTCATAGGCTTTGGCCGTATTGGCGGCTTTGGCCTCCGTCCAATCGCGGGCATCGTCAAATTTCAAGCGGAAGACGAACTGGCCGCCCTGGTGCCCCACATCAAACATCGGGTTCCCCTCCGGCAGTTGGCGGTAGTGGGCTCTGGTTTGCATCACCACCTCGTCGATGAGGCGGCCCACATTTAGCATCGAGGTTTTGCTTTGGCGCAGCTGGTTCAGGATGCTATTGGCAAAAGGGCTGTTTTCGCCGGGGTCGCCATCATAAACCTCTTCGTCGTGCCGGCCGGAGCAGAGCGCCCAGCGCGATGCCCGGCTATCGAGCTCTTCAATGGCTTCGCCTGCCGAGCGCATCTTGCCCTGGACAAAAAGCGAGCCGGAAAAACAGGAATCCGAAATCAGGAAGGTATGGAAGGCGGGGATGTCTTCCATATAGCTCTTGATAGTGGCATTGGGGATGAAATCGGCGGTCGAGCCAGGTTGGGCATCGTAGGGGATCCAAAAGCCCTTTTGCGTTTGGGGGTTGAGGTGCCCGTGCCCGGAGTAATAAATGAGCAGGTCATCTTCTGCCGACAAGCGGCCAACCAAATCATCCAGGGTATTGATGAGGCCCACCCTGCTGGCCTGCTCGTTGAGCAGTAAGGTGATGTTTTCGGGATCAAACTGGTACTGATGCTGAAGGGTATCAGCAATATCTTTGACATCCTTAACGGCATTGGCTAGCTTGGGGAAATGGGGATAAGCGTCAATGCCGATGCCTAAAAAATAAGCCTTGCGCACTTTCCGGATGTGGGAAGTGGCTTCCTGGAGGCTGATGCCTCTCTTTGATCCTTGTTTCTTTGCCATTTACTTGGGTCTCAGTTTTTTGCGGCCCTTACCGATGTGGGCAGCTGCTAATGTAAAATGAACAATACTTTGTGCTACAAGGGGCAATACCTCGCCGCCAAAGATAAAGGAAAAAATCTTTTATTTTGCAAAACAGGTTTGATGATGATGTTTTTATGGAGATTATCTGAAATGGGCGAATAAGGATAGTTGACGGTTTCGCCTTCGGTGCGCAGAGGGCAGGCCTGCCTTCGGGCAGTCATTAAGCCAGGAAAAAAGCAAGATAGTCCTGCTCACTCATGCGCCCGCCCTTTGGACTCCCCGCTGCGCGCCTGCTCCTCCAATATTTCTTTTTCGCGGATTTCGGCAACTGGTGGCTGGTATTCGCCCATTTGCAGGAGGTCGGGCTGCCCGGCATCGACCCAGGCGGTGTACCAGGAGCTGCCGATGGAGAGGATAGAAGCGCGCAAGCGTTCTTCCACCATGCCAGAGAGGCGGTTGTGGTAGGCGGCGGCATATTCCCGGCATTGGGTGCGGATAGTCTGCCCCAGGCGCTCCTCGTAGCAATATTGCTTGTCGGGAGGAAACTCCAGGCTCAAGCTCTTTTCGATGAGCAGCACGCTGTCTACCAGGGCATAGCTGGAGAGCACGATGTCCCAAAAATAATCACGGGGGTTTTGAATGTATTGAGCCCGGCCGACGAAGTAATCGTAGGACTTGTCGGCGAAGAGCTCCGGTAGTCGGCTCTCCCAGAAGGCGTGGATGCCGAGCTGGTTGGTCAACTGCCCATTGTAGTTGGTGGTGGTGTGCAGGGGCACGTGTGCATCGCCGATGTAATGGCCCATCTCGGTAGCGAGCCGCAGGATACGGCCTTTATCTTTGCGCCGGAAGGCTTCGGTGAGGCGCTGCTGCATGGCCAGCAGATGGTAAGGCAGGATGCCATATTGCGAGAAGTGGTCGATGCCATAAACCTTTTTACAATCTAGCGTACCGGGCGGCAGGCCGAAAAGGGCGGCCAAGCTGTCGCAGGGCACTATCCATTCATCCTCATAGTATTGCTCTTGGATATTGCGGCGGAAAAAACTGCGATAATCCCGGTGGTAATCGGCCGTCAGTCGGCCGGAGCGCAGGGGTAAGATGATTAGCACTTTGCCTGCGATGGTATCGCGTTCCAGGCGCAGGGTGTCGCCCGAAGGCAACACCAACCCCAGTTCCGTAAACTTCATCAGCGTCTCTGTCCAGTCGCGCGGCAATTCGGGGAAAGGCGGCTCGCCCCAATGATCGATATCGATGTAGTGGCGCACGGCTTCATGCTTGGTGGCATAGCGCCGTTTATCGGGGTCCACGGCATGTTCGGTGACAAATTCGATGTTCTTTTTGAAAAAAGCAGCCATGGGCGCCGGCAGGGTAAATACGGCCATGCGGTTGATGCGGCGGTGGCCCCAGAAGCCCCACTCCTCGCCTAAGGAGGGGCTCAGGCATAGGAGCGCCACAACCGAAAGGGCTAAGAGGTATCCTGCTCTTTTCATTGTGGGATTCAATTCAACAGCTCCCGTTCCTTAAAGAAAGAACGGTAGCCCCAAAA
>CAYSPJ010000264.1:0-4001 GCA_964432875.1 uncultured Phaeodactylibacter sp. | reverse complement strand
CGAGCCACGCGCCTTGCGTTACAAGTTTTTGCAACCGCAGCCCCCTTTAACCTTTCCCCTTTCCCCTTTCCCCTTTCCCCTTTACCCTTTACCCTTTAACCTTTAACCTTTAACCTTGCCATACAACTCCATATCCTCCCCATTCAAGCTGGCGATCTGAGCATAAAGCCCGGTATCCAGCGCCGGATAATCCGTCAGCTCAGCCCGGTTGTGATGGGGCAGGGTAGGGGGGCTAGGCCAGCCCATCAGCCCGGTAAGCCGTTGCAGATCGGCCTCGAAGTTTTCCAGCAAGCCCACGAAGAACAGGTTTTCCAGCAGGATGCCCTCCAGGAATTTGCTCATGCGGTTGCGGTTTTCTTCCAGGCTGGCGTATTCCAGGAGGCTTTCCTCCCGGCGGTGTTGGTTTTGCGCATATACCCGGGGGTTCAATTCCGGATGTTGCAGGCGGTGGATGAAAAAGCGGTAGTTGGAAAGCAAGCGCTCTACCGGATGCCTTAGCCAGCAGATCACCTTAGCGCCGCTTTCCTGATGCAAGGCTTCCAGCTCGCGATAGTACAAATGGCCATGTACGGCGCGTATTTCAGGGCCAAAGGCTTTTAGCAGGCTGCCATGCTGGGCGATGAGCGCCTCATAATCGCGGCGCTTTAGCGAGGGCGTGACGGCTGGGCCGTAAGCCTGCTGCAACACTTGGTAAAACGAAGTGCCCCCGGTCTTGGGGATGTGGATGGACAGCAGTTCGATCATGGCTTCCACTTCCCTTGCGCCAGCAACTCCAGGGCCCGTTCGTAGAGCGCCACATCACGGCTGTTGAGTTCGCGTATCCGAGCCCTTTCTTCCGGGCTTACACGGGTATCTTTTTTACCCGTTTCGTTGTGGTGGAAAACCGGGTAATCCTTCCAGCCCAGCAGGCCGGCCAGGCGCTCCAGGCTACGGTCATAATCTTCCTGGATGCCCACAAAGAGCAACTCCTCAAGCTCAAGCCCTTCCAAAAACTTCGCCATGCGGTTTTGGTTTGGTTCATACGCTGCATATTCCAGCAGGGAACGCTGCATTTTTTTCAGGATGTTCAAGCCTTTGCGTTCTTCATCCAGCTCCTCGGCCAGGCGCTTGGCCAGGTAAAAATAGTTGGAGATGACCCGCTCAACCGGATCGCGCAACCAGGTGATGACTGGTATGCTGCGGGGCAAATCGAAGTTTTCTTGGAGGAGCGGGTAGGAGAAGTGCCCATGCACTACCCTGGTTTTGGAGGGCAGGCGGCTGTCGCCGTACAATTGTTCGTCTACCCGTACGTCTTGCCTCGCCAAGTCAATATCCAGCCTGACTACCCCCTGTTCGCCGTAGACGCCTTTCAAGGTGTTGCGGAACGAAGTGCCCGCCGTTTTGGGGATGTGGATGGAGATGAGTTCCAGGGCGGCTGCCCCGCGCTCAGCCTCTGTTTGGGCCGGCGGTTTGAAGCCGAGCCATTTTTTTATCGTCTGCTGCATGTCCAAGGCCTTTGTCACCAATTTTTATTTTTTCTGTCCCTTAAGGCAACTTTTTCACCGGGTTGCTGCGTATAACCCCCGGCATGAAGCCACAAATTAATAACCTTTGCGAAATTTTATGCACCGATGATTTGGTTAGCCTCTTTCCCCCGTTCGGGTAACACTTTTTTTCGCAACGTATTGTACGAGGTATACGGAATAAAATCCAGTACGTTTCACCGGGAGCGCAATTATCCGCTCGAAGAAGATTATTTTGAGTATCCTGTAGTTAAAACTCACCTGTTGCCCAAGCAGTTGCAACCGGATGATCCGGGCATCAAAAAAGTATATCTGGTCCGAGATGGGCGGGATGCCCTGGTCTCGATGGCCCATCACCGCAAGGACATCGTCGAGCCGGGTACCGACTTTGAGCTCAACCTCCTGGAGGCGATACTAGCCATGGAGGGCAGCTTTTTCGGCGGCTGGTCAGAAAACGTGCGCCAGTGGGCCGAGGTAGCCGACGTGGTCATCCGCTTTGAGGATTTGATCGAAGACCCCCTGCGCGAAGTGGAAAAGCTGCGGGCGATCATGGATTTGCCCGCTCCGGATGCCAGCAAACTACCTTCGTTCGAGAAGCTCAAGTTTGGCAAGCCTCAGTACGGCAGCGGCAAGCACTTCCTGGACGATCAGGAGCAGGTCGAAGACCTGGCGGTCAAAAACTTCCGCCGCGGCCAGGCCGGTAGCTGGCGCGACGAGATGCCCCCGGCTTACGAAGCCCTTTTCTGGGAATTGCACGGGCAGGTGATGGAGAGTCTGGGCTACGCACGGGGCGAAGGGGCCTTGCCCATCATCCGGCCAGCAGAGCCTTATCGGGTTTTGGTGGAGGCCAGCAAAACCGGCGAACCCGGCATGGATGGCGTCAAGCGCTATAATGAAGAACTCCTTTTCAGCCTGCTGGCTCTGCAGCGCAAGCAGCCCGAAAAATGGCATATCGATGTTTTGGTCAACCGCAATATCTTGCCGCTGAAGGGTTTCGTGGCGGGTATACTGGAAAAGCGTGCGGCCAGCAAACCCGCTGGCCCAGCCAACCTGGCCGATGCGATGGGGTATGAGCGGGGCTTGCTGAAGTTTAAATCCATCATGCAGCAGCTGCTTCCAGGGCCGGCATATCAGTATGCCAGCGCCGCCTACCGGGCGCTGCCTTTCCGCCAGGTCTTGCGCTGGTTGCGTCAATCCATCATCTATCGCGAGCTGCGCCGCCATTTATCTGAGGTGCAAAACGAATACCAGTTGATCCACGTGCCGCTGCCACAAAATTATTACCACGTGCAGCAATTGGAGAAGCCTTTCATCTTCACCGTACATGACCTGACCCACCGGCTTTTCCCGGAATTTCACCAAAAGGAAAATGTGGAGCTAGCGGAAAAGGGGCTGCAATTCATCAGCCGCCGTCAGGCGCAGGCCATCGTCGTCTCGGCAGCTACCAGGGAAGACTTGCTGCGCGAATACCATTTGCCTGCCGAAAACACTACCCTCATTTACGAAGCGGCAAACCGGGACAGTTTCCACCCCTTAGAAAAGGTAGCGCGCTGGGAACAGGCGAGGCAACGCTATCAGCTGCCCGACGGGCCGTTCTTGCTGTGCCTCTTTACCCTGGAGCCGCGGAAAAACATGAAGAATACAATCGCGGCCTTCCTGCGCTTGTTGGAGAAGCCGGAGAACCGCGGCTATTATCTGGTAGTCTGTGGCAAAAAGGGCTGGAAAGTGGGCGAGCTGCTAGATGAAAAGCACCCCTTCGCTGCCAATATCCACTTCACGGGCTTTGTCGAGGATGAGGATTTGCCGGTGCTGTACTCCAAAGCAGTGGCTTTGTGCTATGTGGCCCATTACGAAGGCTTCGGGCTGCCCTTGTTGGAAGCGATGCAGTGCGGCACCCCGGTTATCTATGGCAACAATAGCGCCATGCCGGAGGTCGTTGCCGACGGCGGCCTGCCGGCTCATTCCGATCATGTCGAGGAAATTGCCGCCCAAATGGAAGCCATCTTGAGCGATGAAAACCTGCGCATGGAATTGGCCGAAAAGGCGCTCCATCAGGCGGGGCGCTTTTCCTGGCTCAAGACGGGCTTTGAGACTTTACAACTCTATGAAAAAACCATCCGGGATGAGAATCGCCATCATAGCTGACCCCATCGACAATCAAAAGGGCGGCATCCACGTGTTTACGCGGGAATTGGTGCGGGCGCTGCTGGAAACCGACCGCGAGAACGAATACATCCTGATAAGGGAAAAACACGATCCTGCTCTATCAGGTGCCCGGCAGATCGTCATCCCCAATATCCGCATCGGGATGGGGCTGGCGGCCTTGCGCTTATTCTTCATCGTGCCCCTGGTACTGTGGTGGCATCAAGTGGATGCGGTGCTGGAGCCGGCCCACTTCGGCCCCTTCAATCTGCCCCGGCGCATCAAGCGCATCACCGCTATCCACGATCTGACGCCCATCCTGTTTTCCCATTACCACCGCTGGCACAGCCAATTGCT
>CAYSPJ010000263.1:0-4032 GCA_964432875.1 uncultured Phaeodactylibacter sp. | reverse complement strand
TTAGCAATAATAAGCCAATGAGCCACTTGTGTAGGTACCATAGGGACTGACGTCCCTGGCAAAGAAGCTGCCATCCCTACGGGATTTTTCCGCCCGGCGTACGTAAATGTGCAGCAATTCCTACACGGAGTTTTGAACACCCTACAGCCCTCAACCAGCCTGCTTACATCTCGTACTCCTGCACCCGGCGCAGGCGCGACTCTCGCAACTCCTCGCTCAGGCCTTTCAGGCAGTTGTTGATATAATACTCCAGGGCTTCCGCCGCATTTTCCGAATCATAAATCAATTTGCCGCTATCGAGGATGATGACGCGGCTGGCAACCGCCATCACTTTCTGGATGCGGTTGGTCACGTAGATGACCGCTTTATTCGGCTGCTTGACGTATTCCTTCAGGTGGTCGTAACACTTGGCCTTAAACAAGCTGTCGCCCACCGCCAGTGCTTCATCAATGATGAACAAGCCAGGTTCCGTGGCAATGGCTACCGAATAAGCTAAGCGGGCTTTCATGCCCGAAGAATAATTGCCCACCGGCGTGTGCAGAAAGTCTTGCAGTTCTGAAAATTCGATGATAAAATCCAACTTCTGCTTCAGCTCCTGGCGAGACATGCCAAACATGGCCGCTTTGAGATAGATGTTCTCCAGCCCGGTAAACAGCGGGTTCATCCCTACATTGAGGGCAAAGATAGAAGTGACTTTGCTGATGTCATTCATCTGTATCCCCCCGCCATCCAGGCTGTAGATGCTGGACAACAGGCGCATCAAGGTCGTTTTGCCAGAACCGTTGGCCCCGATGACTGCCAATATCTCGCCTTGAAACAAATCAAAGCTCACTTTATCCAGTGCCCAGAATTCGTACTTGCGCAAATCTCCGGTATTAGCAGCGAGCCCGAATGATTGGCGCAACACATCCTGGATCCCGTAATACATATTGTATTTCAGGTCCTTGCAAAACTTCTTCGACACTTCCCGCGCCGAGACTAATACCTTCTTTTCTTCTGACAACAGCATGTGCTTTGTATTATAACTGTTTAGTGCCTCTCATTATAGCCCGACGGCGGCCTGACGCTCGCCTTCCAAAAACCCTCGGTTTCTCCGCCGTTCTCCCCCCTCCACTTGCTCAACTATTTGTCAACCGTTCCAAAACCCTTTTGGCCGTAGCGCGGAAAAAGATCAATGCCAGCAAAAACACCAACAGCGCCAGGAGTGAACAGAAGAGGTAGCCCGTCGGCTCGAAGAAAGCATCCTGGGCCAACAGATCGCGGCTGAAGCCGATCAAATAGGTCAGGGGATTCCATTGCACGAAAGAGGACAGCCAACCCGCCTGGATGCGCGGCGCATAAACGATCGGAGTCAGGAACATCAGCAGTTTCATCCCCTCATCTACCATGGTACAAAGGTCTACCGCTACCACTCTCAATACCGAGACTATCATGCCAATACCCAGCCCCAACAGCAGCAAAGGCAGCAGCGAAAGCGGGAACAACAAGCTGAGCCAGCCAAAGCGCACCCCAAAGAACAGTAGCACTGCGATATTGAGCGCCAGGGGGATGGAAAAATTGATGAGGTGTACCAGTACTTTTTCCATGATGAGGACTTCCTTTGGGAAGTCTTTCATGATCATCAGCCGGCCGTTGCTCACGATGGCGTTGCTGGATGCCTTGTATATCTCCAGGAAAAAACCCCAGATGGAGGTGCTGAGCAAAACGTAGGCAGGGTAAGGGATGCCTGTATCCCCAGGATCGACCACGCCAGCGCCATTCAGCACTATCCATACCAGCACGGCCAATAGCGGCAGGATAAACATCCACGCCAAACCGATGAAAGATTTCTTATATCCTCCGATGATATTGGCCCTTACCAGTTGCCAAACCAGGAAACGGTAACTCTTCAAGCCACCCCATACTTCTGCTATGCCTTTGATCATGTTTGCTTTCGTTCAGCTTATACCGTAGTACGCAGAGATTACAAAATCGTTGCTTTAAAGGGGTAAAAGTTTTGCGCTTTAATTATTGCCCGCTCTAATCCAGAGCGCTGTCACGCTCAATTGCGCTATTAAGCAAGCATAAATGTAAAAAAGCATCCGCTCAAAATCAAAATTTGTGATAAACCAGCGCATTATCCCCAAATTTGCTGTTTATTTAGGGCAAAAAGCAAGCAACTAAATGGATAAGATTACTGAACAGCCTTCTGCTTACCGGCATTTAGAGCAAATGCCGGCAGAAGATATCCTGCGCAACATCAACCGCGAAGACCAGACGGTGCCGCTGGCCGTCGAGCGCGCCATCCCCCAAATCAAGCCGCTGGTGGAATTGATCATTGAAAAAATGCGCGACGGCGGCCGCCTGTTTTATATCGGGGCGGGCACTAGTGGCAGGCTGGGCATCCTCGATGCATCCGAATGCCCGCCCACCTACGGCGTGCCCGATGATTGGGTCATCGGCCTGATTGCCGGGGGCGAAATCGCTATCCGCAAGCCGGTGGAATTTGCCGAGGATAGCCACTCCCAGGCCTGGGAAGACCTCCGGGCACACTTCGTCAACGACCAGGATGTCGTCATCGGCATCGCTGCTTCGGGCACCACGCCCTATGTGGTGCATGGCCTGCGCACCTGCCAGGAAAACGGTATAATCACCGGCTGCATCACCTGCAACCCCGGCGCGCCAGTCAGCGAATACGCTGATTTCCCCATCGAGGTCATCGTGGGCCCGGAGTTCGTCACCGGAAGTACCCGCATGAAGGCCGGCACCGCTCAAAAACTGGTGCTCAACATGATCAGTACCACCGCCATGATTGGCTTGGGCCGCGTGTTGGACAATAAAATGGTGGATATGCAACTGAGCAACCAAAAACTACTGGAGCGCGGTGCGAAAATCATCCAGTACAATTTACATATCCCGTACGAGGAAGCCCGAAAACGCCTGTTGGAAGCAGGCAGCGTGAGAAAGGCGCTGGACATTGGAAACCAGCAGGGATGAAGCAGCAGGAAAAACCCGTAGTATTCCTCACTGGCGCCGCCAGTGGCATCGGCCGGCACTTCGTGGCAGCCCGGCGCAGCGATTTCCGCCTGGTGGCGACCGACATCGACCAAGCCGGCCTGGAGGAAAGTTTTGGTGGTGAAACCGAAGATTTTTTGCCGCTGCAGCTTGACGTCAGGCAGGCAGCCCACTGGGAGCAGGCCCTGGCTGCCTGCCTGAGCAAATTTGGGCAGCTGGACTGCCTAATTAACAATGCCGGCATGCTCCTGCCAGCCTTTGTGCTCGATGCCCAAACCAGCCACATCGACCAGCACCTGGACGTCAATACCAAAGGCGTGCTACTGGGCACTACCCTTGGTGCGCAAGCCATGAAACGACAGGGCGGCGGGCACATCATCAACCTGGCATCTCTGGCAGGCATCGCCCCGGTACCCGGCTTGGCTTACTACTCGGCCTCTAAGTTTGCCGTACGGGGCTTTTCACTGGCGGCTGCCCTGGAACTAAAAAGCAGCAACATTTTCGTCACCCTCATCTGCCCGGATGCCGTCAAGACCCCCATGTACGATCTTCAGCTCCACACACCCCACGAAGCCGCACTCACCTTCTCCAGCTCGCTCCCCCCATTGGCCGTAACAGACTTGGAGCAAGTTATCATCAACGCCATGAAAAACAAGCCGCTGGAAGTCATCCTGCCAATTAGCCGGGGCTGGTTGGCTAAAATTGCGTCCGCCTGGCCGCGCCTGGCCGGTTTATTGCATCTCAGCTTGGTGCAGAAAGGCATGAAAAACATCAATACAATCAAGCGACAAGGCTGATGGAAGAACCGATCCTGGTCACTGGCGCCAATGGCTTTATCGGCCGCCGCCTGGTCGAGCAGCTGCTGGACGAAGGGCGGGATACCCATGCCTTCCTGCTAAAAGGCACTGCCCTCCCCCCCGAATGGGCTGGCCGCGCTACGGTCCACTGGGGAGACATAACCGCCGCTGATAGCCTGCACGCGGCGGCTAAATCAGCCCGGACGATCTTCCACCTGGCCGCCGTAGTCGGCGATTGGGG
>CAYSPJ010000262.1:0-4038 GCA_964432875.1 uncultured Phaeodactylibacter sp. | reverse complement strand
GTTTCAATCCTTATTTTCCTGGATAGCGCACTTGAATCCGTCCCGCTCCGCAAAGGTAACAAATTCAAATGGATACGCCACAATATAGAGGCCGAAAAAAGTGCGAGGCCAATATGTCAAAGAGCGTTTTCCGAGCCTTTTTTGGTGCTTTTCCGAACCCACATTAATCTCTTTTACAATCACTTATGAAGCGCTTTTTAGTTAGCTGAAATAAATTGACGCCCGGAACAAGTCCTTTATTGAATACAAACATTGCGATAGGTGCAAGTTAAGCATCTTTTTTTGGATTTGGTCGCTTTGGGGAAGAAGTTTTTGTCTAAAATATCGCGGATGGCTTGGGCAGCAGCTTGCACCTCGGCTTTGTCTTCATGGCTAACGGGCACTTCCACCACCTTGTTTTTGCTGCGGGTATAGACCAGGTAGCCGCGGCGTACCGGGCGCTGGAAATTCTCTTCGATAAGCCAGGCGTAGCAGTAGAGCTGGGTCTTGTAGGTATTAAACACCTTCTCGTCGTAGCGGGCGAATTTGTAGTCTAGCGGGGCCATACTGCCGTCCTGGAGCTCGAGCACCTCGTCCACTCGGCCGCGCAACAGGGCGTTGGTGAGGTATTGGTCGTCGTAGCGGCGCACTACCCCGAGGCGGCGGCGCAGGTAGCTCTTGTTCTGTTCCAGCCGCTCGTCGTGCAAGTGGCGGCCACGCATTACCTTGTAATGGCGGGTCTCGTACTGCGGTATGGCCAACACATACTCGAAGTAGGTGAAGCGCGGGCAGTACAAGTACTGGATGATGTGCGATGGCGTGATACTGATCATGGCCTCCTTGTTTATGCTTTGGTCATGGCTGTGTGCATCGAGCTTAAAGAATTCCTGACTCGCAACTTGTAGCTCCAAACTCACAACTCAAAAAAATAGCGTCCTCACCTGCCCTGTCACCAGTTTCTTGTCGAAAGCCTGGCCGAGCAAGACTGTCTGGCGCAGCTCGTCACGCGACATGGGGAAGAGATAGACCTTGTCGCGCTCAGTGTTGATGAGCTCTTCCAGCTGCAATTGCAGCGTATCCTTCTGGTTGGCATCGATCTCGCCCAGGAATACCGACAACTGCACGCGGTACAATCCCGCCTGCTTGCAGCATTTGGCCGCTTTGGTGCGCGCCCGGTCGTTTTCGATATCGTATAAAACCCAACAGATCATGGCTATTTCCCGATTAGTTCGTTAGCGAAGCGGTGCGCGTCCATTTGCAGTCCGTTGCCGCGAGTCTGGTTGCGGCCGTTGTAGCGCAGCGTCTGTACTTCGAGGTAGTCGTTGAGCTGCCCGATGAGCAGCTGCTTGCCCTCCTTGGTCAAGGTCAGGCCGTTGGCAAGAGCGGTGGTGTGCGACTGGTTGACCCGCTTGGCGCTGAACAGGCGGAAGACCGGCACTTCGGCATGGATGCGGTACGGCTCGATGAAGTCATACACCATACTCTTCTGGTTGTAGTCGTCGCGGTGTAAGAAGCCGACGTAGGGGTCCAGCCCGGCAATCATCAAGGCCTTTTCCACTCGCCCATAAAGGACACCATAGCCGTAGTTGAGGAAAGCATTAAAGGCATCCTGGGCGGGGCGGGAGCTGCGGCCGGCAAAGCGGTGCTCCTCGGGCAGCGCCTGGCTAAGGGCCTCGAAATAAAGCCGCCCGGCGGTGCCCTCCAGGCCGCGCAGGGTGTCAGCGATGGCATCCACTGCCGCCGCTTCGGCCAGCAGGCGGATGCTCTCGCCCAGGTTTTCGATCTTGGCGGACTTCTCATCCAGGAAATCCCCCAAGCGGGCGCGGTGTTTTTTGAGGTTTTTGATCATCTCCGCCTGATTGCCCAGCTTGGCGGAGAGCCAGGCGATAGTCCAACGCACACCCTCAGGCCCCAGGCTGGCCTCCAGCTGGCGCTTGCGGATCTTGGTGGTGCTGCCCAGCTTGCTGTGCCACACCCGCCCCAGCGGGAAGCCCGAGGAGTCGGCAAAGATGATATCGATATTGTTTTCCAGTGCCAGCTTCACTGCATCGGTGCTCAAAGAGCACGAGGTGGTCATGATGACAGAAGTGACCTTGGCGGCCGCGAAGCTCTGTTTGTCGTATCCGCCGCCCTCCTGCGGGATGCGGACCTCCAAGAGCCCGTCTCTGACGTGGAGGTAAGTGCCGTAAGTAGTCAGGTACAATTGCATGATGCCTTTTGGGGCAAAGATGCAGGAGGGGGAGTGACAATAAGCGTCACTCCGCTATAAATTTTCGATTTCAGATTTCGACAGCCCTGTATATTCCACGATTTTTTCCCAGGGTTCGCCATGTTGCTTCATCATGCGGGCTATCTCGTAATTCCGTTCTGCTTTGCCCTCCTGGCGCGAGGCAGTGACTACGTTGTTGAGATCGCGGTAATATTTCAAACTATCCTCGTAAGCCTCCCGCTCTTGCGGGCTGAAGCGGGCGATCTCTGCTGCCTCGAACAGCCGCTCGAATATCTTTTCCTGGAGCGCCCGCGGGCGGCTATGAAGCTTGGCCAGATGCCGGAATACAAACAGCCACTTGTCGAAGTGCGTCTGCAGTTCATCTTCAGCTTTGTTGAATTTGGGCAATTCGATATAGATAAACTTCAGCTTATCATAGAAAACTTCGCAGCGTTGGTTTTTCAACTCCACAATGTGCAGCAGCTCTGCATCTCCCCGGTGGTCTTCGAAAACGAAATCCAATATCCCTACCGTGTAAACCGGGTCGAGCCGGTAATCCCAATCGCCCTTTTGGGCTTGTTCCTGAATCGGGAAAGAGGCATAGTAGATGCTGCGGTCTTTAAAAAAATTCTGTTTGGCTTTTTGAATCTCTACAATGAAACGCTCGCCCGATGGGGCGATGCAATAAAGGTCGAAGATAGCCTTCCGATCCAACTCGGCAAGCGGAAGATGCTCGTTGCGGGAATATTGCAGATCTTTGATTTGATGCTGCTGCGGCAAGATTTGATTGAGAAAATCAACCAGCAGCGCCTTGTTCGGCTCGGTACCGAACAGCCGCTTGAACCCAAAGTCAGTAAGCGGATTGACGTATTTATCTTTTAATGTGCCCATGGACTGCCTTGTAAGGAAAAACGAGAATATCCGGTGCTGCAAAGATAACCAATTTAACTTTGCTAGTCAAGCCCTGCTCATGAAGGTATCCCCTCCACCGCCCCAAACCCCCTGGCTACCGACTTCCCGATGCCCACCCACTGCGGCAGCAGGGCATTGGTGGTGAAGGAGCCGGAAAAAGCGAGCATGGCCTTGTTTTTGAACTGCGTCTGCCGCTGCTGTAGGCGGCTCTGCGTCAAGATGCGCTGCTCGGGTGCCAGCCAGACGCCCATGCCCTTGAAGGCCGCCAGGATGTGGTTGCGCAGCAGCGTATCGAGGTGGCGGCGGCGCTCCGCCTCGCCTTCCTGCAGCCAGGCGGCGAAGTTCTCTTGGTTAAGCGGGAAGTAGAGGGTCTTGAAGCGGTACTCGTGCAGGCCCTCGCTATAACCCGCCTCGGCATCGGAGCAGCGCAAGCCCTTCTGCTGCAGCGGGTAAGCCCGCCCGTCGATGATCAGCTCCTGTACTTCCAGGAAGAGCTCCATCAATAGTTCGGCCCCCTCCTCGATCCCCACCAGCGTCGGCACCCCATCAATGACCTTGTACTGCACCAAGGGATAGGCATAGCGCAGCCCCCCGCCCTCCAGGTGGTTGTGCAGCAAAGGGCTGTGCTGCTGGAACAGCGCGCCGAAATACCCGCGCAGCTTGTGCGCGTCGCGCGCCGCCAGGCGCAGCTCGGGGAAGGTGAAGTGGACGAGGCGTGGCATTTATAGTTTGGTTTGGGTTGGTGATAAAATTTGATTTACAAAGTATGGAAAAATTGATGTGCAGGATTGGGAGCGCTTCGTCCAAGAGTTCAAGCGCATCCAAAACCTGCTGGTGCTGAAGGAAAAGCTGAAAAATGCTTTCCGCGAAGCCCGCCAAATCCAGCGGGGTGAAAAGAAGGGGGCTGCTTTAGCTGAGTTTTTGGATGAGGTGTAGGA
>CAYSPJ010000261.1:0-4062 GCA_964432875.1 uncultured Phaeodactylibacter sp. | reverse complement strand
TCACTGGCCGGCCGGTTTTTCCGCCTCGGTTCCGCTAAAACAAATAAGGCCCGGTTTTGGGCATCGTTTATACCTGATGAAACGGTTTTCAGATATCAACCCTTTCTTCACCACATGATGTTTGGGGCTTACAGCCTGGCATGCGGCAATGCCTTTGCGATTACAAAGGCTTAAATCCTGCCACCTTATGACCCTGCTACGCATGCTCGGGCATGCTTGAGACAAGCTGCCCTCTTCCGGTCGGGGCTAGAAATGATTGAAATGGAATTTTGATTATACAACAGACTAGGAGTCACCTCACGCTGACTGACAACCGCTAACTGAAACCCAGCCTTACCCCCCCCGCGTTCTGCGGGCCAATGCATCCTCCTATTCCTCCTTGCGTTTGCGGGCCAGAAGTTTCTGGATGATGGCTTTTATTTGCTCGAAAATTGCTCTAATCATGGCTTGTGGTTTTTAAATGAGCAATGGTTTTATCAAGGCTAAAACTAATAAAAAAGGAATCACTAAGTATAAATATGCCCGCCAACTTCACCTTGGCGGGCATTCGACACTCAAAACCATGGGATTATATCAACCATAGCCGAAGCCAGGCGCGTCCGGGTTCAACGCGCTATGATCCATTTGGCTGCCCCCTGCCCATTGGGCGTAGTGACTACAATAAAATACAAGCCACTGGGGAGGCCTTGTGCGGGCAGATCAAGCCGTTGCACTCCGGCGGGCAGTCTCCCGGAGAAGAGCTGGCGGACAAGCCTGCCATAATTATCATAAAGCAAGATTTCAGCCTGATCTGCTTGTGGGAGCGCTATTTCCAAAACCGCGCCCTCGCTTGCCAAAGCAGGGTTGCCCAGGATGCGGCAATGGATTGAGCCAAGCCGCTTCAGCTGCCGGGCCCCGACAAAAACTACGCTGCTGTCGTAGGACTCTGAGACCGCATGGGTGATGTAGCAACGGCCCAAGGCGTCGTCGCGCAAGTTCTCCAATTCGATCATGCCGCGCCCGTAGCCCGGGAATGAGTCGTTGCTCACCCTGGCCCCCGTGATGCCGTGGCGCAGCCCGCCATGCCGGCATTGGTCGGCATCGTCTTTGAAACGCAGGCGCCAATTGCCATGATTGTAGCGGATGCCAGTCAGCGTGACGTAGTGCCCTGTATAAACCGGGTTGCCCAGCGAATCGTAGGTTACCCAATGAACCAGCAATTCCACATCCTCGCCTTTTTTCATCTCTTCATAGAGCCATTCCAGGGAAATCGCAGCATTGGGCCGCAGAGAGTCCGTAGGCGCATTTTGGCATTCGGCAAAATGCCCATAGGTGGAATCCGGCGAATTGATATCGTCTCTCAGGATGATAGACTGAAACTTGACGTGAGCCGGGATGCGGTACTTGTCGATAAAAGCGAGCTTCCCCATGATAAAACTATCTATGAAGGTGTAGCTATCCGTTTGGCGGTACATCAGGCGGCTAAATTCGTAAAGCATCTGCCGCCGGGCGGTGCTATCGCCATTAGCGGTGCTGAAGGCGCTGTCGAGGCGAGCCTCGATTTCCGCATGCTGAGCACGCAGCCAGGAGAAGCTATTGGTAGCTGCTGCCGGGCCACAGGCGTTGAAATCATTGGCATAATCTGCCGGCACACTGGGGTCGCCATAATGCAGCGAATCCACCAAGTCGATATTGGGCATACTACAGCCGCGCAGGACGGTGCGCGAGCTGTCGCGCTCCCACACGCGCTGCGGCTGGCTCGGCAACGGCTCGATGAATACCCCATCCAATGGCCCTCTTGGCCCGGCATTATTGCCAAAATCATACGAAACCTGCCCCAGCGGATAAGCCGAAAACTGAAGTGCCGACGGCATTGACTCCTCGATTTGCTCCGATATCGTTGGCAGGAGGAATATCCGGTCGATGAGCGGGGCTGAAAAAGATTCGTAACCCGGCAAATCAATGATGACTGCATGAGACAGCGTGTCGTCAAAAGCTTCCAGCGCAATATTGTCGAGCAGCCATACTGGTTCTATCGCATTAGGAGGCAGGTACATCAGGTTGAGGTAACGGTCGGGTTGCGGCAGCGGGTTGTAATATTTGAAGACGAGCTCAGCCTGCCGGGTATGGTCATATACCACGGGGTTTTTATAGCTGATCTGCCGGATGCTTTCAATTTGGAAAGCGCCCGCAGCGGGGCATTGCGGAGCCGTGAACAAAAGGGCGCCGCTACTGCCGCAAACCAGGCCATTATCCCAAAAAGCAGTTAGCGGCCCAGAGCTGCCATCAGCCGGCAGGCCAGTCAGCGCGACCAGTTCCGGCCCGTCATTGAGCGGGGTATGCGCTCCGATGAATGCGGTGCCCAAGAAAAAATGGATTGGCCCGCCGGGCAGGCCGCCCTGCCAGAAAGATTTGACGTCGCCATCCAGATTCAAATCAGCAACTTTCTCTCCGCCCAAGGTCCAATACCCGCCTTCTGGCCGCAAAGGCCCATTTTTAGTGCATACTTTAATGCGTACGCTCTGCCCGGGCCTAATGCATGCTTCACCCCAGTCTACATCCATGCGGTTGCTGATCCTGCCGTTGGAAGGCACGGCAGCTGCCGGGCAGCCCTCCGGCTGTTCCACGACTACCGCCTCCAGCGAGCCGCCAGTGCCAGAAAAGAGCACGTGTAGGTCAGATACATTTCCCGTGCTGTTGTTCGTAAACGTATATTCCTTCCACTCCCCCACGGCCTGCCCGTCATTTTTATCGATGTCTAACCACAGGGTGTAATTGCCGAAAGGGTCGCAAGCGCCCGCCTCAAGGCTGTTGATGCTCAGGCTGCAAACGTAGGGGCTGGTTTCCATCGTGATGAACTGCATCGGTGGGGAGCTGAGTTCCGTCGGTAAACCCAACCTCAATCCTGCTGCCACATAATCGCGCGGTGCCAAGGGTGGATTAAATACGACGATGGTTTCCAGTGGCCCTTCTGAAAAAGCCTGCGAATTTTCATAGGGCGCCTCCAAGATGAGCCCTTCCAATGGCCCAGGGTGCAAAATCAACAGCGCATGAATGAAATCGCCCGTGCTGTTGACCAATTGAAAATGCCCCAAGTGCGCAGCGGGTGGCAATTCGGCTGAAAAAGTTTCTCCTGCCGGGCCCAAGGGCACCACGCTGATCATGTCGTGATGCCGGTTATCACCATCCAGCGCGCTGGCAGTCACGTAAGACCACACGGCCCATAAGCGGGCACCGGGCGGTGCCGGGACATTCAGGCTGACCGTTACCCTCACCGTATCCTGATCGCCAATGCTGCCCGATTCGAGGATGCTCCGGCAGCTAGCGGCAGGCGGATCGCAGCGCGAATCCGTTTCAAATGGGCCCAATTTGCCGTCGTCGTTGTCATCTACTTTAGCTTCTTCACCCTGGATATCCATGGCTTCAATCAGGATAGGGACATCGTCTGAACCCAATACGTACAGGCGCAAATCGGTAACGTCTTGGCCAGAAGTGTTTTTGAGCCTTAAGGCAAAGTCTTTTGCCCCCGGCACCAAGGGCAGCTCTACCCCACCCCAGCCCACTTCATGGGGTGCCCCCGTTTGCCCCCAGCTAACCGCATAGCAGGTGAAAAAACAAATCGCGAAGACCACGTAACGATTGAATCTGCAACATAAAAATGTCAGGTTGTTCATAATGTAGCTCTTTTAATGAAGGATTAAGGTGTAAAAATCTTGTACGAAAGTGCCGCTTTCACCCTATTCCTTTCAAGTACATTTTTTGCGCTTTTTCGAACTGCATTTCACAAAAGCAAAATAACAACCCTTTGTCATAAAATCAACAATAAACTGATTTTCAATAAGTTAAGAATACGTTTTTTTGTTCAAAAAAAACCGTTTTTCGATAAGCAGCTACGAAAATCAAGGCTAGCTGGTAAAAAGAGCAGTTTTTATGGCCATTATGCCAAAAAAAAGCTTACCTTACTTCTCAAAACCGGCAAGCTGGCCGGGCGGCGGCAGTCAGAGCCATCTACAGCTTATCGCCGGTTTGCCATCAAACGAACCAAAGCGCGCATGTCAGACTTCAGGAAAGACACCCAGCAGG
>CAYSPJ010000260.1:0-4178 GCA_964432875.1 uncultured Phaeodactylibacter sp. | reverse complement strand
TTACTGCACCCGGTTCATCCGGCGGTAAATCTCCACGGCTCTAATCTTATCGTACATCGGATTGAATTTTTCGCTGGCCGCTATCCAGGCCGGGGCCTCGTGGATTTTTTTATAAGCCTCTTCGCTGGGCCAGACACCCTCGAAGTAGTAGCGGTAGTCCTTGGTGTCGGCATTCTCCGTTTTGTACATGTAATAGCCTGCACCGGGGTAGCCCAGTTCTGCAGCGACGCCATTCATCTCGGCAAGCGCTGCCGACCAGTCCGCCTCGGTCACGCCCTCCGGCATATCGAACAGGTGGATGCTTCTGGTTGCAGCTGGGGCGGCAGGGGCATCGCCGTTGTAGATTTCCCGGATGCAGAGGTATTGATCGCCCTGTTTTTTCCAGACGACCATGTACTTGCCCGTGCCCGTCACCTTGCCGGCGGCGTCCTTGTAGGTGGATTTGCCGGTTTCGGTTACGGTGTTACCGTCTCCGTAAACATCCAGGACTTCGAAGGAATAGGTCCTGCCGGCCGGTGTGCTGGCAAACTCCTGCTCCTGTTGTTTCCTGATGGCGTCCTTGCCGGACAGTAGCGGCGCGTTGTCGGGCATGCTGACGGCATCATCGGCATACATGGCCATGAGGGCGTCGAGGTCCTGGGCGTTCAAAGCGGCAGCCCAGGCATTTTCAAGGGCCTGTATTTCCGTCTTGATCTGTGCCATATCGGCCGGCGTCTCGGCGGCTTGCTGGCAGGCAGTGAAAGTCAGCAGGCAGGCTGCCGACAGGGTGAAAATCAGATTGGATCTCATAGTGAATTTTGTTTTGAAGAAAATGAAAAATTGATTCGATCAGAGGCTGTCTCACAAGAAAGAATGCGGCTTCTATTGCAAAATAATATTTCAAAAACAACACAAGAGGCTACTCTCCCCCGCTGGCGGGGGTGCCCGAAGGGCGGGGGTGGAAGCCTAGCTTTGCGGCAACTGGCGGGGGATTAAGGGGGTGGAACAAAACTTCATTCCGCATCAAAATTTTTAAATGGTCTTTTGATACAGCCACTCACCTTAGTTACCCTCTTCGGCCATGGCAGCCCGCGCCTTCGCTGCGCCCTGCTTCGAGCCTTCCATGCCCAGTTCAACCGCCCGGTCGTAGTACTCCGCCGACTTGGCGTAGTCTTTGACGGCCAGGTAGTATTCGCCCATGCTGTCGTAGGCATTGGCTTCGTCCGGGGCCAGTTCGAGGTATTTTTCGAAGGCGGCTTTGGCTTTGTCCATTTCGTTGAGGGCCATGTAGCTATAGCCCAGGGAGTTGTAGCCGCCGCCGTACCCGGGGCGCAATTCCAGCACTCGCAGCAGGTGCTTGACGGATGCTTTAGTGTCTTTGCTAATCCATACCGCCGATCGGCCCGCCAGGTCATGGGCTTCAGCCGTGTTGGGGTAGGCGGCAGTCAGCGCTTCCATGTATTTAGCCGGGTCGGCTTGCGGGTTTTTCTCCCACGCTAGCAGGGCTTGGCGATGGATTTGCTCACCCTCGTTGAAGCCGGCGGGGTCAATCGCTAGAGCCGGCTTGATGAAAGCAGCGGCTTTTTCGTACTGCCCAAAAGCCGTTTCTCCGAAGGCCAGATTGACATAAGCCATGAAGAAGTTGGGGTCCGTTTTTACGGCTGCTTTCATCCCGTCAAAAAAGCCGGGGACGTCCGCGTTCTCAACGGCTTGAAGCGCTTTGAAGTAATCAGCCTTTGCCGCTTCCGATGTGCTGGAGACGGGCAGGTAAATGTCTTGTGCAGACAGGAGGGTCAGGCTGCCCGTGATCAGGGCAATTGCCAACAAGAAATGTTTCATGATAATTTAGTTTTGGATTGGAAAAAGGATAAAATTTGAACAAGCTCTAAACGATGGCTCACTTCTCAGCCAGATGCTGCCGCAAGCGCAGCGCCCAGGTCAGGTACTCGAGTTGTTCCGCCGTCAGGGGCTTCTCCCCTTTGAACATGTAGCTGATGTCTTCCTGGTGCGCATCGGGGGTGCAAGCCTCCCAGGCTGCCAGTTGCAGTAAGTATTCGGCAAAATAGTCTCTTTCGGCTGGGCCGGTTGCGTTGCCCTGGGCAGCTGATGCCGCTGATAAAGCTGGAGCAGGCTTGGCCGTCGGAGCAGTGCGGGGCTTGAGCTCCAGATACAGGTCGGGATCGCCCATGCTCATCACAGGCCGGTTTGCGGTTTGAGGTTGTGCGGTGGCAGCGGTGGCCAGTAGGAGGGCGATGCCCCAGAATAGATGTTTCATATGATATGGATTTTGAATAGTTATAAAATCACGATTAGTTGTGCCCTGCGCGGGCGCTGCCTCTTCTTGGGGAGCAGCTCTTCCGGTAGTCGCTTGGTTCATTTGAAGAAGCTGATAAGGTTACCCCAGTGTGCTAAAATCATTTCTGCCGCTGCGAAGCCAAAGCCGATCTTTTATCGTGGCACCTTAAGCGCTTCGCTAACGTCTGCTGCAAAGATGCAGCCTACTGGCCAGGAGGGCTTTCACTCAATTTGCAAAAGGAAGGACTTATGTTGCAAGGGCGGAAAAAGTATAGGATTTATCTTGCAATTTGGATGCAAGATAAGTGCTAAAAACAAGATAGTCAGTTACTTAAGATAGTGCCTGGGGTTGTTCTTGAATTCTTCCTGAAATGCTCTGGAAAAATAGCTTGGGTCGGTAAAACCGACTTTGTAAGCGACTTCCGACACGGTCAGTTGCCCCTGTTTCAGCAATTCCAGCCCCTGCAGCAGGCGATAGGAGCGGATGAACCGGGAGGGCGTCTGGCCGGTCAAGGCTTTCAGTTTGCGGTAGAGCTGCATTTGGCTCAGGTGCGCGGCAGCAGCCAGTTGGGGCACGCCAAATTCGGCATCGCTGAGGTGGGCGTGGATGAGTTGGTGGAGCTTCTCGAAGAAGGCCTCTTCCGCAGGCGTGGCGGCCGGCAGCTCTTCCCCGGCGTCTGGGCGTTCGTTCAGTTGGGAATACCGCTGCTGCATTTGTTGGCGGATGCGCAGCAGGTTTTCTATCCGGAGCAGCAGCTCTTCCTGATCAAAAGGCTTGTTGAGGTAAGCATCGGCGCCAAATCGGAGCCCCGTCACCTTGTCTTGTTGGGTGGCTTTGGCGGTCAGCAAGATGATGGGGATATGGCTGGTGCGCTCGTCTTGCTTGAGGGTTTCGCATACCTCGTAGCCATTTTTTTCGGGCATCATCACATCGCTGATGATGAGGTCCGGTATCAGTTCAATGGCTTGCTCAATCCCCGCGAGGCCATTGCGGGCGGCATGCACGCTGTACTGGCCGGCCAGGATGGTTTTGATGTAGGTGATGATGTCGGGGTTGTCTTCGATGATGAGCAGCACGGGCAGTTCGGCCTTGAGCGCTTCTTCAAGCTCTTGGTCAAAGGTCTCGGTGCCAGCGGAGGGGAGGAAGGGCGCGCGGGCGGCGGCTTGCGGAGCATCGGGAGCGGTAGCCGGCGCATGGGCCGTAATGGGCAGATAGATATTGAATTCGGTGCCAAAGCCCGGTTCGCTGGCCACTTCGATGCGGCCGCCCATGAATTCCGTCAATTCCTTGACCAGGGACAAGCCAACGCCCGTGCCGCCTTCGCCATCCTCCGCTGGATTGATCTGGTAAAACCGTTCGAAGATCCGGTGGAGGTCTTCAGCCTGGATGCCTCGCCCCGTATCCTTGACTTTCAGTTTTAGGAAGGGCTGCCCGTTCTGTAATACCTGGCTGCTGTGGAGGATAATCTGCCCCATTTCGTCTGTGTATTTGAGCGCGTTGGAGAGCAGATTGTACACGATCTGCTGCACTTTTTCCTCGTCGTAATCCATCCAAATCTCGCGCTCATCGGAATGGAAAACCAGCCGGATGCCTTTTTGCTGGGCAGCGGAGTAGAACGACTCCGCGAGGTAATGCAAGTAAATGTTGATATCCCGGTGCACGGGTTTGAGAGACAAGGTGCCGGATTCCAGCTTGGACAAATCCAGCAACTGGTTGATCAGCCGCAGGAGGTTTTCGCTGTTGCGCTGGATCATGCTTTTTTCCTGGGGGTGGTTTTTGATCTGCCCGGCCATGCCCATGATCACCGTCAGCGGGGTGCGGAATTCGTGGGTGATGTTGGTGTAAAAGCGGCTTTTGAACTCGTCCATTTCCCGCAGGCGCAAGGTTTCCTGATGCTCGAGTT
>CAYSPJ010000259.1:0-4208 GCA_964432875.1 uncultured Phaeodactylibacter sp. | reverse complement strand
AAGATCAAGCTTAAGTATTTCATGGCGGTTTTGTGTTTTGCGGTTTAAAAATTGGCGCAGTAACCGGCTTTAGCTTTATTAGAACCAATCGCCCCTACTCAAGCCGGGGCAGCGCCAGGTCTTTCTCCGAAAGGATGAGCGACTCGCGGGGTACTTCCCAATCGATCTTGAGGGTGGGGTCGTCGAAGCGGATGCCGCGGTCGTGTTCTTTGGAATAGAAATTGTCGCATTTATAGAAAAATTCGGCGGTGGGGCTGAGCACTACATAGCCGTGGGCGAAGCCGCGGGGTACGAAGAGCTGCCGCTTGTTCTCCGCGCTAAGGCGCAGGCCGAACCACTGGCGGTAAGTAGGCGAATCGGGTCGCAGATCAACCACTATGTCCAACACTTCGCCTTCCAGCACGCGCACCAGCTTCGCCTGGGCATAGGGTTCTGCCTGATAGTGCAGGCCGCGCAGCACACCGTAGGAAGAGAACGCCTGGTTGTCCTGCACGAAATCGGCCTGGAGGCCAGCCTGCTCAAAAGCATGCTGGTTGAAGGCTTCGAAGAAGTAGCCGCGCTCGTCCTTCCAGACCTTGGGCTCGAAGATGATCAAGCCAGGAAAAGGGGTGCCGATAGATAGCATATTATTACTTCTGTCTGAAAAATACGCTGATAGGCACCCCGTTAAAATTGAAGTGCTTGCGCAATTGGTTTTCCAAATAGTTGCGATAGTTATCCTTGACGTGTTTGGGGTTGTTGCAAAAAAACGCAAAAGCCGGGTAATAAGTCGGCAATTGAGTGACGTATTTAATTTTTATGAAGCGGCCGCGGTGGGCCGGCGGCGGGTAGCGCTCAATGGCTTCCAACATAATTTCGTTGAGCTGGGAAGTTTTGATTTTACGCGTGCGGTTTTCGAAAACCTCCAGCCCTACTTCAATCGCCTTAAAGATACGCGTTTTGTCGATGGCGGAGATAAACACCACTGGCACATCGGTAAAAGGGGCGATGCGCTTGTGCAGCACCGCCTCAAAATCGCGGGCCGTATTGGTCTCTTTATCCACCAAATCCCATTTGTTAGCCAAGATGACGATGCCCTTATTGCGGCGTTGCGCCAGGCGGAAAATATTCATATCCTGAGCTTCCATGCCCGCCCGCGCATCGATCATCAGCAGGCAAACATCAGATTCCTCGATGGCCTTGATAGCGCGCATGACCGAGTAAAACTCCAGGTCTTCCTCCACCCGGGCTTTTTTGCGGATGCCCGCGGTATCGATGAGCTGGAATTCCTTGCCAAATTTAGTATAGGTAGTGTGGATGGAATCGCGGGTAGTGCCAGCGATATCGGTGACGATATTGCGTTCTTCGCCCAGCAGGGCATTAGTCAGCGAAGACTTGCCTACATTGGGTTGGCCAACGATGGCAAACTTGGGCAAGGCATTCTCGACGGGTTCTTCTTCGGCATTGATGTGTTCCATGGCGGCATCGAGCAATTCGCCCGTGCCACTGCCCGACAAGGAAGAAAGAAAGAAGGTCTGTTCGAAGCCGAAAGCCCAAAATTCGTTGGCTTCCATCATGCGGGTATTGTTATCCACCTTATTTACCGCTAGCAAAACTGGCTTGTCCGAACGGCGCAACATATCAGCCATTTGCTGGTCCAGATCGGTAATGCCGGTGGTGACATCGACCATGAAGATGATGACCCTGGCTTCTGCGATGGCGATTTCGACTTGTGAACGGATAGCCGACTCAAAGATGTCGTCGGAATCTTTGACAAACCCGCCGGTATCCACGGCGGAAAAGGCTTTGCCATTCCAGTGGCTGCTGCCGTACTGGCGGTCGCGCGTCACCCCACTGGTGTCATCAATAATGGCCTGGCGCATGCCGATGAGGCGATTGTAAAGGGTGGACTTGCCCACGTTGGGGCGCCCGACTATGGCTACGATATTGTTGGTCATGGCGGTAGTAATCTGCTGTTGGCGGCGCTCCTGGCCCCCTCTTGGGCTGCCGAAAGCCTCCTCTCGGTTGAATGCCTGTTTTTTAAATGTTGTTAAAGCGCGCAAAGATACGATTTTTTTGGCGGATGTTTCGTCATACTGCTCGCAACAAAGGGCTTTTTACGAGAAAGCCCTTACCTCTACCGCAAAAAGCCAATACCCGCGAATCTGGCCGAAAGGCTTCCGTGCAGATTCGCACCCCAAGTTTGTGTCCATCCGCCTTCCCCAAAAGCCGCGCCCGGGAGGGGAGCCAAGCCCCGCGTTGCCCGACAAACGTCCTTGAAAAACAAAGCCCCACGATGGCTGCCATTCCACCCTATTTCCTTATCTTTGGGGAATGAAGCACTTACCATTAGGCCGACAAGACTTCGAGGGCATCATGAACGAGGGCCTGCTCTACGTAGACAAGACCCGCCAAGTGGCGGAGCTGGTCGAACAGGGGCGGCTATATTTCCTCTCGCGGCCCCGCCGCTTCGGCAAGTCCCTGCTCGTCTCGCTGCTGCGCCACCTCTTCAGCGGCAAGAAGCACCTGTTCGAGGGGTTGTATCTCGGGCAAAAAACCGATTTCGACTGGCAGGAGTACCCGGTGCTGCAGTTCAATTTTGCCGCCCTCGGCCACCGGGTAGTGCAGTTGGAGGCCTTGCTCAGCCATCGGCTTCAGCAGTACGCCGAAGAATATGGGGTGGAATTGCCCGCCATCGCTTTGTCCACTCAGTTTAGCGCGCTGGTTGAGGGCATTGCCGCAAAGCACGGACCCGTAGTGCTGCTGATTGATGAATACGACAAGCCCATCATCGATTTCCTGACCGAGCCGGAGCAGGCCAGGCGCAACCAGGAAGTGCTCAAAGATTTCTTCAGCCCGCTCAAGGATTTGGAGGCCGGGGGGCATCTGCGCTTCCTCTTCATCACCGGCGTGTCCAAGTTCAGCAAAGTCAGCCTGTTTTCGGATTTGAACAATCTGACGGATTTGACGGTGCACCCGCTCAGCCATGATTTAGTCGGCATCACCCAAGATGAATTGCTGCATTACTTCAGCGACCGCTTGCCGCGGGCAGCTCAAAAGTTTGACATGCCCCAAGAGCGCCTGCTGGAAGGCATCCGCCTGTGGTACAATGGGTATTCTTACGACGCGAAGACCACTTTGTACAACCCCTTCTCCTTGCTCAACTTCTTTTCGGCCCAACACTTCGGCAACTTCTGGTTCGCCACCGGCACGCCCACTTTCCTGGTCAACACCATCCGCGACCGGGGCATCGACCCGCAGGAGCTGGAGGGCAAGGTGGTGGACGATACCTTCTTCGACAAATTCTCGCTCGAAGAGCTCGAGATCAGCGGCCTGCTCTTCCAGACCGGCTACCTCACCATCCGGGATATCCAACGCGAGGGCTTCGAGACGCGCTACGTGCTCGATTACCCCAATGTAGAAGTACGCCGCTCCATGATGCACAACCTGGCCGAGGCCTTCACCTTCAAGCCCACTTCGGTGGTCAGCCAGGCGCTGCTCAAGATGCAGGACGCCCTGCGGCAAGGGCAGGTCGGCGATTTCGTGGCGCAGCTCCGCATCATCCTGGCAGACATCCCCTACCACTGGCAGCCCAAGAACGGCCGCAAGGACGAAGAGGCGCTCTTCCGCCTGTGGGAGGGCTACTTCCACGCCATCGTCTATATCGTCATGGGCTACCTGCGCCTGCACGTGCGGGCCGAAACCGCCCAGCACCGCGGCCGCCTGGACCTGCTGGCCGAGACCGAGCGCTTCCTCTACCTCATAGAGTTCAAGCTCGACGGCAGCGCCGAGCAGGCCGTCGCGCAGATCAAGGAGCGGGAGTACGCCGCCCCCTACCGCAATGCGGAAAAGACCGTCTATCTGGTCGGCATCGGCTTCTCCCGCGAGACGCGCAATGTGGCGGACTGGGAGGCGGAGGTGTGGGAGGGGAGAGGTGAAATGTAGAATGTAAAATGTAGAATTTAGAATGTAAAAGGGGCGGTGCTGGCGCGCGCACTAGGCTTATGGCAGGTGACGGGAAAGTTGTTTTTCATTATAGATGCCCATATAGGATTTAACCCTTGATTGCCAACAAGAGAGAATAGCTTAAAAGCGTTAAAATCCAGCAAATGGTTTTGTCTCAGGAAATTATTGATTAGCTTCAAGCCCTGCCGCCAGGCACCCTCTGGCGGCAGGGCCCGATTTGTTCACGACTCAACTGTCTATACTATGCCGCGCAAAATCCTCCT
>CAYSPJ010000258.1:0-4258 GCA_964432875.1 uncultured Phaeodactylibacter sp. | reverse complement strand
GCCATCTCCGCCCAGGAAAAAGCCGTCTCATACCCCCGCTGGCGGAAATACTGGCGAGTTGTTTCCACTGGCAGGGGGCTGATAGCCATGGCGAAATCGCCTCCCCAGGCCCCCAGAGATTTGATGGCGCCTGGAAAATCCGGGAATAGGGTTTGCTTGGCCTTAGTGAGCAACAAGGCCTCGCTTACCAGATTTTCATGTTCTTCTAACACGAGGATAGCTTCCTCCGCGCTGCGCGCCTGCAGGAAGCGGAGGGTGAGTTTGGAAATACGCTCCACAAGGGCGGGGCTGTTTTTGACGGTTTGGCGGTAGCGGGCGATACCCTCGCGGCTATCTTGCTTGCGCTTGAGGTAAATGAAGCAGGCGTGGCTGGCGAAAGGAGGCGCGAAGGGGCATTCCACAAAGTGTGGCTCCTGCTGATGCCGCTGGAAGAGCACTGCCTGGCTGGCCAGCGCACAGGCGATATCATAGCCGGAGCCGCCGAAGGTATCCGCCAGGAGGCGGAAAGGGTCTATGCCTGCCCATTGGGCCAGCAGGGTTACTAGCGTAGAGCTGCTCCCCAGCCCCCACTCACGGGGGAAGCTCAGGCGGGCTTCAAAATGCAAGGGCGCTTTACCCTGCCAAAATCCGGGCTTCTGCCGCTGGATGGCCTGCAATAGCCCTTCGAGCCGTTGCCCTACGGCCAGATCGCTGCCTTCCTGGTAGATGCCAGCCGGAGAGAAACGCGCTTCAAACCAGGGCAAGCCGTCGTAGCCCAGGCTCGTCCAGTGGTGAGCATTGCCATTGAAGGCCGGGCGGGTCGTCAACTGCTGGCCAAAGCGCACGGGCAGTCCGAGGGCCAGGGCCCCATCCAGCACGAAGTACTCGGCTGTAAGCAAGAGCTTGCCGTGAGCGTAGTGGGTCGTCGTCGCGATCGTCTCTGGCATGGGTACTCCTCCTGATGTTTAAGCCATACTTGCCTTTTGTTGGCGCAGGGCGGCTAAAAATTCCCTTACGCCCGTGTAAGACACCACCTTGTCTTCGAAATGAGTGGCCGCTTCAATCGTCTCCTTTTCGTTAGCACCCAGGTGGTTAAGGATATTCATCAGGTGCATCTTCATGTGGCCTTGCTGGATGCCAGTGGTGACCAAAGAGCGCAAGGCGGCGAAGTTTTGCGCCAGGCCGGTGGCGGCGATGATGCTCATCAACTCGGCCGCGCTGGGCTGGCCCAATAGCTCCAAGGAGAGGCGTGCCAGGGGGTGCAGCTTGGTCAGCCCTCCGACGGTGCCGAGGGCCAAGGGCAGGTCGAGCCAGAAGCGGAATACTCCGCCTTCCAGGCTGCAATGGCTCAGGCTCCGGTACTGCCCGTCGCGGGCGGCGTAGGCGTGGCAGCCGGCTTCAACCGCCCGGAAGTCGTTGGCAGTAGCCAGCACCACCGCGTCGACGCCATTAAATATTCCTTTGTTGTGAGTGGCCGCCCGGTGAGGGTCCAAGTGGGCGATGCGCACTGCTTTGGCAAATTTCTCGGCAAATTCCGGGGCAGTCATCGCCTTGCCACATTCGTCACCCAGCGCTTCGATCGGGCAGGAGACCTCCGCCCGCACGATGCACTCCGGGGTGTAGTTGGACAAAATGGCCATGATGATCTCCAACTCACCTGCTTGCCCGCTAAAAGCCGGGTGTTCCTGCACAAATATGCGCAGGGTGCTGCCAAACTCTTCTAGTACGGAATTGATGAAATTGGCCCCCATAGAATCGCAAGTTTCAAAAGAGACCTTCAACTGATAATAGTGGGGCTCCTGGCGGGAGAAATCCAGCAGCTCGATATCCAGAACCCCGCCGCCGCGCTTTTCCATATTGGCGGTGAGGTGGGCGGCGTCCTGGCGCAGGCGGGCTTGCAGCTCATCGAAATGCTGGTAGAGCTTTTGCCCCTCGCCAGTCCAGTTGAAATGCACCTGCCCGACTTTGCGGGTGGAGCGCACCTCGGTTTTGAACCCGCCGCGGTTGAGCCAAAACTTCGCTGCGCTGGAGGCTGCGGCAACCACGGAGCTTTCTTCAATGACCATGGGTACGGCATAGAGCTTGCCATCGATCATGAAATTGGGGGCGATGCCGTAGGGCAGATAGTAGTTGCTGATAGTGTTCTCACTAAAGCCGTCCAGCACGCGCTGTAGCTCCTCATTGCGGTGCCAGAAGCCCGCTAGCTCTGTTGCGGCATCTGCAGTGCCGGACAGGTAGCGCTCCGCGAGCCAATGGATTTTTTCTTCCTTGGAAAGCTTGGAGAAACCGGCGATGGTTTTGTCTTTCATGATTTGATTTTCAAAAATGCATTGGCCACTTCCAGGCCCTGGATTTGCGCGTCCACGTATTCGTATAATTCTTCATAGGTGCCACGGGCATGCTTGAGGAAAGCCGAAGCTTGCCCATAGACGCTGCCGAGGCGGAGTTTGTTGATGAGGTAATAGCCATCGAGGAACGACTGGATGCCGCCCGAGATGATGACTTGCTTGCAGCGCAGGCGGCTGCCCAGCTCGTCGATCAGCCCATTGACCAGATGGGTCATTTCCTCAGCGCTGTGGCCGATGTGGGCCAGCGGCTCATAAGCAGCTACCCGGGCATCGCTATGGCGGAGCATTTCGAGCTTGGCGAAGTTGGTGCCGCCATTAGCCGCGAAGTCGATGGCAGCCAGAGGCAGCTGCAGCAGGGCTTTGAGGCTCTCGTACCCCATGCCCTGCCCCACTTCCTTAACGATGACGGGGATATCCATTTTTTCCAGGAAATCAGTTATCGTTTCCAGCGGCGGGCGGGAAAAGCGGTCGCCTTCCGGCTGCAGCCACTCCTGCATGGGGTTGACGTGGATAATTAAGCCATCCGCCTGTAATTTATCGATCAGCAGGCGCACGCGCTGCAGCTCGCCCTCCTGGATGAGCTCGTCCAGCTGGGCGATGCCAAGGTTGGCGTAGAGCGGCAGGCCATCGCCGATGAGGTGTCGCACGTCGAAGTCGGCAAGGCGCTCATCGCCGTAGAGGAGCGAGCGGCAAGAGCCAAGCCCCATGCCCATGCCGAAGTCTTTACAGGCGCGGGCAAGGTTGTGGTTGATGGTTTTGGCCAGCTCGGTGCCGCCAGTCATGCTCGATACCCATAGCGGTGCGCGCATGGTCTTGCCCAGGAAGAGGAAGCTCTTGAGGCTGCCGCGCTGCGGGTGAGCCGCCAGCAGCGGCTCGTAGTAAAAACGCTGATCGAGCGCGCCCTGGGCGATTTGGGAACGGAAGGCCAACTCGATATGATCGCGCTTGCGCGATTCGGCCGTAGGGTCATCTTTGGGCGGTATAGTATCCACGCTCTCGGTATTGTGCTTTAAAAGCATAAATATAACAGGTTTTGCGGACGAAAAAAAACTTATTCGGCAACCTGGGTGAAACAATGGCCTGGGCAAATGGTTTATCGGGTTGGGGCTTAAGCCTACCGACCTCTCGCCTTCGCCCCCTCTTACACCGCCACCACCGCTTCTCCGGCAATGACGAAAACCTGCTCGCCGGTTTTGGGGGCTACCGCCGCCATACCCGTAAACGCGCCGAAGGCTGGAAGGATACCCTGTTGGTGCCCAAAATAAAAGCAGGGCAGGCGTGCGCGCTGCCGCCCCATCCCTCGCAGAAATACGCAGGGGTGAACGTGCCCTGCCAGGTTGTACTGCCCCTCCGGTACTGCTGCGAGCGGATGGTGCGAGAGGAGGAAGGGGCCCAATAGTAAGGGTTCGCGATGCAAAACCAGGCCGGCATCCTCATAAGCCTGCTCTGGCAAGATATCGTGATTACCTAGCACGAGCTGGAACCCGATACTGCTATGTAGGGCCATCAAGTGGCTAAACCCCTCCCACTCTTGGTTGTAGTCGCTGTGAAAAAGGTCGCCCAGGAAATAAACCTGCCGGGGCTGGAAATCGAACAGCAAGCTCAGCAGCCGCTCTTCGTTGCTGCTGCCGACGGCAGCGGGCACGGGCAAGCCATTGCGACGGAAATGCCCGGCTTTGCCCAGGTGCAGATCGGCGATGAACAGTGCTCGCTCCGCCGGCCAGTAAACGGCTTTGAAGGGGTGCAGCAGCAGGGCTTCCCCAGCGACAGAAGCTGCGGCGATGCCGCGGCCGGGCGCGGTTTCTTCTTTCATGGGGCAAAGATAGGGGATTGCGGCACGTTACGGCATTTTCTTTGAAGCCAAGTGTAGCATATTGGGCCCATTGCCCTTCAGTTCTCCAGGGACACGAGGGACTTGAGGGATGGGTGGG
>CAYSPJ010000257.1:0-4278 GCA_964432875.1 uncultured Phaeodactylibacter sp. | reverse complement strand
GAAAAGGGTGACGAAATAAACCCCGCTGGGCAAGCCGGCCCGGCTAAGGTTGAAGCGCCCATCCCCAGTGGCCCTTTCCGCGCGCAGCAGCTGTCCGTTGGGGGCGTAGAGCCTCAGCAGGGCAGCGCCTTCGGCTTGGATGAAGGCCATGTCCCGGCTGGGGTTGGGCATTACTAAGATTGCGGGTAAAGTACTAGTCGAAGAGGTTGTACTGGACAACTTGGGCAGAAAATCCTCCCCGATGCGGTGACGGGTCTCGTTGGTGATGATGGGCGGGTTGAAGTCAAAGTAGATGGCGGCGCGGTTGTGAATATCTGTGCCGAGCGGCAGGCCGGGCTGCTGGGCGATGCGGAAGCTGACAAACCCCTGCGAGCCGGCCGCGTCGGAAAGGCTGTCGGGCAGGTTGATGCCCTCGAAACGGAAGACCAGGATGCCTTCGCCTTCAAGCGACCAAGCCAGAGGATGTGAACCCGGGCCGATCCGCAGCGAAGCAGGATCGAGCTGGGGAGCGAGCGTGTCTCGGATGACGACATCGCGGGCGGGGGCGGTGCCCGTATTCTGAAAGCGGATGAGGTAATCTATGCCGACGCCCCGTTCGATGAGGCGCTCGCTGCCGTAGCCCAGCGGGAACCCCTGTTTATCATTGGGGTCATAAGCGCCGATGTTGTCGCGGCAGTCGGTATCCTGGGAAGCATAGCCGCCCGTCATGGGAAACTGGGTGATGAGATCGGCACCGGGTAGCGCGCTGCCGTTGCAGCCAGCCTCCCAGGCGATGGCTGGCTGGGGGAAGGGATGCCCTGGCTCCTGAGCCGACTGGATGCGGAAGTACTGGCCGCTGGAGGGCAGCCGGAATTCTAAAAACCCACCAGCCGGATGGGTTTTGATGCCCTGTAGGAGCACCACATCGTCCTCTACGACGATGAATTCCAGGGGTTGGGAGGGTACCGGCCCAAAATTGCGCAGCAGCAGTACGACCGAATCACCCGTACAGGACGCCTCTGCCTTAATCTCGGCACCTGACCAGCTCGGTTCGCTGGTGCAGATATCGTCGGGGCAGGCATAGGCGCTGATGCAGTGGGTCTGCCCTTCCTCCGCGTCGCAGTCGGTCAGGATAGGCACGGCGAGCTGGGCACATTCGCCAATTTCCAAACTGCCGACGGGCAGGTACCAAGCTTCAGCCGTAGCGCTAAGGCCTTGGGGTGAACAAGACAGGTTGCTTCCGGCATCCCAAAGCGCCCAGGGCTGGCCCGAGCTGGAAATCGAGAGCAAGGGGTCGAGTTCCAGAAAAAGCACTATGCTGTCGGCCGCTACCGTACCGTGGTTGCAGTATTGGATGTATGCCTCATGTTCGAAACAGCGCTCCAGGACGGGGAGGGCCAGCTCCACGGTGATGAAAGGGCACTCCGCCAGAGCAGGCATGGAGAAATCGAGATAGGTCGTATCGTCCGCGATGGGCAGGTTGACGATAGTGGAGCAGCTATCCCATAAAAATGGCAGCGGCATTTGTGGGTTGACGGTGTAGGTACCAACGGGGAGGTTGAATTGGTAGCCGCCATTTTCGTCGGTGGAGGCAAAACGCGGTATGCCATCCTCTGCTTTGACGATGATACCACTCAGTGGTGCAACTGGATCTATAGTCGCACAGTCCTCGTCATCGCTCACTGAGACGGCTCCTTTCAAAACCGGGCCATTGAAGCCCAGGCAGCTACAATCGGCCTGGATTTCGCCATATTGCGTCAGCGGATCCCCATCATCGCAGGGAGCTCCGATTTGGGGCAGGCCCTCGCAAAATTTGCCGAAATCGCCGCCCCAGGGCAGGGCGGGGTTCCCCTCGAAGGAGTAGATGGGCGAATCACAAAGCAGCATCAATTCATCTGGGAAACAGCCTTCTAACTGGTTGGAGTCTAGTTGAAGGACGGCGAGATTTTGCAGGTTGCTCAATTCAGCAGGTATGGGGCCGCTCAATTGGTTGAAACTCAATGTAAGCTGCACCAAGGCTGGGAGGTTGCCCAATTCAGGAGGGAGGGGCCCGCTCAATTGGTTCCGGCTCAGGGAGAGCCGTTCTAATACGGGCAGGTTACCCAATTCAGGAGGGACCGAGCCGCTCAACTGATTGGCTTGTAACGAGAGCAATTGTAGGCTTGTGAGGTTGCCCAATTCAGGTGGGACGGGACCTTCCAACTGGTTGTCCTGCAACGAAAGGAATTCCAGATTCGTCAAACTGCCAAGTTCCGGCGGAATGGTTCCGCTCAATTGGTTGGCTTGCAGCGAAAGGTATTCCAAGGCTTGCAAGTTGCTCAATTCAAGCGGGATAAAATCGCTTAGCACGTTAGAACTCAGGCTGAGGTATTCCAAAGCTTTCAAATCGCCCAATTCAGAAGGTATGGCACCGCTCAGTTGGTTGAGGCTCAGCGCCAGTTGCGTTACACACCCTTGCGCATTCACGGTCACTCTAGCCCAGCTCCCAATTGGCTGCCCAGCCACCAGCCAGTTGGCGTTATTCGTCCAATTGGGGCCATCAGCAGCGTTATACAAAGCCACTAGCGCCAGCGAATCGCCCACTGGATTGCACTGGGCGGGAGCATCGAGGCATAAACTGCCAAAGCATACTAAAATGATGAATAGCTTTTTCATGAGCGTGTTTTTGATGTAATCGTTTCCAGCGCTAGGGGGCCTAGTCCTTGCTTGCCCTAGCATAGCGCAAAAATAGGCTGCTTCTCGGCCTTCGGCAACACACACTTTTAAGCTTTTGTTGCACTTTTAAATTTTTATAATTTTAAAAATCAGTAATTTAGCCTAAATTTTGTTGTCAAATGCCCAACGCTCAACTCCTCTATGTCTTCAAATCGCTGAGTAATAAAGACCGCGCTGCGCTCTGTGAACTAGCTGACTGCCCGTTTTTCAACAAAAAAACAGCAGTAGCCCAACTTTGCCGCTATCTTGCAGCGCAAGTGCCGCGTGCCGAGCCTGGGTGCCTGGATAAGGCCAAGCTGCACGAAGCTGCTTTCCCGGGCCAGCCCTATGACGACGCCCGCCTACGCCTGGCGATGAGCGGGCTGCTGAAGCTGACAGAACGCTATCTCGCTATTTGTGAAATGGAAAAAAGCGAAGCCGGCCAAACGCTCTATCTACTCCCCGCGCTGCGGCATCGGGGGCTTGAAAAGCGCTTCGAGAAAAAGCGGAAGGAACTGCAGGCCAAGCTCGAATCGGATAACCTCCAGGATGCCCATGCCCACCGCCTGCACTACATGCTGGCTAGCGAAGAATTGGAGGGGCGCAGTAGCAAGCAGCGCTCCAGCCTTCTGGAGCTGCATCCCCTGCACAACCACCTCACGGCCTATTATCTATCGGAAATGTTGCGCCATGCTTGCTCAGCGCTGACCCATCAGGCCATTTCCGCCCAAGTCTATGACATGGGCTTGCTACAGCAGGTGCTGCTACTGGCCGAGCAGTTCGGCCTGGAGGTCTATCCAGCCATCGCCATTTACTATCACGCTTGCAAGGCGCTGCAAGCACCGGAAGATCGCCAGTTTTTCGATTGTTGGAAACAGTGCCTGTACGCCAGCGCCGAACTGTTTTCCAATGCCGAGCTGCGGGGCATCTATCTACTGGGCATCAACTATTGCATCCGCCGGATGAACCAGGGTGGACAGGAGTTCATCCGCGAAGCCTTCGACCTATACCGCGCTGCCCTCGCCAAGGGGCTGCTGGCCGAAAAAGGCTACCTCACGGCTTTCACCTTCAAAAACATTATACGCATCGGCACCGCCCTGGAGGAGCATGAATGGACGCAAGATTTCTTCGAGCAGTACCAAGCCATGCTGCCACCCCGGGAACGGGCCGGGGCCGTGTATTACAACGCTGCTTTCCTGCACTTTCGCCGCCAGGAGTACGGCCAGGCCATGCCCTTGCTCCAGCAGCTTGCCTTTGAAGATACCCTAAACAGCCTTGATGCCCGTCGAATGTTGCTACGCAGCTACTACGAGCTGGGCGAAATGGATGCCCTCGACTCCCTCCTGCATAGCTTCGCTACTTACCTGCACCGCCAGAAAGACCTCGGCTATCACAAAGCGCTATACCTCAACCTACTCCGCTTCCTCCGCCAGTTGCTGGACCTCCCGCCCGGCGACCGCCAGCAGCTCCAACGGCTAGAGGCACTGGTAGCCAAGACGGACCAAGTAGCAGAAAAGGAGTGGTTGTTGTCGAAGATTAGGGCAAGGGGGTGAAGGAGGGCCTAGAGGTGTAGGCTTTCGAAACCAGGGCTGCCCGTCTTCCTGC
>CAYSPJ010000256.1:0-4281 GCA_964432875.1 uncultured Phaeodactylibacter sp. | reverse complement strand
ATCAGGCCCCTCGACAATATCCCGCTTCGCCAACTTAGTAACGTCCTGGTAGCGTAGGCCGGTGTAGCAGGCTATCAAAAACAGCTTGCGCCACTTATCCAGGTGGGCATGGTCCAGCCCCAGCTCCAGCTCTTCCAGCTTGCGCAGCTCTTGCGCAGTCAGATAGACCCGTTCAGGCTCTACTGTGCGGCTCTTAAACTTCCGGTAGGGGTTCCCATCTGCCGGCACATAGTCATGCATGATGGCGCGGTTGACCATGGCCCGCAAGATGCGGTGGTGGCTGTCGATGGTGTTTAGCCCCAGCGCTTTCTGGTGCATCCAATCATCGTAGCGCAAGATTAACCCCAGGTTGATCTCGTCAAAGAAGACTTGGCGCTGGAACGCCTGGAACTTACCTACTGACGATGTGATCTTCCTATGGGTGCCTGGAGCGATCCCGTGCCGCTTGGTTTCCTGCCAGCAGAAAGCGGTGAAGCTCTCCGGCCGTCCATCGGCAACCTCCTTGCCGTATCGGTCGAACAACACGAGTGGGCAATCCCCATAGCGTTGCACCATCTGTTGCTCGTACTCCTGCAGGCTGTCGCGCTTGGCGGCAATCTGCCGATTATAGAGCAGGGCATGGGGATGTGTTTCGCGCACCGTTTTGTGTCGATCATCCCAGTGCGGCGGCTCGATCCATACGCCAGTCAAAAAAAACCGGCTTTTCCTGCATTTAGTGGCGCGGATCTGGACTAGAGCGGTGCCGTCTTCATTCAAACGGCGCTTGCGGTTGAACACGAGGGCCCAGCGGATACGTTTTTGGTTGGTCATGTGTACGTGCTTTGAGAGGTGAATGAACGCAATTATCCTCTAATCCAAAAGCACTGGGTACAACATCGGGTACAACAAAAACGCTGTTATTGGCTATCGCTTGCAAAGTATTGGCTATCAAAATAGCCTTGACCCTCAACTTTTTGAGAGCTATCGGCCGGCTTTTGCCAGCCTATCAGTGACCCCGCCAGGACTCGAACCTGGATCAAAAGTTTAGGAAACTTCTATTCTATCCCTTGAACTACGGGGTCTTGGAAAAGCGGTCGCAAAGTTAAGAAAAAAACTTGCGAACAACCAACAAAACGGCCGGGCGGAGGGAAAAGTTTCTTATCTTTGAGAGATAGTAAACCTTAGCCGCGATGGACATCGAAACCTTTCGGGAATACTGCCTGGCCAAGCCGGGCGTGGAAGAGACCTTCCCTTTTGACGAAGTGACGCTGGTCTTTAAAGTGATGGGCAAAGTATTTGCCATTACCGGGCTGGACAGCGAGGAGTTTACCGTCAACCTCAAATGTGACCCAGGCTGGGCCGAAGAATTGCGCGAGCAATACCCTGAAATCCGGCCGGGCTACCACATGCACAAAAAACATTGGAACACGGTGAGCTTCGAGGAGGGCTTGGATGAAAAACTGCTGCGGCGGCTCACCGACCATTCTTATGAACTGGTCGTCGGTGGTTTGCCCCGGAAAATGCGCGCCTTATTGGATAGCGAATCGACAGAGCATTGAAGATAGATTACCTCATCATCGGCCAGGGGTTGGCGGGCAGCCTGCTGGCCCATTTCCTGGAACAAGCCGGGCGCAGCGTCTTTGTCATCGGGCAGCAGAACGAAGGGGCGGCCAGCAGCGTGGCGGCGGGCCTGATTAACCCTATCACCGGGCGGCGCTTCGTCAAGTCCTGGCAGGTAGATCGCCTCATCCCTTTTGCCCGCCAAACCTACCGGGCGCTGGAGCAGCAGCTCGGCATCGAGATTTTCCACGAGCGCCCCATCCTGCGCGCGCTGGCCAGCCCTAAGGAGGAAAACGACTGGCTGGCGCGTAGCGCCGACCCCGCCTTCGCACCCTACATCCTGGATCAGGCCGAGCTGGGCCGCTACGTTGGCCGCATCCAGCCCGCCTTTGCCTATGGCGAGGTGCAGCACAGCGCCCAGGCCGAGATCGGGCGCCTGGCCGCAGCTTATTGCCGCTATCTGGAAGGCAAAGGGGCATATCGCGAAGCCCCCTTTGACTACCAGCAACTGCAAATCGAGGGGGGAGGGGTGGTTTATCAGGGCATCGCAGCCGACACCATCGTTTTCTGCGAAGGGCGTTGGGCCAAGCAAAACCCTTTCTTCGGCTACCTGCCTTTCCACGGCGACAAAGGGGAGGTGCTCATCGTGCGCATCCCCGAGGCGGGTTTCGAAAAAATCCTCAAACAAGGCATCTTCATCGTCCCCCTGTCCGACGGGCGCTACTGGATCGGCTCCAACTACGTGAAAAACCCCGCCGACGACGCGCCCACTGCGGCCGGCGCGGATTACCTGCGCACTGCCCTCGAAAACCTCCTTCAGTGCCCCTTTGAAGTGCTGGAGCACCGCGCCGCGATCCGCCCAACGGTCAAAGATCGGCGGCCTTTCCTGGGGCGGCATCCGCAATACCCCCGCCTGGCTATCTTCAACGGCTTGGGTACCAAGGGGGCTTCCCTGGGGCCCTATTGGGCTCACCACCTGGCAGAACACCTGGTAGCCGATGCCGCATTGGACGAAGCGGTGGATATCCGGCGGTTTGGCGGGGGGGAGAACGGTTGAATCGGGTTCACGCAAGGCCGCGCAAAGGCGGCGATTCGCGGCGAGAACCCTAAAAAAACTGCCGCCCCCGGCACGCGCCGGTCACCGGCCGGCGCTAGAGTCCGCATACGGCCGGGGAATGATGAATATCGAATGTCGAATGAGCAAGCGGGAAGACGGAGAGAACGGGCAGCGTTCGGACTGCTTGATGGCGATGCTGCGTTTATGCGATTTATTCTTTGATAATCTTACTGGCCTTGTAGATGTCCACAATAAAATCCCCCAGGATTTGCCCCATTTTATCGTAGTTGTCGTTGACCCAATTACGCACTTCCTGGTCCGATATTCTTACTTTGACGGATATTTCCTCTTCTTTTTTATAGCTTTCCCCTTCTTCTTCAAATAACCTGAATTTTTCCTCCCAAGTCATTTTAAGTGGTTGTTCGCTCCATTCTACCTCATCAAAGTCAGGATCGTAGGCTATATCATCATCCTTGTAGTAGATGTTTTGCTCAGGTATGACTATGCCATATTCGGCCAGGATCAAGGCATCAACCGCGCGCACTTGGGTTTCCATTAAGCCTTCAATGGCAACTCCTTCAAGGCTCTCGTTTTTTCTAGCCCTTTCTATCGCTTGTTCAATATTTAGTTTCATCTTCTCGATTTGACTTGCTCTTGTTCTCGTCCCATTCAAATTCCAGCATATCGAACAGTTATTTTTTTTGTCTCGCCCAACTTGCCCGTTGTGTCTCCTACTCAGCCCTGTTATATCAATATAGCCTATGGGTAACCCTAGCCCTCTATCTCCTAGCCCCTTAGCAAAGCCCCCTTCTACCTCCACAAATCTACCCCAAAATCCCATGCCAGTCAAGGGCTAGTGCCCCATGGACGAAGTTGTTGATAGTTAAGCCGCCGCCATTTCGCCGTCAGGCAAGGCGGGAAGAGGGAGCATAGCCAATGCTACGCGACCGATGAGCAACGCAGCATGGCGGTGAAAGGGCAAGGCTTGGGCTGTCAAGAATTTCATCCATGGGGCACTAGGTAAAAAAACAAGGCCTAGCCTCACTCCCCGCTCCCGCCATAATCTCGTGCAGAGTTGGATTTCCTCGATTTGATATCCCGTGAGGCTTGCGGGTAAGCTTGTGGTATAAAGCGCCGACACCTGCCAGAGCACGCCCCCGCAAAAAATCCGTGACCATCCATGCCATCTGTGGCTTAAAACAGGTGCCAGCTCAGGATAGTGAAGGGCTGAACTGGAAGTCAGCCCCTCACCTGCGCCGCTGCGGCCGCGGCTCCACAGCCGCCGCCGGAGTATGCTCCGCACGCGCCTGCCCGGCTGGCTGAGGAGCGTTGGGCGGCGGCTTTGGAGTCGCGGCCCAACACCGGCGGCTGCCCGGCTCTGGCGGTCAGGCCGCGGCTCCATAGTCGCCGCCGGAGTGAGCCCAAGCCCCCTTAGCCCACTGGAGCAGTCGGGCGGCGGCTTTGGAGTTTAATGTCGTCAACTTTAGGAAAAAGATGGGCAGGCTTGGTGACTGGGAGAGGAGTGGAAAGCAGCGCGGCCACCTTCTTACCCCCCTCTCCAAGTCTCCCCAGCCATCCGTTAAGTTGACGACATTAGGGCGGTAGTCCCCTTCCCACACCCCCTAACCCCCTAAAGGGGGAAAGCCCACCCGCGGCAAAAGGCTGTTATATCATTGAAAATAAGG
>CAYSPJ010000255.1:0-4294 GCA_964432875.1 uncultured Phaeodactylibacter sp. | reverse complement strand
ATGCTGGTTCATCTCCGCTGGAGGGCTTTGCGCCTGATGACTTCCTGCACTGGCTTTGCCTCGATTTTCGCATCCAGCCAGGAGATGATATCCAAATAGAGGAAGGGGCGCCTTTCATAAGGGTCAGCTTCGTGCTTGGAGAGCCTTTCCTTCAATTTGATGAATTCGCCCTTCAGCTCCGGCGGGCTGATGCGCGGGGTCTTGCGCAGGAAGCGGAAGATTTCCTGCTGCACGGCGTGCAAGTCTTCCATTTTAGCCAGGAAGCGATAAACGGACTTTACCTGGTACTCTACCAGTTGAGCATTGCCGAGCTCAAAATGGGCAATGAGGTTCAGGATACGGGCAAAACACTGGATATCGGCCCGATAATCGGGGTTCTTCTGATTGATGATGAGGTTCAGGTAATCAATGGCGGTTGAATTGTCGCCGCTGCCGAAGTACAAACAGGCGATGCGATAGTAGAAGACCATAACGCGGTGGTCGTCCCAATTGTAGCGGTCTTCCTCGATGATCTGCATCAGGCCGGGCACCAGGGCAAGGCCTTCGCTGAAAGTGCCTTCCATGAAATGCCGCTTGATCAAATGTATATATTTATAAAGGTGGTAAAGGCCTTCGACATTAGCCGATTGGCTGAGGTCATAAGACTCCGGGAAGCGCTCCAAGTCATTTAGTGCCCCTTGAAAACGCTGGTATTGCAGGGTGTTGAACAAGGCATTGAGCAGGTTGTGCAAGCCCTTGAGATACAAGGGGGCATGCACTGATTTGAGCTGATCTCCGGCCTCAAACAGATCGACCCACTTCTGGGCATAACGGTAGCAATGCGGGAAGTCCTGCGTGATATGGTAATACCAGACGTGCGCCTGGCAAAAGTGGATCTTCCCTAAAAAATCGAGCTGCTGATAGCTGATTTCGGGGAGGTTGGACTGGAAAAACTCCTGCACATAATAGAAATCCTTCTGGCTGCGCACGTAGCCGACCTTGAGGTAAAGCCCATACAACTGCAGGGAGAGGTTGGAAAAAAGGCTGGATTTTTCAATGGTGCCATAAAGCCCCTGCGATTCTTCCGTGAGTTGTTCGGCCCGGCCTTCAATGCTGCGGGTGATGTACTGCCCCTCGATGTGTTTTTCAAACTCGAGTATCTCCAAAGCCAGGGTGTGGTATTCCCCCCGATAAGCGCGTTCTTTAGCCTTCTCCAATATTTCCAGGCTCTGGCGGTACAAGCCCTTGTTGTACAAGATGCGCGCATAGTCCATCATCTCGCGGAGCTGGATATCCTCGTTCTGGCTGCTGTTGAGCAGGCGCAGGCTCACCAATAGCTGCTTGTACAGATGGGCTTTGAGGTTGGACAGCTGGCTCTTTTTGATATCCGGTATCTTGCGCAACATGAGGGGTTCATCATAGGATTGATGCTTGTCCAGGAAGTCGAACAATTTTAGGAAGAGGATATCCTCCGAGGCCTGGTTGCGGCGCACAAATAAGCGAAAATGCCTTTTCTCCGCCCGGTTCATCGATCTGACGAGCTGCATCAGATCATCTGTTTTCTGCTTAGGCATTGTAATTATTTTTCATCTAAAACACTACCTGACAAATACTTAAGCTTGAATAGAGCACGGTGCCGTTTTGTAGTAATGCAGTAATTAGTCCCTCCGCCCTGGCCAAAGCCCAATATATTTGGCGTTTGAATCAAGCTAAAGGACAATTTTCAGAAAAAAAATCAATTCTGCCATGCCAGACGACAAAGTTTTTATTTTCGACACCACCCTCCGCGATGGCGAGCAGGTACCTGGCTGTAAACTGAACACCGCACAGAAAATCGAAATCGCCCTGCAACTCGAACGCCTGGGCGTGGATATCATCGAGGCGGGCTTCCCCATCTCTAGCCCGGGCGACTTCCGCTCGGTGGAAGCCGTTTGCGAAGCCGTGCGCGAGCCCATCGTCTGCGGCTTGTCGCGGGCAGTAGCCAAGGATATTGAAGTAGCCGCCCAAGCTTTGCAAAAAGCCCGCCGCCCGCGCATCCATACCGGCATCGGCACCTCCGATTCCCATATCAAGCACAAGCTGCGCAGCACCCCGGAAAAGATCTTGGAGCAAGCCGTCGCCGCCGTCAAGTTGGCCAAGCGATTCGTTGAAGACGTGGAGTTCTACGCCGAAGATGCCGGGCGCACCAATAATGAATACCTGGCCCGCGTCATCGAGGCAGTCATCGCTGCCGGGGCGACGGTGCTCAACATCCCCGACACCACTGGCTACTGCCTGCCAGAAGAGTACGGCGCTAAAATCCGCTATTTGAAGGAAAACGTCAAGGGCATCGACCGCGCCATCCTGTCCACTCATTGCCACAACGACCTGGGGCTGGCTACCGCCAACTCTATCGCCGGGGTGCAACACGGCGCCCGCCAGATCGAATGCACCATCAACGGCATCGGCGAGCGGGCCGGCAACACTTCGCTGGAAGAGGTGGTCATGATCCTCAAGCAACACCCCTACCTGAAGCTGTCCACCGGAATCCAGACGCCCCTGATCTACAGCACCAGCCGCCTGGTGTCCGAGCGCATGGGCATGCCGGTGCAGCCCAACAAAGCCATCGTGGGCGCCAATGCCTTTGCCCACTCCTCCGGTATCCATCAGGACGGGGTGATCAAACGCCGGGATACTTACGAGATCATGGACCCACTGGAAGTGGGCGTGGATCATTCCAAAATCGTGCTCACTGCCCGCAGCGGCCGGGCGGCCATCGCGTACCGCGCCAAAAATATCGGTTTTGACCTGACCAAAGACGAGCTGGACCGCGTCTATGCCCAATTCCTGATCGTGGCAGATAAGAAGAAAGAGGTGGAAGACCAGGACTTGCACCACATCATCACCAACTCGGCCGTGCAGACGGCGCGCGTAGCGGTTTAAAAAAGCTCAGGCTCATGGACAAGACGCTATTTGACAAAATCTGGGAGGCCCACCTCGTCACCCAGGCTGCGGGGGGGGTGGAGGTGCTGTATATCGACCGGCACTTCATCCACGAAGTCACCAGCCCGCAGGCTTTTGATGGGCTGCGGCAGCGGGGCATCCCCGTATTCCGCCCCAAACAGACGATAGCTACAGCCGACCACAACGTGCCGACCAAGGGCCAGCACCTGCCGATTGCGGAAGCGCTCTCGCGCTACCAGGTGGAAAAGCTGAGCGAGAATTGCCGGGATTTCGGGCTGGAGCTTTACGGGCTGGGGCACCCCTACCAGGGCATCGTCCACGTCATCGGCCCGGAGCTGGGCGTCACCCAGCCGGGCATGACCATCGTGTGCGGCGACAGCCATACTTCCACCCATGGGGCTTTCGGCTGTATCGCTTTCGGCATCGGCACCAGCCAGGTGGAGCAGGTTTTGGCTACGCAGTGTTTGTTGCAAAAGAAGCCCAAGCGCATGCGCATCACCATCGATGGGGAGTTGCAGCCGGGGGTCTTTTCCAAAGATATCATCCTCTACATCATCGCCCAGCTCACCGCTAGCGGAGGCACGGGCTACTTCGTGGAATACGCCGGCTCGGCCATCCGCGCCCTTTCGATGGAAGCCCGTATGACCATTTGTAATATGAGCATCGAGATGGGTGCCCGAGGCGGCCTGATCGCACCGGATGAGACGGCTTTTGAATACCTGCGGGGCCGCCCCTTCGCGCCCCAGGGCGAAGCCTGGGAGGCTGCCCTCGCCTACTGGCGCACGCTCTATTCCGACCCGGGCGCAGAGTTTGAGCAGGAGTACCACTTCCGCGCCGAGCTCATCGAGCCGATGGTCACTTATGGCACCAACCCGGGCATGGGCATGGGCGTCAGCCAAGCCATCCCCGGCCCAGCACAGGAATCTAATGCGCAGACTTTTGAAAAATCGCTGCGCTATATGGGCCTGCAAGCGGGCGAAAGCTTGTTGGGCAAACCGGTACAGTACGTCTTCATCGGCAGCTGCACCAATTCCCGCATCGAAGACTTGCGCATCGCCGCTGATTATGTCCGGGGCAAACAAAAAGCGGCCCACGTCCATGCGATGATCGTACCGGGCTCCAAGCAGGTGGAAAAACAGGCTAAAGCGGAAGGCCTGGACCAGATTTTCCGCGAGGCTGGCTTTGATTTCCGCGAGCCGGGATGCTCCGCTTGCCTGGGCATGAATGAGGATAAGATCCCAGCCGGGGCTTATTGCGTCTCTACTTCCAACCGCAATTTCGAAGGCCGGCAGGGCCCGGGCGCCCGCACCATCCTCGCCAGCCCCCTCACCGCTGCAGCAACGGCTATTGCGGGGAGGATCGTGGATGTCAG
>CAYSPJ010000254.1:2962-4322 GCA_964432875.1 uncultured Phaeodactylibacter sp. | reverse complement strand
GCCAAATGTTTGTAGCGGCCCGGGCCACAACCTCAGCCAGAGGGGGCAAAGCGATACCTGGCAATAACTTGGCTGCCTGGGCAATATTAGGCCTCTCCGAAGGGCACCTCTATCAAAACCCCATATCATCACCCCCACCACCTTCCTGGCGGTTGCGTTGCTTCTTTTGCTGGTTGAGGCGATAGTTGAACGTGAGCAGCACCTGTTGGCCGCGGCGCCACTGGAAATCCCCTTCGGTGAAAAAACCAGGGCCCGCTGAAAGGTAGCGCCAACGGCGAGAATTGAACACATCGCTCACGCTCAAGGTCAGGGTGCCTTTATTTTCCAGGATGTCTTTGCTAAAAGCCAAATCGAGGTGCGACATGGAGCGCGACTTGCCCTGCGGCGTATTGAAAGGCGCACGGTAGTTGAAGCGCGCCTGGCTCTCCACCTTTTTCCACAAGGTCATCTTGGAATTCAGCCGCCCGAACATCGAAATCGCCTCCGCATCGAAGGACTGCCCTTCGAAGGCGCCTTGGGTTACCGAGCGGAAAAAATTGGCATTGCCGTCGATGCTCCACCAATCCAGTGGAGAATAGGAGAAAGTGGACTCTATCCCCCAGGATTCCTGCGTAGACAAGTTGACCGGGCGGGTGAAAAAGTTGCCCTGATCATCCACCGTGCGGATGCGCTCCGTCACGCCCTCGGTATAGCGGTAATAAGCCGAAGAAGCCAATGAAGCCTTATCCCAGTATTTGATGTGCCCAAACTCCAGGGCATGGGTGAATTCCGGGTCCAAGTTGGGGTTGCCGGCAAAAAAGTTGCGCGCATCGCTGAAGGAGAAGAAAGGGTTCAGGCTCCAGAAGCTCGGGCGGTTGATGCGGCGGCTGTAGCTAAGCTGTATGGCGTTCTGATCTGGCAGTTCGTAATTGAGGTGGCCGCTGGGGAAGAGGTTCAAATAATCGCGGGGGTTGACTTCCCCCGTCTTCAGCAGCTCGGTGCGCACCTCCGACAGCTCTGCCCGCAAGCCCACCTGAAAAGAAATGCGCCCGTACTTATCGCCAAAGATGGCATAAGCGGCATGGATATCTTCCTCGTAAACAAACTCATTGGTAAAATTGGCCAAGAAATCCCACTGGCCGGCGGCAAATTCTTCAACGCTGAAATCATTGTTGATGCTGCGGAAAGAAGAGCGGTAGCCCAGCTCGAACTTGCCTTGCTGGCGCAAAGGGCGCACGTAATCTACCTGAACAATGAGCATGTTTTCACCCTCGCGGTTGAAGGTGCGCTGTTGCAAATCAGGGACATCGGTAGGGGAAAACTGCGGAGTGAAATAGGCCTCTGAAATGGTTGATTTTTCAGTTTCGATATTGTCCTGATA
>CAYSPJ010000254.1:0-2862 GCA_964432875.1 uncultured Phaeodactylibacter sp. | reverse complement strand
TTGCCCCAGCCGCCGCGTTCCCGCACCTGGCGCTGCTTGAATAAATAAGTGGTATCGGGCGCCCCTTCCTTGCGGTCGTAAAATTCCTGATAGAGCGAGCCCCCTCCGGGGTTTAAGCGGTAGTTGAACCCATAATTGGCAAAGAGGTTGAGCCACTCGCGGCGGAAGTTCAAATTGGCCGACAGGCCGTGGTTGTGGGGGAAGCCCGTGGTGAGGTCAAAGGCGCCATTCAAGCCCCGGCGCTCATCTTTTTTCAAAATGATATTGATGATGCCCGACATGCCTTCTGCTTCATAACGCGCCGAAGGGTTGGTAATCACTTCGATACGGTCGATCAGGTTGGCTGGTATCTGGCGCAAGCCATCAGAATTGCCGATGCCGACCAGGCCAGAAGGCTTACCATCAATCAGGATGCGCACCCCGCCGCTGCCCCGCAGGCTGACGTTGCCATCCAGGTCTACCGTCACGGAAGGCACGTTGTCCAGGACATCTGCCGCGCTGCCGCCAGCATTAGCCAGGTCTTTGCCTACGTTGAACACCCTTTTGTCCAACGTAAGTTGTACCTGGCTTTTTTCAGCCCGTACTTCCACCTCCAATAAAGTAGCCACATCCGTCTGGAGCTCGATCAGCCCCAAATCGATCTGCGCCCGCTCGCGGGTCAGCTCAAATGGCTTGGTGAAATAAGGCTCGTAAGATACGAATTCAATCACCACATAATAGGCGCCCGGCCGGGCATCCAGCTCAAAAGCACCAGACTCATCGGTAATCGCACCATTTATCAAAGCGCTATCCTTGACGGAAAACAAGGTGGCCGTTGCAAAGTCTAAAGGCTGTTTGGTGTTGCTGTCTGCCACTTTTCCCGTAATCAGGCCAGTGGAAGATGATTGAGCAAACAAAGGAGAGATTTGCAAGGACAGTAAAGCGAGGAGTAGAATTAAGTTGCCTTTCATTATCTTTTTTTATCAGTTCGCTATTTCCAACGCAGCAATTACTATTGTTTTGGCATAGCACAAAGTATCACAACAAGGCCACAAAATTAAAGTTTAAACATTTATCTAGATTTTAAATTTTTCAGCTCGCCATTTTTTCCTTACCTTGGGGATAAAATCAGCGTATATGAACAGCAATAACGGAATCCGCCAATTAGAGCCAAAGGCATTGTGGAACAACTTTGCCGACCTCAACGAAGTACCCCGCCCCTCCAAACATGAAGAGCGCGTCATTGAATTCATGCGCCACTTTGGGGAGAGCCTGGGGCTGGACACTAACGTAGATAGCACGGGCAACGTCATTATCCGCAAGCCCGCCAGCCCGGGTATGGAGGGCCGCCCAACCCTTATTTTGCAAGCCCACCTGGATATGGTGCACCAAAAAAATGCCGATACGGACTTTGACTTCAACACCCAGGGCATCCAAAGCATGATTGACGGCGATTGGGTCAAGGCCCGGGGCACTACATTGGGTGCCGACAACGGCATCGGCGTAGCAGCGGTCATGACGGTGCTGCAATCCACCGACCTCCCCCACCCTCCCCTGGAAGCTTTATTTACGATCGACGAAGAAACCGGGATGACTGGGGCCAAAGGCCTGGCAGCCGGCCTGCTCAAAGGCAAAATCTTGCTCAACCTCGACTCTGAAGAAGACGACGAGCTGACCATTGGCTGCGCTGGCGGCATCGACACCAACACCTCCATGGCTTATGCCGAAGAAGCGCCCCCTGCAGGCAGCAAGGGCTATCAGCTCGCCATCCGTGGCCTGAAGGGTGGCCACTCCGGCATTGAAATCCACCTGGGCCGCGCCAACGCCAACAAGCTGATGAACCGCCTGCTCTACCAGACTACTCAGGCTTTTGGCCTGCGCATCAGCACCATCGATGGCGGCAGCCTGCGCAATGCTATCCCGCGCGAATCTACCGCCCTGGTTGCCGTGCCGGATGCCCATAGCGCCGCCTTCCTCCAGGAATTTGCCCGCCGCAAAGCGGACATCGTCAACGAATACCAAAGCATCGAGCCCGACATCGCCATCGAGGCCCGGGAAGTAGCCCCCCCTGCCAAAGTCATGGAAGCTGCCGCCCAGGACAAACTGCTCAACGCCCTCTACGCCGTGCCCAACGGCGTCTGGCGCATGACCCCCGATATACCTGGCCTGGTCGAAACCTCTTCCAGCCTGGCCCGGGTCATCGTCAAGGATGGCAAATTCACCACCCAGAGCTTGCAGCGCAGCTCCATCGAATCGGGTAAAATGGACGTGGCTCATGCCGTGCGCGCCGCCTTCGAGGCCATCGGTGCCAAAGTGGAAAACGACGGCAGCTACCCGGGCTGGGCACCCAACCCGGCTTCCTCGGTACTCAAAACCATGGAAGGGCTATACGAAAAGCTATTCGGAGCCAAGCCACACGTCGCAGCTTGCCATGCTGGCCTGGAGTGCGGCATCATCGGCGAGCGCTACCCGGGCCTGGATATGATTTCTTTTGGCCCTACCATCCGCCACCCCCATTCCCCCGATGAAAAAGTGCACGCCCCTTCGGTCGCCAAGTTTTGGGCTTACCTCAAAACCGCACTACAGGAAATATCGGGCTGACTCACCCCGCCCTGCCCCTCTCTCTCTTCGGAAGAGAGAGGGCCTTGAGGTGACATCTGCCGCTCATCAGCTACGGCATCGCAGGCGGCAGGTGTAATCTCAAGCGCGGGGGGGCACGCCGTTTCAGATTACACCATCCACTTGCTGGTGGCAGCTGCTCGGGGGTGGAGATGTCACCTGAAACGGCTGCAGGAGCGCCAGGGCCAGAGCCACCCCTACTGCCCACTGCCTACTGCCTTCCCGCTCTCGCTGCGCTCGTCCGGGATGTCGCTACGCTCCAAC
>CAYSPJ010000253.1:0-4379 GCA_964432875.1 uncultured Phaeodactylibacter sp. | reverse complement strand
TCCTCGCCAAAAAACTGGATCATGACAATTTCCAGCTTGCTGCGCCGGATCCGGGCCGGTAATGAGGCGCTCTACGCCACGGGCTGGGCCAACGCCGCCATCTTTGCCGCCGGTACCCTTCTGCTGCTGCTCGACAGCCGGGAGGTGATGGGGGTGAACGCTTGGCTGAAACCCATGAAATTCGCCCTGTCCATCACGCTCTATGCTTGGACGACGGCGCTGGTGCTGCCCTATCTGCGGCTGAAGCCTCGCCTCCAAGCCCTGTTGGGCGGCGCCATCGGCCTGCTCATGATGGCCGAAATCTCGCTCATCCTCCTGCAAGCCGGGCGAGGCGTACGCTCGCACTTCAACTTCGCCACCGAGTTCGACGCTGGCGTTTTTGGCCTCATGGGCTTGCTCATCGGACTGAACACCGTGCTGGTGCTGTTTATCTGCCTGCGCCTGCTCACCCAGCCCCCGGCCCTCGAACGCCCCCTCTGGCACGCCCTGCAAGCGGCCTGGCTGATCTTCTTCCTGGCCAGCGGCGTGGGTGCCATGATGATCTCCCAGGGCGGCCACGCCATCGGCGTCCCCGACGGCGGGCCGGGCCTGCCCCTGCTCAACTGGAGCACTGCGGGGGGCGACTTGCGCGCGGCCCACTTCTGGGGCTTGCACAGCATCCAGCTCCTGCCGCTGGCGGCGCTCGGCTTACAGCGGAAGGTGCAAAATAGCCGCGTGCTGGCCTGGGGCACTTATGGCTTGATCGCCCTTTATGCGGCGGTTTTTGCGGCCTTGCTGGGGCTGGCGCGGCAAGGGGTACCCGTGTGGGGATGATTGGCATTGGGGCGACCCCTTCCTACCTGGCAGACGGGACAGGCCGCAGTCGCCCCAAAACCAAACAATATGAGCGGGCAAAAACCGGAAATTTATTGCAAAATGTATTATTTTTGCCTGTAATCAAAGCACACAGTCATGGCAAAACCAAAGCAACCCATCAACCCTATTCCGGGCGAAGCCGAGGCGAGGAAGACCAATCCTGCCTATCAAGGCGAAATCTTGATTTACCAGTCTGAAGCAGGGAGCACTAAGGTGGATGTACGCATTGAAGATGAAACTTTATGGCTCAATCTCAATCAACTTGCAAGCCTTTTCCAACGTGACAAATCTGTCATTTCCCGCCATTTAAAAAACATCTTTGAAGAAGGTGAATTGAATCCGGATTCAACTGTTGCAAATTTTGCAACAGTTCAGCAAGAAGGGAAACGTAAGGTGCTTCGGGAGTTAGAATATTATAACCTGGATGCGATAATATCAGTAGGTTACCGAGTCAAATCCCACGTCGCCACCAAATTCCGCATTTGGGCAACGGCGCGCCTCAAGGAATACCTCATCAAAGGCTTTGTGCTGGATGACGAACGCCTGAAACAAGCCAGAAATGATTACTTCGATGAACTGCTGCGCCGCATCCGGGACATCCGCTCCTCCGAGAAGGTATTCTACCGGAAAATCTGCGACATATACACTACCAGCGTGGACTATGATTCTGGCAACGCTATGTCACAAGCTTTTTTTGCCAGCGTTCAAAATAAGTTTCACTGGGCTATCGCTGGCAAAACCGCCGCAGAAATCGTGAAGCAACGGGCCGATGCCACCAAGCCTAATATGGGGCTGACCAACTTCCCTGCCGAGATCGTTCGGAGGCAGGATGTCACCGTCGCCAAAAACTATCTGGATCAAAACGAATTAGAGGAATTGAATCTCATCGTTTCCCAGTATCTGGAATTTGCGGAGTTGCAAGCGCGCAACCGAAAACCCATGTATATGAAAGATTGGATCGACAAGCTGCACGGATTCCTCACGCTGAACGACCGGGAGATACTTGGGCATAAGGGAACCGTATCATCCGAAGACGCCAAGCAGCACGCTTTGGAAGAATACGAAAAATACCGCAACATGCTGGATCAAGGGCCGGACGACCTGGATCGAGCCATTCGGCACCTGAAAGAAGGAGACGACACCTAAAGCCATGCTATGACTATACAATACGCCTCCGACCTCCACCTGGAATTCCCCCGGAACCAGGCCTTCCTGAAGGCCAATCCCTTGCCGCCCCAAGCCGCGCTGCTCATCCTGGCCGGCGATGTCGTCCCTTTCGCCATATAGCTGCACGAGCTGATCGACGACACCGGCCCCGATTGCTGGATATATGGTCACCACCACCGCAATACCCCCGAATTCTTGCTCGGCCGCATCCTGATGCTGACCAATCAGTTGGGGTCTGTGCATTTGGTGGAAAATCGGGGGTTTGAGGGGGGTAGGGTGGTGGAGGTGTAGCCTCACACAAACCGCCCAATAAAATCCAAGTACCCCCGTTCGCCCTTCTGGCGCGTCCAGTGTTTGGAAGAATTGAGAATCTTGCGGATGCAGGCGAGGTAGATTTCTTCCTGGCTGGGTTCGCGCAGGGCGCGGCTAAAACCCCGCCGGGACGGTGGGGAGGCATCCCCTGACATTTCGCTGCGCAGCGAGAGGACGGATAAAACCTCAGCGAATATTTTTTGCTCCGGGCCTTCCAGTTAGCCAAGCGCTGGTGCCTTGCCAGCAACGATTTTGCGGAAGTACTCCTCCAGCGCTTCCAAAGCCTTTATCGCGTGCAAATCTCTCATGTCCGCTTCCTGCCGGTCGATGCTGGCGATGATGGATTCGATGTTTTGCAATATATCCTGATATCTGCTTTCGAGTCCCATGATAGTAGTATGTTGGTTGTGGGCTAAAGGTAAGGGATTTTTCCGATTTGTCATGCACAGATATTACAAGAAAGCAAACCCTGGCTAAAACCTTGCCTGCCCCCACGCCGTTCTTGAACCAATAAACCCTCGCTCCATGAAAGTCATCTTCCTCGATTTCGACGGCGTGCTCAACGTTGGCGATTATTCCAACCCCTGGCCGGGCCAAGCCCGCCTGCTGGAGGGCTATACCGACCGCGACCGCTTCGGGCTGCTGTTCGATGCCGGCTGCGTGGGGCGCTTGCAGCGGCTGGTGGAAGCCACCGGAGCGGGCATCGCCATCAGCTCGGCCTGGCGTTTCGCCGGCCTGGAGGCGATGCAGGAGATGTGGCAAACCCGCGCCCTGCCCGGCACGCTGCTGGGCGTCATCCCGCCTGAAATAGACATCATGGATACGGGGCGCTTCGGGCACCTTTCCCGCGGCCACTACATCGCCCAATGGCTGGAGGAGCACCCTGCGGAGCGCTACGCCATTATTGATGATTCGAGCGATTTCCTGCCCCACCAACTGCCCCTACTGGTGCGCACCGAGTACGAGACCGGTTTCAGCGAGGGCGATCTGGAGCGGGCGCTGGGGGTGTTGGAGGGGAGGATTGGTGGGGCAGGGGAGTGAGAGGGAATTCAAGGGGCCGAGTTTGTGCCAAAAAATTCATGAAAATTCTCTGACCCCCTCATTTTACATACTTTTGAGCACTTAAAACCAATACCAATACCCGCCATGAAAAAACAAACCAGGATCATTGCCATCACCTTCCTCGCCTTCGGGCTCTATTTCGTGCTGGACGAGTTGTATTTCGGCGCGTCCAGAAAATGGATCGACGGCGCGATCGGGCAGCTTGGGGTCAGTCACCTGGCGGCGTATCTTCTTTTCGGTATCCCCATTTATCTGGGTACGCTCCTACTTCACGGTTTCAAAGGTTTACTGGAAAGTTTGGGCTTGAACAAGCCCTTGCTTCCCGGCATGTTGGCACCGCTGCTTTTTACCCTGCCCATGTTCATAGGCTTCGCTTTCGCATTTGATCTCAATGCCGACATCACCTTGAACCAGGTCTTGATCATGGTCATCAGCGCGGCATTTTTTGAGGAGCTATTTTTTAGAGGGTTTCTCTTCGGCCAGATTTACCGCTACACCCGGATCGGGTTTATTCTATCCATCCTTCTCGGAGCGCTCCTGTTTGCTGCGGGTCACTTGTACCAAAGCCATGATTTCCCAACACTGGTGGGCATCTTCGCCACCACCTTCCTGGGTGCCGTATTTTTTGCCTGGCTTTATGCCGAATGGAACTTCAACCTCTGGATCCCCATCTTCATGCACCTTTTTATGAACTTATCCTGGCTTTTGTTCTCCGTTTCAGACAATGCTTTCGGAGGCGCTTATGCCAATATCTTCCGGGTGCTGACCATCGCAGCGGCGATAACCGGCACCCTGGTTTACAAGCGCAAAAAGGGACTGGGGCTGGAGGTGGACCGGCAGCGGGTTTGGATGAGGGGTGGGGCGCCAGCACGATAGAGGTGGAACTTCGATTATACCCAAAGCTATTTACGCTTTCAAAATCTGATAGGAGGAGCGTATCTTTGTAAAAAAAGCGGACCATATGCGATCTGTAATTCCTGGCT
>CAYSPJ010000252.1:0-4384 GCA_964432875.1 uncultured Phaeodactylibacter sp. | reverse complement strand
ATCAAGACATCGGCAATCATTGAAGGAGAGATATCGCCCACCACTTCGAATTTTTCGGCATAGTCCTTTGCTTTCGGGTTGGTCTGGCCGTAGGCTTGCAGGAACGCCATGAATTTTCCATCGGGCTTGATATTCAAGACAGCCAAGGTATCGGTGCCCTTGGCCCAAGCCTTGCCGTGGGCCCAAATTTGCTCAAAAGTGCCCGGGCTGATTTCCCGTAGCAATGTTTCCTGTTCTTGGCGAGGGATGTTGATGGCTAGATTTCCAGTTTCCTCAGCCTCTTGCATTCGCCTGAAGTAGCGTTCATAGCAGGCTAAAACGTTGCTGTTGTCCAGGTGCTCGGATTTGCAGATTGCTTCATTGAAGAAAGCGATGATCTTTGCCAGGTCTCGGATTTCTTCTTCATGGAATACGGCTTTGACATCTGGGTAATCGCCGATGGCCTTTGGGCTTGGCTGGCATCCCATCCCAAGGGTGATGAGCAATAAGGAAGCGATTTGTAGTTTCATATTGATTATTTTTAACTCGTCTAGTGCGTCTCGCCTATGCCAAGCTCCCTCTTACTCCTGCTCCCCCTCACCCCACAGAATCAGCCGCCTCTCCACCTCCTCCCTTGGCAGTCCGAGGCGCGGATTGAACCCTACAAGATTAATCAAAATATTAGCATCATTCACCACCACCCTCATCCCGCGCTGAATTTTTCCCGGAAAGCCCCCAGCTTCATGTTGAACAGCTTGGCCGCTTTGCTCAGCGAGATGATCTCTTCGGCGGCGGCGCGGTACACGAGCTGTTCGAAGCGATCGGAATGCTCCTTGCCAGTGTAGCGCCCCCCCAAAATCGCCTACCAAGCCCCCAGCAATGAAGGGCAGAAGCGCTAGAAACGCCTCGAATCAAAGTTTACCACAAGAAGCATGGCGTAAAGCCAAGAGAAAACCAACCCCAAACGCCAAAACCCCCACCCCAGAAGCCCTTGAGAACAAGGTCGAAGGAATAGCCGTTATCCAGTTTATAGTCGAAAAAGACGGCAGCATAGAGGAAATGGAAATAGCCCGCGACCCCGGCTACGGCCTAGGTCAAGAAGCCCTGCGCGTCGTGGGATTGATGGCAAAAGAGCACCGCTGGACACCTGGCCCTTCGCGGGGCCGGCCGGTCAGGGTGCAGTTTGAGCTGCCCGTTACCTTCCGCTTGCCCGAGCGGGGGGAGTGAGGTGGCGCCGCAAAGCCGCACCTGCAATTTCGACAATGCACGTTCCATGATTTTTTTATATTTACAGCGCTGAATCGTAAAATCCTGGTGAAAATGTAAAATCAAGATAACGACGATGAAACATCTTTCCCTGTATATTTCCTGCTTGGCTGGCCTGCTATATGCAACCTTTGCCGCTGCGCAACCCCCGGTCAACCATTTTGAAATCCACCTGGCCAACGGCTGGACGCAAAACCGCGCCGCGAGCGAATTTGGGCCGCGGCAGCCCAATGCCACTCTGGGGCTGGACCAACGCCTGGGGCTTGTTTATACCCGGCGGCCGAGCGAAGCTTGGTCTTGGTCTGCGGGCTGGGGGTGGGGTAGGCAGGCTTTCAGCTATGACGTGCTGCCTGAGGAACTTTATTCTGCTTCCATCCGGGATTATTTCCAAAAGCCACGATATTTTCGCTACCAACGGCTAGAGCTTGGCGCCAACTACTGGCACGCTCTTGGAGAGCGTAATTTCCTGAAGCTGAACATGGGCGCCGGGGCGACTTGGTTTGACGCCGCTGCCATTCCCTTACGGCAGCGCTTGAGGCTACAGCCCGACTATGAGGACTATTATCTCGAGCGCATGTACAGCAGCGGAATCCTCCCTTTTTTATCAGCTGGGCCGGAGCTGCGGCGAGTGCTGAAGAACAAGAACCAGTTGGTGCTGAAGCTGGAGTACCTTTACAGCTTTCGCAATGTATATGAAGGTACTTACCGCTTGGATGACGGCAGTTCTGGCGGCAGGCTGTTCAGCTCCGGCAACATGTTGAGCTTGGGGGCGGGCTTCGTGTTCACTAGCGAGGCGCACCAAGAGCGGCTGGCAAATCTGCCGCCCGAAAAAGTAGCCAAAAGGGCTGCTCGCCAGGAGGCGCGCTATATCCACCCGCAGTCTTGGTTCATCGCTGCATACGGCGGTTTCGGCAAAGGCATCCTCAAATCCGAAGACCCTCATGGCGTGTTTCGAGACGATGGCCTCGTCGCCTTCACCCCGCGCCTGACGCTTGAAAAGGGCGTCGCCCACTCGTTTTTTGCCGAGTTGGGTTACCATTTCTTGAATTATCGCGGCCAATATTGGCATGAGTCGTTTTACACTTCCCCTGGAGTGAACATCTTCCCGACCCATCATTTGTCTATGGGGGGAGGCTATCGAATCATCACGAAGCGCAACTACCCGCTTTTGAATCTGCACTTCGGCATCGCGCTTGGTTTTCACTCCCAACCCCTGGGTTATAGCGGTAGCGACGGCAGAGTGATTCAACGATTCGTGCCTTACGATCTTGATCTAAGCTTGGATGAAATACAGTATGTAGTGACAACCTCTTTTGACTCAAGGCTGATTTTCTCTTCCTATCTCGGGGCTTCCAAAGATTTCAGGCTGACCCAAAGACTATACCTGGCGATGATGTATCGCCATCAGATCGGCTGGATCAATTTCCTCGTCAGAGATTTTGATTACGAGCACTCGCGCTTTGCAGGGCCGATTAGTTTCCAGGCCTATCTGGACGGGACGGAACGCACACTCCAGCTTGGATTGAAATACAAACTCTAGTTTATACCGAACCCTGTCACTCTACAGTTAGGACACATCTCAAAATAGGCTGCCGATTGCGCACGAGCCTGAAAGGCTGTATCAACAAATCGACTCAAAGATTGGCTGCAGAATTAACGTTTACCTCACATTAAATCGCTACGAACAATCCATGCAGCTACAACACAATCTCCCCGGAAAAACATGGCACGAGATTTTTTTTCAAAAAAAATCCCCCCTTTGGAACTACCCCGCAGCCTTTCTAGTTTTAGCATTCGTAAACGCAATCAAAAAGACGTACCATGCAATTTAAGCACATAAGCAAACCTGGCAGATGCCGCCGAGAGCAGTTGTTCCGGTGCTGCGTTATGGACTGATATTGCGCCTTCCCAACGGGGTCGGCAGCAATAGCTCGGCCGCCCCATCCAGCAATTTGATTTTACGGTACTAGGCAACTCCGGACAACCGGAGAAATCGCACTCAATGCTTCTGAAAGCGCTTAGAAGTGTCGGCGAAAGCCGGCACCCTTGCCCGAAAGGGATGCTGGTGGAACTCGCCTGGGAGGAAAACCAGCTTATTTGACCGTACGATGCCGACCAGTAGGTGTACGGATAGGACAGAAGGAACATTGAGTAGGTTGTCTCGGCGCAAACAATCACCGAGTAGCGAAGCAGGTGAAGGGTCTCGACCACCCGTGTGCTCACCCCTTGGGTCAAAAGCTCAGGGGAGGTCACCTGCACAGGTATGCCGAGAAGTGCTAGGCGTCCTAAATTTCCTTGCGCGATGGTGTAAGCGGATAACACCCGGCCTTGCGAAGGCCGTGATGCGGGTTCGATCCCTGCTCGTGCAACCAAGGCAGCAGTGATCAGGTGCGTTACTTCGGTCTGCAAAACCCTTAAAACACGCCCTGAAGTTTTCTCTGCCGTTTTTTCCTGTGGAGATGGCGTAGTTGGTCTGCGCGTCTCGCTGAAGACGAGAAGGTACAGGTTCAATCCCTGTTCTCCACACCAGTGCGCTGCCCAAAGGGGCGGCTGTCAAAAATCAACCGGCAGTGATGCAATGGGTTACTTCGATCTGATATCGGGTGGTCGTCGGTTCGAGTCCGGCCGGGGTCGCCAAACCAAAGTAAAAACGGCCCCGTAGCTCAGTGGTTAGAGCGCCTAATGTACCCGGGCAGGTTTTCTCCGGTTGTTTTTCTCTTTCTCGGGATGGGGTGCGTCGGCATGCACCCACAACCTTAAAGACTTATTGCGATGGGGGTGATGAGCTATTTTCTGCCCAGGCTACCCCATCACAGCAAGTCTATTTTTCACCCCCGGGCGGACGTGTTTCGCCCATCTCAAACCCGTAGTGAAATGGCACGCTTCAACAATGCCAAAGCAAGCAAAAACATCAACCTGGCGGGCGGACAGGCTTACAGCATGACTCCGGAGATGGAACTGGTGACCATCCTGCTCAGCTCTTTCGTGCAAGATCAGTTCTACCGCTCCGCCGAGGATACCCTGGCCCGCGTGACAGAACTTCTGACCCGCGTGGATCCTGAGTTTGCCGCAAAGGCTGCCGTGTACGCCCGCACCGAGTTCGGTATGCGCTCCATCTCTCATGCGGTGGCAGCAGAAC
>CAYSPJ010000251.1:0-4409 GCA_964432875.1 uncultured Phaeodactylibacter sp. | reverse complement strand
GTTGATGTTGCTTTGCTCCACTCGCCACTATCTATTCCTTGCCCGCTGTATCCGGCTCAGCCAGCCCCTTCATCAAATCGATCATCTCGATAAATTCGCGGCGGTAGCCGTGGGTGTCTTTGCCTTGGGCGCCGCGGGCAAGCTGGGCAAGCTGGGCATAAGTCGCCTCGCCTTTGAATTCCGAATCGCGCAGCAGCATCCCGAATCCTGCTACCGCAGCCGACCAGCGGAAGTCATCGCTGGACTGGCCCAGCTTCGTGCCTTTGTCCAGTACAGGGCGATCGAGCAGTTTGCTCTTGGCGCCATCCGGCTCTTTGTAGCGCAGCTTGAGGGTGCAAAGCTCTTTGGACTTGGCGGCAGACTTAAGCTCCGTTTGTTGATATTTCAGATCGTCCACGCTAGGCAGGTAGGCGCTTTCGGTGCCAGCAGGGATGATTTCGTACAAGGCCGTCACGGTATGGCCGGCCCCCAGTTCGCCTGCGTCTTTTTTATCGTCGTTGAAATCCTCCTTGTTTAGCAAGCGGTTTTCGTAGCCGATGAGGCGGTAGCCGCGCACCTGGGCAGGGTTGAACTCGATCTGCAGCTTGACATCCTTGGCGATGGTGTAGATGGTGCCGCCGAATTCGTTGACCAGCACTTTCTTCGCCTCGCCGATGTCGTCGATGTAAGCGTGGTTGCCGTTCCCGGCATTGGCCAGTTTCTGCATCTTATTGTCCTTGTAGTTGCCCATGCCGTAGCCGAGCACCGTGAGGAAGACCCCGCTTTCGCGCTCTTGTTCGATGAGGCGCACCAGCTCGGCATCGCTGCTGGCACCGATGTTAAAGTCGCCATCCGTAGCCAGGATGACGCGGTTGTTGCCGCCCTTGCTGAAGTTTTCCCGTGCCGTTTTGTAGGCCAGTTGGATGCCTGCGCCGCCCGCAGTAGAGCCGCCCGCCTGCAAGCGGTCGATGGCGTCGCGGATTTTTTGTTTGTCGGCTCCACTAGTAGGTTCGAGCACCAATCCGGCCGAGCCGGCATAAACCACGATGGCGACCTTATCCTGCTCGCGCAGTTGATTGACCAGGAGCTTGAAAGAGGCTTGCAGCAACGGCAGGCGATTGGGGGCATCCATGCTGCCGGAAGCATCGATGAGGAAGACCAAGTTGGAAGAGGGCAGCTGGTCCAACGAGATATGCTTGCCCTGAAGGCCGATGTGCAGCAGCTTGTGCTGGGGCTGCCAGGGGCAGTCGCTCAGCTCGGTGATGAGTTCGAAAGGGTGCTCGCCTTTGGGCTCGGGATAGTCGTAGCTGAAGTAATTGAGCATCTCTTCGATGCGGATCGCATCTTTGGGCGGCTGCTGGCCATTCTTCAGGTAGCGCCGCATGTTGCTGTATGAAGCCGCATCCACGTCGATGGAGAAAGTAGAAAGCGGCGTCTTGGCTGCTTCGAAGAAACGGTTTTCATTGATGACATCGTAATCGTCCGTGTTCCATTGATCAGGCACATCGCCATAATGGCTCGGCGGGATGATGCCTGTCATGCCCGGCGCTGGCGCGCTCATTGCCTTTTCCCTGCTACTCGCATTAAATTTGCGGGCATACTCTTGATGCCTGCCGACCACCACCACTTCATCCAGCGTTTGTGCTGCCTCTAGCTCCACCCGCACCTCCTTGCTGGCGCAAGCGCGGATTTTTTGCGGAGCGTAACCGGTATAGCTGACTTCCAGCTCGGCACACTCCTTTCGGCTTTTCAGCTCGAACTTGCCATCGATGTCAGCTACGGTACCCTGATTAGTGCCTTTGATAAGCACGTTGGCCCCTATGAGCGGATCCCCGGTGGCCCGGTCCACGACGATGCCTTTGATGGTGAAGGTCTCCAGGTGAATGCTGCTCTGTGAAGCGGTCAGCAGCGCCGCCAATCCGAAAAGGAAGAGAATGTGTTTCATGATGTGTTTTTCGGTAGGATGCTGCCGCCGGGGAGATTACACAAATGGCATGAAGATTTTTTGCTCCGCTCTGTTATTTACGCCAACTGGCTTTGGTATCAACAGGCTTGAGGCTATCCCTCAGCAAAAGCAGCCTGGACAGGATTGCCCCCCCTTAGCCTCCCTAGCACCTCCAGTATCGCCGGGCAGCGGGATTTACTCCCTCCTCCAATAAAAAAGTGGCATGAGGCGCTGTAGCTGGCCATACTTATTGGTCACCGCTACAGCCGGGGCTACAGCCACAGGGCGGCATTGCAGGATGCCCTCGCGGGGGGCGAAGTACCAATTTTGCTTCAGGTAATAGTGGTGGAGATTATCGGGGTGATAGTTATATTGCACCACTTCCAGCCTCTCCGCATAGGTTTCCGGGTCGAAGGTGATGATGGTATCGCGAGATTGAAACAATGCTGACACCTGGCTGGAGGGGATGGGCTCACCTTGGCTATCATACCCGGTGAGCGCGCCACGCAGCAAGCGCTTGTAAAGGATGGCCTTCAGAGGCATATCAGCCCCTTTCAAGGTCTTCAGCTCCATTTCGGGCAGGCCGTACTTGATGAATGCAGCATGGGATAGGGCTCCCGATTGCAGGTCGAAGAGGTTTGCTTTTGGCTCGGGCAGTTTGAACCAGGCCAACGGCTCATATTCCATGCCGTTCTTCCGGGCCGGCGCAATAGCCAGGGCCAGGGTCTCAAAGGTATTGGTTTTACCGTTGTAATACCACAGCTGCCGCAACAGGAAGGTGTATATCTCCCCCGGCGCCTCCTGGGCAATTACCATAATCGTCTCCTCATAAGTGGTGGGGTCGAAAGTATAAATGGTATCCATCACTGCCAGGCAGCGGCGGGCTTCGGCAGGCGAGAGCGGTTTGGTGAGCGCCGCATCGGCAAAAGCCGGCCAGCTGCCTTTGCCCATCAGCTCATACAAGCCCTCCGTGAATGGGGATGGGCTGGGGCTAAAGCGCTCTTCCTGCAGCACTTTCAAAGCGATGGCCTGAGGCACTTCGAGATCGTATTGAGCCGCTAAGCGTTCAAACTGGAGTAGGCTCACCACTTCCGCTGCCCAGAGTACATCCTTGTCCTGGAGGATTTTTTCGGATTGGGCACAGAGGGCTACCGGCAGCATCATCAAAAAGAGGAGGTGGCGGATATGCATCTTCAATTTGGTTTACATTTTAATGAAATACATATTTAAACCGCTAGACTGCTCCTTAAATTATCTGTGGGTTAAACTATTTTATAGTGACGCCTGCCCTATTGCAGCCTTTTCCAAACCGGGGCAGATTGGCGTTTAACAAAATTTTAAGCACTCAGCACCCCGCAGCAACAAAGGTTTTTCGTTAAGAAAGCGCAGCTTTCACGCTCGGCTCAGCATGCGGCCGGGCAATTCTCATAAATTTATTAGTTTTGCAGGGTTAAAAAAGAGGAAGCAGATGTCCGTCAAGGTAGAAAAGCTAAGCAAGATATACGGTGCCCAAAAGGCCGTTGACGAAATCACCTTCGAGGCGCGGCCTGGTGAAGTGCTGGGCTTTCTCGGCCCCAATGGCGCGGGCAAGACAACGACCATGAAGGTAATCTCCTGCTTCATCCCCCAGACGAGCGGCAAGGTAAGCGTCTGCGGCTTCGATGTGGCAGAGCAGCCTATGGAGGTGCGCCGCCAAATCGGCTACCTGCCCGAGCACAACCCGCTGTACAAGGATATGTACGTGCGCGAATATCTGGGCTTTGTAGCGCGCCTGCACCAGTTGCGCAACCCCCGCCAGCGCATTGCTGAAATGATTGAGATGACCGGCCTGGAGCGCGAACAGCACAAGCCCATCGGCGCCCTGTCAAAAGGCTACCGCCAGCGCGTGGGCCTGGCACAAGCGATGATGCACGACCCTGCCGTGCTCATCCTCGACGAGCCGACCTCCGGCCTCGACCCCAACCAATTGGCGGATATCCGGCAGTTGATCAAGCAATTAGGCCAAGAAAAAACGGTCATCTTCTCCACCCACATCATGCAGGAGGTGAAGGCCATTTGCGACCGGGTGCTCATCATCAACAAGGGCAAAATCGTGGCCGATGACACCATCGAGGAATTGCAGTACCGCATCACCGCCGAGGCGGTCGTCACGGCCGAGTTTGACGGCAGCATCGCCATCGACGCTTTGCGCAAAATACCTAAATTGAAAGGGCTGCGCGAGTTGGGGCACAACCGCTACCAGTTCACCGCCGATGCTCAGTCTGACCTCCGCCCGGCTATTTTTGACTTTGCCGTCGCTAAAGGGGTCAAGCTCTTGGAGATTAAAAAGGAGGTGTATGATATGGATGAGGTGTTTCATCGGTTGACGCAGGGGTAAAGGGTAAAGGTTAAAGGGTAAAGGTTAAAGGGTAAAGGGTAAAGGGTAAAGGGTAAAGGGTAAAGGGGGGGAGATGGCTGTGGAGGTGAGATACAGGAAATTGGCGGG
>CAYSPJ010000250.1:0-4415 GCA_964432875.1 uncultured Phaeodactylibacter sp. | reverse complement strand
AGCCTGTGCTACGACCCGGAGGCGCTGGAGTCCAGGAAAGCCAATAAACCTGCCGACAGCGCCCTGGGCATGGCCCGCGCCATGGGCATCGAGCTGCTGGATGAGGGGCAATACCGCGCGTTGCAACAGCTCGGGAAGTTCGATACCAAGACCTCCAGTTGGCTGGCTACCCCCGCCGACATCCGGGCGCTCGGAGGCGCTATCTTCGGCGACTGGCGCTACGGAAGGGTGTTTGTTTATCACAACGGGGCCGAATCCTACTACGCGGCCAGGGGGTTCCGTGGTTCGTTGAGGGTGTAGCGGCGCAGCGGCAGCACAATTACCCGTTTGAATTTGACCAGCTGCCCAGATGTTAGTACCTTGCCCCATCAAAAAAATACCCAAGCGAGCTTCATCGTCTAAGCAATACCGATATCCATGATCCGCAACACCCTTCTTTTCCTCCTCGCCCTGCTCGGCCTGGCGGCTTGCCAACCCGGCGCAGCGCCCGCACCCGCTTCCCGTGATTACCAGGACTTGACCGCACTTTTCAAAGCGTGGCGGGCCTTTGAAGCGCCGCCGCAGCGAGAAGGCGCGCCCGATTATACCGCCGCCACCTTCGCCCAGCGCTGGCCGGAGTTTCAGCGCCTGCAAGCCCAGCTCCAGGCCATTGACACCACCGGCTGGCCCCGCGAGCAGCGGGTGGACTGGCTAATCGTCTGGGCCGAGATGAACGGCTACGACTTCAACCACCGCATCCTGCAGCCCTGGGCGCGCGACCCGGCTTTTTACGTCTCGCTCTGGACTTATCGCAGCGATGTGCCGGCCCACGAAGGCCCCACCCACCACGCCACCACCGAGCTGTGGACCTACGAATTCCCGCTCAGCCCTGCCGAGAAAGAGCGCCTGCTGGGCGACCTGCAGGTCATCCCCCCGCTGAACCAACAAGCCCAGCTCAACCTGACCGGCAACGCCCGCGACCTCTGGGTAGCCGGCATCCGCGACATCCGCCGCCAGAGCGCGGGATTAGCGAAAATACTTGATCTGCCGGGCGTGGCCGCCGAGCCGGAACTGGCAACAGCCCTCCAGGCTGCCATCGCCTCGACCGACGAGCTGGCCGCCTGGCTGGAGGCGGAAGCGCCCCAGAAGACCGGCCCCTCCGGCATCGGCAAGGAGCACTACACCTGGTACCTCCAAAACGTGCACCTGGTGCCTCTGACTTGGGAAGAAGAGGTCATGCTGCTGAAGCGCGAGCTGGCCCGCGCCTGGGCGGCCCTCAAGCTGGAGGAGCACCGCAACCGCAAGCTACCCGCAATGGCCGAAGCCGACTCGCCGGAAGCCTACGCCGACCTGGCCGACCGCGCAGCCCAAAGCCTGATGGCCTTTCTGGAGCAAGAAGAGATGCTGACCGTGAAGGATTACTTCGACCCGGCCTTGCGGGAGCACCTGGGGGGATTCATCCCCAAAGAAAGCCGCAATTTTTTCTGGATCACCGCCCACTACGACCCCCGGCCGCTCTATTCGCACTTCTACCACTGGTTCGACCTGGCGCTGATGGACAACGAGCCCCACGCCAGCGAAATCCGCCGCGGGCCTTTGCTGTACAACATCTTCGACTCCCGCAACGAGGGCATCGCCACCGGCGTGGAGGAGATGTTCATGCAAGCCGGCCTATACGACGACAGCCCCCGGTCCAGGGAGATCGTCTATATCCTGATCGCCCAGCGCGCTGCCCGCGGACTGGGCTCCCTCTACGCCCACGCCAACGAAATGACCATGGAAGAGGCCGGCGGCATCCACTCGGAATACACCCCGCGCGGCTGGATGAAGACGGAAAAGGAATTGCTCCTCTTCGAGCAACACCTCTACCTGCGCCAGCCGGGCTACGGCACCAGCTACATCACCGGCAAATACCTGGTGGAAAACGCCCTGGCGGATTTCGCCCGCCTGCAGGAGGCCCAAAACGAGCCTTTCCGGATAAAAGACTTCTTCGACCAGCTGAACGCCATCGGCAACATCCCCATCGCCCTCAGCCACTGGCAGATGACGGGGGTGGAGGCGCATTTCCGGGGGGCGGGGGAGTAGGAGGGCTTGGCGGCAATGCCCCTGCTGAACCAGTGATAGCCGAGGAAGCCTATTCAAGCTTCTATGCAACCAAGAAGAGCTGGTCAACGTTAACAAGAAACCAAGCCATTGTATGGCAATACTTCATAAATCAAAAATCGCTAAGATGAGAGCTGATATTAGAGTCCCCTTTCCCCAAGAGCTGGCGTTTGCATTGAAGATGCAAGAGCAGGAGTTCTCCAGAGAAATGCTCCGCCTGTCAATCATCAAGCTTTATGAAATGGGCAAGGTATCTTCTGGCATGGCTGCCAAGGTGCTGGGATGCTCCAGGATAGATTTCCTTGCTCTAGTCGGTCAATATCAAGTGTCTATTTTTGGCGAACCATCTATGCCCCAGCTCTCCGAAGATTTTGACCATGCGTAGGGTAATCAGCAATACTACCCCATTGCTGTCTTTGTTAAAGATAGGTCAGCTTGAGTTGTTGGAAAGGCTATACAAACGGGTCGTCGTACCTGAAGCCGTATGGATGGAGATAGAAGCGGGCAAAGGCGGCATGTTTTATCTCGACCTTGTCGCTTTATCATGGGTTGATATTCAAAAGGTACAAAACAAGGCCGCAGTCCAGTACCTTGCTGATCTTGACAAGGGAGAGGCTGAAGTCATTGTGCTGGCTCAAGAAATCGGAGCTGACTTGGTCATCATTGATGAAACTTTGGGGCGTAGTTACGCGGCACATTTCCATTTGCCTTGCACGGGTACTTTAGGCGTTTTGCTGCGAAGCAAGAAAGAAGGTTATATCCAATCCGTGAAACCTTTATTGGAAGAGATGCAGAAAAAAGGTATCTGGATTAGTGAGCGTGTGTTCAGGGATGTTTTGGCGTTAGCAGGTGAAAGCCCTGCAGGCTGACTTGCTGTTGGCAAACCGCTAGAAAGCAGAGACAGTCCAAATGCATAGCCCGCTCATACTTGATGCTGATTGAGCTGGGCAACATCTCCATCCCCATCGCCCTCAGCCACTGGCAGATGACGGGGGTGGAGGCGCATTTCCGGGGGGCGGGGGAGTAACGTAAGCCCGGCGAAACGAGATAACAAAAAGGGCTGCCTGCCCAAGCCCTGCAAATTTACCTGAGGAGCAATTTCAATTTTGCAGAATAAAAATAACTTTTCCCATAATACCCCAAATTATATGCCAACATGGGCGGAAGAGGTGAAATTTGTAATAGCGCTTCGTGCAGATCGCAACCGGAGCGCAGCGACGTCCGGTCTGAACGAAGTGAAGCGGGATCGCAGCTCGAAAAAAAAAACCATATCTTAGCCCAGCGTCTTCCAAACGTTCAGACATCATGAAAAAGCCACTGCTGATTTTCGCCATCCCGCTCGCCCTGAGTTCTTGCGCCACGGTGATGAACCAAGCGCATCAGGGCATAACGGTTTATACCACCGCCCCATCGAGGATCGTTTACGGCCCAAACACCTATTACACTACCGACGGCAAGGTGGAGCTGATCATGGTAAGAGGCGGCGAAGCGAAGCCGATAACCGCTATTGCTGACAGTACCGAAAAAACGATTATCCTGAACCCGGGCAATTCCTTCATGTACTACGCCAACATCCCCTGCAATTTCGGCCTCGGGATGCTCGTGGATCGAAACACGCTCAAGAAATATACCTATCCCAAGCGGGTTTACATCAACTCGGCGGATACCCTCAGCCAGTATTTTCGCCATGATCTGACGGACCGCCGCGGCGAGCTATACTTGCACCTGTCCGTGCCGCACATCAATTCTTTCCTGATGCAGCCACAAGGTGAAGGGATCAGGGCAAACACTGGCTTTTGGGGCCTCGCCATCGGCCTCGACTACTATCACGGCAAAAACCGCTTCGCGAATTTTACCGCCGCCGGCGTGGCCGACTTTTTCCTCCCCTTCCCGGCCGTGATCGACCTCAAGGGAGAACATGAAGCGATGAGGTCGAGCTATATCAGCATCTCCAACAACCACCATATCCGGCGCTTCTCGGTGGGCTATGGGCTTTCGCTAGCGCGAAACACTTGGCGTTTCGATAATTTCGACGCCTTCGGCTCGCCGCCGACTCGGGCGCCCGCCAAGAAAAGCCATCGCGCCCTGGGGCTGGTTTTCCCGGTTTATTATGGTGCTGGCGAATATTTCAACGCCGGATTGATCTACCGGCCGACGTTTTTGAGGCTGGCCGATGCCAACCCCCTGCGATACGAGCATCTGATCAGCATCGACTTCGCTTGGAAAATACGGTTGAACAAAAGCGGCAAGGGCTATCTGGATTAGTGAGCCTGTGTTCAAGGATGTCTTGGCGCTAGCAGGTGAAATCCCCTGTAAGTTGACTTGCTGTTGGC
>CAYSPJ010000249.1:0-4501 GCA_964432875.1 uncultured Phaeodactylibacter sp. | reverse complement strand
AACCCAGGCTGTGCAACGCTAACCATTCAAAACACAGCCTGAAATGGACAAAAAGACACATCAACAGCAGCAGCAGCAGAAAAAGAAATTCTGCAGTATCCGCTCCTTATCCGAGCTTGGCTTATTGCTCAAGACCGAGAAGCGCAAGCTGGAGCTCCTAGCGGCCAAACCGTCCTATAAGACCTTTACGGTTCCCAAAAAGGACGGTGGCGAGCGCCTCATCGAAGAGCCCGATGCGGCACTCAAGCAAGTCCAAAGCCTGCTCAACCGCTATTTGCAGAGCGCTTATTTTTTGGAAAAGTCCACGGCGGCTTATGGCTTTGTCATCGGCGTGCGCAATGACGAGGATCGCCGCAACATCCTGACCAATGCCAAAAAGCATCTCAACAAAGCCTATCTGCTCAATGTGGACTTGCAGGACTTCTTCCATTCGGTCACTCGCGACCGGGTGCTCGATATCTTCCTCAAGCCCCCCTTCAACTTTAAGAGCCAATTGCCCGACCTGCTGGCCGACCTGGTTACCTACAACGGCCGGCTACCGATGGGGGCACCCACCTCGCCGGTGCTATCCAATTTCGCTTGCCGCGAACTCGACCGCCGCCTCAGCACTATGGCTGAAGACCTCCTGTGGGCTTACAGCCGCTATGCCGATGACATGAGCTTCTCCGCTAACCGCGCCATAGATGAAGAGACGGTCAATTCTGTCCTCCGGCTCATCCGCGAAGAGGGCTTCAACCCCAACACGCGCAAAATCAAGGTATATGGGCCTAAAGACGATAAAATCGTCACCGGACTGCTGCTCACCGACAAGGTCAACCTGGAAGCAGGTTACCTGAAGCAGCTGGAGACGGATGTCCAGCAGCTCGCCGATATCTTGCGCGCCCAAAACGAGCAGGGGCAGCTCGCCACCCGTTGGGTCGAGCAGCTCAAGCAGCAGGTGCGCGGCAGGCTCAGCTTTGCCGGCTTCGTGCTGGGGCGCAACCACGAACACTATCAGGCACTGAAAGAGGCTTACTACGTAGCCGTCAACCCGCCTCAGGAAGACTTCGGGGCCATCAGTTGGCGTGGCTTTCCATATAATATCTGATCAATCGAGGTGTCGGACAGCTCAAAGCTGGTAGGTCTTTAACGAGTGAGCTGGCCCGGCCCGCAAGCATAAAAATCTGTGCCAATCCGTGTTCCATCCTACACCAAAGGACGCTAAATACATACCAAAGGTGCTTGGCACCTATCAAAAAACACTGCCATGCAATTAGTACTCGACACCAACGGCATCATCGTCACCCACAAGAATGGTGCTTTCCACATCCAAGGCAAAAAGGGTAGCCGTACTTTCGGCCCTGGCAAACTCAGCAGTATTGCGGTTACCGCCGACGTCCATCTCTCCGCCGGGGCGATACAGCTGGCCATCCGCAATGGCATCCCGATTTTGTTTTTCGACTATATCGGCAAAGCCCAGGCCCGGCTATGGAGCCCCTACTTTGAATCCATCGCCACGCTGCGGCGCCAGCAAGTGAAGTTTGCGGAGACCGCCGAAGCGACCCAGTGGATGATCGATTTGTTCTTGCTCAAGACGGAAGGCCAGATCGACAACCTGAAACTACTCAAAACGCGGCAAGTGCTTTCAAGCTTGGGCCCGCGCATTGCCAAGATGAATATCGAAAGCCGCCAGTTCGAGAATTTCCGGGGCGCGCTCATCGAAGAGTGCCGCCAATCCTTGATGGGTACCGAAGGACACCTGGCTGCGCTCTACTGGGAAGGCGTGGGCGAATCCCTCCCCCGCAGCTACCGCTTCCGCAAACGCAGCCGCCGCCCTGCCGAAGACTTTTTCAACGCCGCTATCAATTACGCCTACGGCATGTTGTATAGCGTAGTCGAAGGCGGCCTCTTCGCCGCTGGGCTCGACCCCCACCTCGGCATCCTCCATGCCGATGAGCACAACAAACCCACCCTGGCTTTCGACCTCATCGAGCCTTTCCGCCCCTGGGCTGACCGCCTCATCATCGAAGCTTGTATCGAACATCACCTGAAGCCCGAGTTTTTCGCCAAAAACCAGTTTGGCTTGTTCTTGAGCAAGCCCGGCAAAGCTTTCCTTATCCCCCTTTTTAATGACTTCCTGCGCAGCACCCGCAAATATCTGCAACAGGAATCTACGGTTAAAAACCACATCTATGCCCTGGCTGCCCGCCTGGCACAGCGCATCCGCGCTACCATGGCCCCCTCGTAGAGACGATTCACGAATCGTCTCCGCCAGGCCCCATCACCTCACACTAAGTGCCGCCCAGCACAAAATCACCGTCAAAAATGGAAAAATATACCTTAGATCCAAACTACTACCGCCACATCGTGGAACGGCTGCAGCAACGCCAGCCAGCCCTCCTGGGTAAGCGGCGCCAGGCAGCCCGGCCCCGGCCCGATATCCTTACATACTGGCTCATCGGCCAGTTGCTAGATGGCGCGGCCATGCCCACCCGTGCCTCGCTCCTAGATTTCTCACAGCGGCTGGCCCAAGATGCCGGCATCGCCTACCCCCTGCGCAAGCTCCGCCTGATGCGGCGCTTCTACCGCGCCTTCCCCGGCCAGCAAAGCCTGTACCTGGACTTGCCTTGGTCGCACTACTGTTTGCTACTAACGCTCAAGAAGCCCCAGGCACGCGCTTTCTACGCCGCCGAAGCTGCCGCCGGGCACTGGAGCATCCGCGAGCTGGCCCGCCAAATCGGCACGGCTTATTATGAGCGGCAGCCTCGCGGGCCGCAACTGGCGAAAGAGCCCTTCGTGTTGGAGTTCCTCGGGCTGGAACAAACCGCCAAGCTTTCAGAGCGCGCGCTGGAAAGCGCCCTACTCGACAAGCTCCAGCTCTTCCTCCTCGAACTCGGCCGCGGCTTCGCCTTCGTCGCCCGGCAAAAACGGGTTGCTGCCCCCAACGGCAAACCTTCCTACATCGACCTGGTCTTTTACCATTTTCTGCTGAAGTGCTTTGTGCTCATCGACCTGAAAGCTGGCGCGCTTTCTCATCGCGACATTAGCCAAATGGACCGCTACGTGCGCCTCTATGACGACAAGTGGCGCCAGCCCAGCGACCAGCCCACCCTCGGCATCATCCTCTGCCGTGAAAAAGAGCCTGCGCTGGTACAGTACTCCATACTCCAGGAGAGCCGCCAGTTGTCAGCTGCTACCTATCAGCTTTATCTCCCTAGCTCGCAAGAGCTTTCTGGCTGGCTAGGCATGCCTGTACGCCCCGCCTCGCCTCCTGGCCCGATGAAGAAATCCTTATTCTAATGCACAGCTAGCGCCTCGCGCACTAAGTTCTTGCCGGCCCAAGCCTTGCTCTTTTCCGCCTCTCCATGCCCCCATATATGGCAGGGACCGTGGAAAGGTTGAACCGTGTGCTAACAGATCACCTGCCTGGAGCTTGTCCCGAGCGATGAACGGCATGAGCAGAACCTTGCAGACTGGACACAAGCCGTAAACTCAAAACCAAAATAAGATAATATGCTCTATCTCATTTGCTACGACATCAACCGCGATGCCCTGCGTGCCGCTTTCGCGCGACGCATCATCGCCGCCGGCCTGGACCGCATCAACAAATCTGTCTATCTGGGCGCCTTGGCTAAAACGGCCTTGCAAACCCTCGAAACCGACCTGCAAAAACTGCTGCAAGCCAAAGGGGAACCGCAAGACAGCCTCATCTTCCTGCCCATATACCCCCAACAGGTACAAGATATGCGCATCTATGGTGAAAACGGGCTGGATAAAGATGAACTGAGCGGCAACAAAAGCACCCTCCTGTGGTGAATCAGGCAGTGGGAGGCTACGAGCAACTCCGCCACCCAATGCTAATTATTTGCTTCCAAACATCTATATACTTATATCCCAATCTATGTTTGCATGTTCATGTTTTCATGTTTTTGAGCGTACTCTATTCTAGTGCTTTTTAACGCATGAAAAAAATTATGTGTTAAAAAACAGCCTTGATAAGTATAGAAATGCCTATATTGGAGGCAAATGTTCTTTGAAATCGAGGTTTTTAGCTCTTCCTGGCAGGGCCTGCCAGGCAAAAGCAACACCGTTTTAATGAAAAAATATACGCAAAAAAGCGTCAAATTGCACAGTCGCATATTTTTTATTTTAAACCGTCGCATACAAGCCTCTTTTTTTTAGTTTTTTACGCTTTACGAAAAAGCACTTTACCAAAAAAAACACTTTTTGCCGATCCGCTCAGCGATCAAAACCGCAGCTTTAATCGACAACCAGCTGGTATTCAAGTCATTAAGTGTTTTTGATTTTTCCAAGTTTGTATTTTTCCCGCGATGTGTGACAGGCAGATTCAACCCAAAACACATGAAACTGAAAAATATATGTGCTATCCTGCCGACGCCAGTGTTAAATTGTTTATACTTGCCTCCTTGGTCGCTAAGCCTTTATATCCGATTTCGAAAGAGAGAGGATCAGAGAGGTATTCCAGTCAAGTTAGGATTGCGACGCGCCAGGCAGCTTCCAG
>CAYSPJ010000248.1:0-4588 GCA_964432875.1 uncultured Phaeodactylibacter sp. | reverse complement strand
GCAGTCGCCCGGAGGGCGTCCTGGACGAGCGCAGTGAGAGCGGGATGGCGGATGGCAGTATGCAGTAGGCAGTCGCCCGGAGGGCGTCCCGGACGAGCGTAGCGAGAGCGGGATGGCGGTAGGCAGTATGAGGCTTCAAGGTTGACCCCGTGAAATAGAGGCCGTATCAAACGGACTTATTTCACGGGGCGGATAGAAATTATTCTTGCCGCGGGTCGTTCACGGCACCGATGAACAGGAGGGTGTTAGTGGTGCGCTCCCGGATAGCGAAGATGAAGGGCTGGTTGGCCTGGAACATATTCAGCGCCGTCTCCCGGATATCCACCACGGTCACGGCGGCGGCTTCGGTGCCTTCTTCATTCACTTCGACAAAGGTGTTTTGCTTTACCTGGCTGACGAACAAGCCGCTATCGGAAATGCCCGACAAATCGGCCCGAGCGTCGAAAGCGTCGGTCATGCCCAGAGCCATCAGATCGTCATTGAGCTTGCGCTCGTAGTCGAATTTGAATTTGGGCAGCGAGACTTGCATCTCTTGCCAATCGTTCTGGGCGTCCAGGCTGCTGGTGATGGCGCGCCATTTCTCGGGCGTAAATTCAGCGTAAAAGCCCGCCATGCCCTGCTGGGGCACCACGATGACCATCGAAAAGTTGCGGCGGCCATAGGGCAATTCTACTGCGGCATAGCCGGGGCCGTAGGCAGACAGCCCTTTCACCTTGGCTTCCATGGTGGGTACCGGTACGGTGCTGCCATCGCCGAGCTGGAAGGGGCGGGGGCTGGTGTCGGCCTTGTCGAATTGATGCGTCCACTCGCCTTTGAAGTACAGGGCGTTCATGAGGAAGAGCACGGTATTGGGGTGGATTTCATCCAGCACTTCGGGGATGCGCCCCTTGGTGGCGTCGGAGGCCCACTGGTTGATGTGGCTCAGGGCCGAAGGGGCGCTGAAGTCCAGCCCTTCAATACGGGCGCCGAACACCTGCCGCATCGCTTCGAGGTAGGTGGGCTTGATCTCAAAGCCGAGCCGATAGAACAAGGCGTTGGCGATGCCCAGGTCCACCTTATCGTCGGCTTCTAGGAGCTGAGCGACCAGCGAGCGCTGCGCGGCATTGACCTCCTCGAGCGGCAGGCCCGCCGGGTAGCCGAGCATCTGGTGGATCTGCTCGTAAGTATCACCCGCGCAGCCGTTGAGCAGCATGGTCAGGGCGATGCTGGCGCTGAGGGGCGATAGCATCAGGTTGTCGGCTTCTTGCTCCTCCCGGGCGACGCCAGTGAAAAGCTGGATGCCAAAATCATTGCTGTTGGCAATCATCTGCCGGGCGGCGGCCGTCAGTTCGAAGGGGGTCGGCTGAGGTTCCGGGCGGGGCTGGTCTTTATCGCAAGCGGAAAAGGCTAATACCAGCAGCGCGGTGCCGAGCGCAATCATCAATCGTTTCATCATCAGATGGTTTTATGATTAAAACAATTTCGCCGGGCCTTTGGCCTATACCGTCCAGCCCGAGCTTTCTGTTCTGAGGACGATGCAGCAGGGTGAGTGCGTTGGAAAAATAGCCTATTTTAACGTGAGGCCAGTGGATAAGAGGTGCCCGATACCTAAAATAATGGCATCCTGGAACACTTGCCGCCCTCGTTTGTTCCACCTCTAGCAGAAGGCCAAACGCCTACCAGACAAGAGCGTCCCTGATCGCCCTTGCTGCCGCCACCACCAAAACCATTAAAGATGGCTAATCACCGCTGGTTCGACCTAGTATACCAAGCCATGCTCTCCGACCGTACCAGGGAGAGCAGCGAGCGGGTCATCCTGACTATCGCGATTATCAGCTTTTTAATCCACCTGGTCATTATTTTTCTGGTGGATTTCAACATCATAGCTCTGGATGACGTCCCGCAGTTGTTGCAAAGCCCCATCGCCGCCATTTACACGCCCTTTTCCTTCATTCTGATCTACGAGGTTTACCTGCTGGTGTACTACCTGCCCAAATCCACCACCACCTACATCAGCAAGCAGTATGAGATCATCACCCTCGTCGTCATCCGGCGGCTGTTCAAGGATTTCTCGGGGCTGACGCTTTCTTCCGATTGGTTTCAGTTTAAAGGCGACCTCCAGTTCACCTACGATTTGATTTCGTCGGTGCTGCTGTTTTACCTGATCTACCTGTTTTATTTGCTGAGCAAAAAGACCAGGGATAAAGAGCAGGAAGAGGCCTTGCCCAACAAAATCGTCCGGTTTATCAATTTCAAAAAAATCATCGCGGTGGTTTTGGTGCCCTTGCTGTTGATGATTGCGATCTACTCTTTTGCCGCCTGGGCCGTGGGGATGTTTGACGACTCCGCCTCCAAAGCCGTTTCATTCAAAAACATCAACAACGTCTTCTTCGAGGGCTTCTTCACCGTTTTGATCATCGTGGATGTCATCCTGCTGTTGCTGTCGTACTACTATACCGACACCTTCCACAAAGTGATCCGCAATTCGGGTTTTGTCATTTCTACCATCTTGATCCGCTTATCCTTTTCGGTAGATGGGCTGGTCAGCTCGCTGCTGATTTTATCCGCCATCGTGTTCGGGCTATTGATTTTGGCCATCCACAATCAGTTTGAGAAGCATATTGTGGAGCAGGAGTAGGCATGCTCAATCCCTCCTCCGCTTGAAAACCAGTTGGGAGTCGTCCTCAGCGTCCCGCCGTTCCGGGGCCCGTTCGAAGCGATTGCGGAGCAGCAGCCGGGCCGACGCGGCGTTGTCCCGATGCGTGAAGGCCTCCAGCGCGGCGAGCCCCAAGTCCTCAAAGCCAAAAGCGATGACCCGCTTCAGCGCCTCATCCATCACCCCCTGCCCCTGATGCCGGGGGTGGAGCTCGTAGCCGATTTCGGCCGTGGAGCGGTCAGCGGAAAATTGCCACAGGCAGATCGTGCCCAGTAGCTCTGGCTGCCCGCGCCAGCAGATGGCCCAGTACAGCCACTCGCCCTGCGCGATGCCGCGGTTGATTTTTTCGATGAAGGCGGCGGACTCTGCCAGGCTGGCTGGCGCGGCCCTTTGCAGATAACGGTTGACAGCGGGGTCAGCGCGCAGCGCGGCCAGCGCGGGCAGGTCAGCAGCCGCCAACTGGCGCAGGGCCAGGCGGGAGGTCGTCAGTATAGGGAAAGGAGTGGATGGGATGTTAGGCATAGTATTGAAATCGCATCATTTTCATTCGCAAAGGTAAAAAGCCGCGCTCGCTCCTGTATCACTAAACCCCACCGATCACCTCGATATAAAACCGGCAGGCCTCCACGATCTGCCTTAGCGGGATGCGCTCATTCCGCGCATGAGCCAGCTGGTAATCCCCCGGCCCGAAGCCGATGGTGGGGATGCCCAGGCGCACAGGAGTCACAGCATTGGTGCTGAAATCCCAAAAGCCGAATTCGGCGGGCGGCGCCCCGAAGGTACGCTGGTAAGCGGCGATGAGCATTTGAGCCAGCTCATGGCTCTCCTCGATTTTCCAGGCCAGGTGGAACGGCTCGTAGCGGATGGGCAGGCCGGTCCAACTCTGGCGGTGCAGGGTGCCGATTTCCCAGCTGGCGCGCTTGTCGGCGATGAGCTGATCCATCTCCGCTTTGATGGCGGCTTCGGTTTCGCCGGGGATTATCCGCCGGTCCAAGTAGATCTCGCAGGCGGAGGGCACGGCATTCAAGGAAGCGCTGGTGCTGGAAATCTGCGAGAGGGTCAGCGTGGCGCGCAAGCCGTCCTTTTCCGGCAGGGCCGCTTGGGCCCGCTCCGCCCGCTGGATGATTTCCGCCATCTCGTAGATGGCGTTCACGCCTTTTTCTGGTGCGGCCCCATGTGCCGAGACGCCCTGGGTTTTGACGACGCATTGGGCCTTGCCCTTATGCCCCAGCATGATGCGGTTGCTCGAAGGCTCGCAGATGACCACGTAATCGGGCCGCAGGCTGAGCTCCTGGAAGAGGTGCCTGAGGTTCTCGCCATCGCAGTCCTCCTCGAAGACGGTGGCGGAGACGTAAACCGACTTGCCCTCCAGCAGCCCCCGCTGCTTCGCCAGCGCCCCGGCATAGACGGAGGCCGCCACGGCCGACTTCATATCCACCGAACCCCGCCCGTGCAGATGCCCGTCGGCGATCTGCCCGCTGAAGGGCGGGATGGCCCACTCCTCCGCATCGTTCACGGCGACGGTATCCACGTGGGCGTCGAAGAGGATGGACTTGGGGCCCCGCCCGATCCTGCCCACCACATTGCCCATGGCATCCAGGCGCACCTCATCGTAGCCGAGCGCTTTCATTTTTTCCTCCACGCAGCGGATGGCAGCTTCTTCCTGCCCGGAATAGCTCTGGATTTGGACGAGCTGCTGGGCGAAGGCGAGGAGGTCTTTTTCGTAAGTAGATAACATAGTTAGGTAGCGTTAGCTTGGCGGTGAACAGCTGGCCAATGGGCAATGGCTTCAACAGTTGAACCTTCTTACGTTTTCAGAGCAGGGGATCCAACGGTTTGATTTAGTAACTATTTACCATAGGCAAAAAGTTGCTCACCCGGTGGAAAAAAACTTTACTATTCCACGGGGCGAGCCGCGCAGTTACGAGTTTTAAGCCATGTCTCCAAGATTAA
>CAYSPJ010000247.1:0-4609 GCA_964432875.1 uncultured Phaeodactylibacter sp. | reverse complement strand
CAGGCGGAAAAGAGCAAGGCTTGGGCCTGCTAGAACTTAGCTCCCGAAGCACTAGCCATTAGCCAAAGCAACATTCGCCATGAACATACGCATTGCCCTAACCGTACTGATTACCTCCTTGTTTACTGCCGCTCAGGCTCAGCCAGGCACGGCTGCCGAGGGAGAAACTTACACGCTGCCTATCCGCAAGGCTGCCGGGGCACTCCAGCTGGATGGGGTGCTCGATGAGCCAGCCTGGCAAACAGCAGCGGCGACGGGGCCTTTCTCCCAGAACTTCCCTTTTGATACCTCCTCGGCCGAATTGCAGACCGAGGTGCGCATGACCTTCGATGACCATTTCCTCTACATCGGCGCCATCATGTACCAGGGCCGGGAAGACTATATCGTGGCTTCCCTCAAGCGCGATTTCTCCAGTGGGCCTACCGACGAGTTTGCCATCAACCTCGACCCCTTCCAGGATAAAATCAATGGCTTTCATTTTGCCGTCTCTCCCTTCAACGTGCAGCGGGAAGGCATCATCGACAACGGCAGCAATATCAATACCGATTGGGATAACAAGTGGTATTCGGAAGTGCGCAATTACGATACCCATTGGGTGGTGGAGATGGCCATCCCTTTCAAGACGCTGCGCTACAAGATGGCCGGCAGTGCTAATCTATGGCGGGTGGGCTTTACGCGCAATGCCGTGAAGCAAAACGAACGCTCCAGTTGGGTGCCTACGCCCCGGCAGTTCAACCCCAACAACCTGGCTTTTACCGGGCTGCTACTCTGGGAAGAAAGCCCGCCGGCACCGGGCCTGAATATTTCCCTGATCCCCTACCTGGCGGCTGCCCGGGCGCGCGATTTCGAGTTTGACCTGCCTGCTGAGGGGCGCTTTGATATTGGGGGCGATGTCAAAATCGCCTTGACTCCCTCCTTGAATCTGGACCTGACTTTCAACCCCGACTTTTCCCAGGTGGAAGTGGATCGCCAATTGACCAACCTCAGCCGCTTCGAGCTATTCTTCCCCGAACGGCGGCAGTTCTTCCTGGAAAACGAAGATTTGTTCAGCCGCTTTGGCTTCCCCAATAGCCGGCCCTTTTTTAGCCGGCGCATTGGACTGGCCCGCGGGCTCATCCGCCGCACCACTACCGATGGGCAGTTGATCGAGGTAGAGCGTTCGCTGGATGTGCCCATCCTGGCCGGCGCACGCCTCAGCGGTAAGCTCGACAACAACTGGCGCATCGGTTTGCTCAACATCCAGTCGGCCAAACTAGAAGACATCGGGCTGAACCCGGCTAACTACTCCGTGGGGGTGCTGCAGCGCAAAGTTTTCGACCGCTCCTACGTCGGCGCCATCCTGGTCAACAAAGAAAACTTCATCCCCGATGGCGATGGGGGCTACAAGCTGGACCCCACGGGCTACAACCGCGTAGCTGGCCTGGAGTACAATCTTTTTTCCAAAGACAACAAGTGGGAAGGCGAGCTCTACTACCACCGCTCGCTCTCCGCTGGCGACAATACGGATGCGCAGTCGGCGGCGCTGTTCCTCGGCCGCTTCACCCGCGATTGGCGCGTGTTTTTCCCTACTCAGTACATCGGCTCTAATTTCCAGGCTGATATGGGCTTCGTGCCCCGCAATGGCTTCTTTTCCACCGGCCCGGGCCTAACTCGGGTGTTTTTCCCTAAAAACCCCACCATCGCCCGGCGCATTATCCTCACTGGCTTGGAAGCCGAAACCCAGTTTGTCTATAATACCGACGATGATTTCCGGCAAGTGGACCGCAGCTTTTCCGGCGGTGCTTTTGTCGAATTCCCCGGGCAGAGCCGGTTGGGCTTGAGTTTCAATAATGAATACATCTACTTGTTTTTCCCTTTTGACCCCACCAATTCTGGTGGTGAAAAATTGCCGGAGGGCTCGGATTACAACTACAACTCGTTGCGGTTGAACTACCGCTCGGACCTGCGGCGGCAGTTGTATTTCGATGTACGGGTGCTGCGCGGGGGGTACTTCAATGGTGATATCACCCAGGTTAGCGGCTCGCTCAATTATCGCTGGCAGCCTTATGGCATCTTGGCATTGAGCTATAATTTTAACGACATCAGCTTGCCGAGCCCTTATAGTAGCGCCAATTTCTGGCTCGTGGGCCCGCGGGCAGAGCTGGCTTTCTCCCGCAGCCTGTTCTTCAGCGCTTTCCTGCAATACAATACTCAGGCCGACAACGTGAATATCAATACCCGCCTGCAATGGCGCTTCCTGCCCGTGTCTGACCTCTTCCTGGTTTATACCGACAACTACTTTTCCGAGAATTTCTTTGCCGCGCCTATGGCCAAAAACCGCGCGCTGGTACTGAAGGTGACGTATTGGTTGAATGTGTAGGCGGGAATTGGCGCTATAGGAAGGTTGAAGGTTGAAGGTTAAAGGGTAAAGGGTAAAGGGTAAAGGTTGAAGGGTAAAGGATAAAGGATAAAGGGGGCGCGAAAAGGGTTTTTGGCACGTGCATACGGCCACAAGGCCATAATGGGCAGGGGCTGGCCAGAGCCGGATGCTGAAAGCACTAATTCCTCTTCCACACCCAGCCTACAATCTTCCAAAATAGCTCTGCCAAATCCGGCGCGATACGGAAACCTACGATCAGCGCGGTGAAGAGGAGGGTGGCCAGCGTAGAGCGCAGCAGCAAGTCGGCGATAAAATGATAGGTGATGAGGGGGACAAACTGGTCAGTAAGCAGGCAGACTGCACCAACGGCGATGATGCCCAGCATGTTCTTGGAGAAGGGGTGCATCTGATAGTGGCGGTATAAAAATAGCTGGATGAACACGTTGATGAGGATGACGGTCAGTGCGGTTGCAGCGGCGGCCCCAATGATGCCGAAAGCCTGGATGAAAAAGAAATTGGTGATGACGGTAAGCACGGCGGTCAGGGCTTTAAACAGGAGGTCGTAGCGATATTTGGGCGAGTAGTTGATCAACAAGCCGTTGTAGCCGTTGGCGGCATGGGCCAGTTGGCCGATGCCCAGGAAGACCGCTACGTATTTACCCACTTCAAATTGCGGCCCGAGGATAGCGACGATGTTGTCCAGATTGATGACGATACCGATAAAGACGAGCATGCCGGCGGCCAGGTTGTTCAAGGCGGTACGGCTGTATAGCGCTTGAATCTCGGAATACTCGCCTTTGCTCCAGGCCTCCGCCAGGATGGGGGAGGCGATTTTGGCAATGCCTTGGTGCGGGATGAGGATGACGGAGGCAAAGAAGGAATAGACCACATATATGCCGCCATAGCTGAAGTCCAAAAGGGCGGGGATCATCAGGATGTCTATTTTTGTGCTGATCCTGCTGCCGATGGTGGCGAAAATCGAATAAAAACTATAGCTTGCCAGCTGTTTGATGATCGGCATCCGGAAAATGCCCAGCCCGGCTTTAAAGTGCAGCTCTTTAATATAGTAGGCGAAAAAAACCAAGCCCAACACACTTAATGCAAAGCGCCAAGCGTATAGGATGATGAATTCATCCAGGCTGATCCATTGGAAATAATAAGCCAGGATGAGCGCCAGCGCGGTCAGCCGGGCAAATACGTCCCGGAAAAAGGTAGGGACCCGGGGGCGCATCAGCGCAGCGAGGTAGTTCTCGAATAACTCCAGATAGCAAGTTAGCGCCAGGGTGACGACCAGCAAAGAGTAATAAGACTCGATGTAGTATTGGCTTTGTTCACCCTGATACAAGTGCAATATCCAGCCTTTAGCCAGGTAGATGATAAGGGCCGTAACGATGATGCCGATGGTGCGCAGGATGAACAAAAAGCCGAAGTAGCCGCCGTGCTGCTGGTCGCTATTTCTGAAATAAGGGAAGAATCTGATAATCGTGGCATTACTCCCAAAACTTGACAGCAGGATGAACAGCCCTGACAATTCGATGAGCCATTGGGTAAACCCCAGCACCTCCTCGCCCACATACCGGGGGAATAAGAGGGAATTGTTGACAAAGCCAACAATCAGGCCGATATACATAAAAACCCCAGAGCCAATGCCTTGGCGTTTGATACTTCCCATTACGAAAAAGCTTCAAGCTAATGAACGTTTTTATACTCTGCACGGGGCGTAGCGCCTCGGTCACTTTCATCCGGGCTTGCCAACACATCGACAACTTTTCTGCCGGCCATGAGTCCCGTACCTCTCTCCTGGGCGAACAGCGCCTGGATTTCCCCAGCTTCCACATCGAAGCGGATAACCGCTTGAGCTGGATGCTCGGCAAGTTAGGCAAAAAATATGGCAAGCAAGCTTTTTATGTGCATTTGCGGCGCGATTACATGGCTACCGCCCGCAGCTTCAACCTCCGCTGGGACTTCCCCGGGAGTATCATCCGCGCCTATACCGAGGGGATACTCCTGGCTCGGAAAAGGCGCGGATTGGAGTATTGCCTGGATTATGTGGAGACAGTACACCAAAATATCGAGTACTTCCTCCGGGATAAACCCCACCAAATGACGGTGGATCTGGAAAATGTCAGCGCTGATTTCGAGCAGTTCTGGCACTGGATCGGTGCTGAGGGCGACTTGGAGGCCGCGCTGCAGGAATGGGATATCCGCTATAACCAGTCCAGGAATGGCAGCCTTTGGGGTAAGTTGTTT
>CAYSPJ010000246.1:0-4620 GCA_964432875.1 uncultured Phaeodactylibacter sp. | reverse complement strand
GCTACTTTCGCCGCTCTTTCTGCGCAAACAACGAGAGCGCGGGTATATCCACCCCGCCGGCCAAGAAAAAGCGGGATGAGCGCAGGGCGATCTCCCGGCCTTCTTCCTCGCGGAACAGGGGGCCGCCTTGCCAGCCCAAACCCACATAAAAAGGTGATTTCTGAATGTTCCAGTGGAGTTGGATGCCGGGCTTGACGATGTTCTTGAACGACAGTTTTTGAGTGCCGAATCCCTCCTCATCTATTTGGCGATAGGTGAGCATAGCGCCCAGGTCGATCGCCGTCAGATGCAGGCCGAACGACTGCGGTTTCTTTGAATTCCTGAAGCATAACCTGCTGACGGTAAGGCCAATCGGAATAGTCGGCGCCAGGCCGAAAAAAGAACTATCTATTGAAGTACTTTGACCGCGCGTCAATCGCTCCCATCCTGCCGTCATCCCCACATAGGCATTGAGGCTTGCCGACAGGCGGTGGGTGCGTTTGGTGCGCGCGCTGCCAGCCGGGGCGGCGAGGCCCGCTAATAAATGTTCCATTTCGAGGGGGCTTTGAGCATCTACCAGCCCCGCGATGAAATCGCCGTATTTGCTAAAGAAATCGAGCAGGGTGTTCCGTTGCCCATCTGATTCCTGTTGTTCGGTTTGCTCCAGTTGTCCGGCTGAAAGGCCAAGTGCTTGCCGTTGCTCTGCTAGCAAAGCTGATTTCTGTTGCTTGGTGTGGGCCAGTTGTTCGCCCATCGAACCGAGCAGGCGGATCATGGCGCCGATAGCAGGGCGGTATTGATTGGCCTCCAGGTTGTACAAGAGCATCAGGCAGTGCTCCGAGATTTCGGGGACGTGCCTCAATGAGGGGTGGATTTCACTCAGCGATACTAATTTTTGGGTGCCATCGGCAAAAAGCGGGAAGGTCAGCGTGCGGTTGAGGACTTGCAGGCCGGCGGAAGCGATCTGGAACAACTGCGATGAGTCGGGGGCAGCCTCCGGAAACGAACCGCCCAGCGCATCTTTCAGGGTGGAAAAATCAGTCAGCGTGAACTGGGCATATTGCGCCAGGGCATCCGCAGAAGGCGGGCTCAACCCTTTGACACGGCTGAGCCGTTGCTGCAGCAGCCCCATGCATACGGCCCTGAGCTCGGGCTGGTACAGCATGTCTTCAAATTCGCTCGCGGCGATGAGTTCCTCCCCACTGGTATCGTAAAATACCGAGTACATGACCGATAACAACTCGGTGGCCTGTAGCATTGGGCGCCCCCCTTCGATGGCGCGGTTTTCCTCCGGTGCCTTGAGCTCATCGAGCCGCTTGAGGGCTTCGCGGAGTTCATCGGCGAGGGCCTGCAAGGAATCTATTTTAATGCGCAGTGTCCTGAGCTTTGTTTCTTGCGTTTCTCCAGACTGGCTCGCCCGATGCCGGAGGTAAAGTTGATAGGGGCTGTCGGCAGCAGCAGCCCGGTTTCCTTCCGCCAGGCGCCCCTCAACTAGCGCCAGGCGCTGCTCAATCCCGCGCAGGAAGCTCTGTCGTTCATCGAGTTGAGCAAGATTATCTAAGAAACTAAATGCTACAGGAAAATTATCGGCAATTGATTGCAGCATGAGCAAGGCCTGCAAATCCGCAGGTTGGCCCATTTCACGCCAATAGCTGCGCATAGAGTCAATAGTGCCATGCAAAGCTTGCCGCTGGCCTTCGGCAGCCTCAATCTCTGCTTCGATGATGGAGTTATCAGAGGTAATCATCCACCGTTCGACTGCTGCTCTATAGGCATCGAGAGCGGCCTGCCATCGCCGGAGGATTTCCACCTGGGTAAGCTCGCTATACCAGCTCCCGTCCACCAACCGACGGGCGAGCTCCAAGCCGGCCATGCGCATTTCTTGTTTGGAGTAGGGCAGGGCGAAAAATTTGTCGAACGATTCGAGCGTATTTTCGTTGATGATGGTATTTTCAGCCAGCTCGCCATCCAAAAGCTCGGGGAGTAATCCCAGGTGAAAAGCGGCACTTGAATCGCTACGTCCAGTCAGCACTGCATAGTCGAACAGGGGATCGGAGGAAAAGCTAGGCCCGGAGTCACCTGTTCTACGGCTGTTGCTGTTTGCCGAGTCGCGAATTTCGCTTTCTATTGAATACAATGCCGAGACTATTGCGTCCATCTTTTCCACATACTCCCGCGCAGCACCCTGCATTTGCCGATATTCCTCGGTGTCATCAAGCAAATCGGCAGCCAATTTAATATTCAAGTTTTTACCAGCAGCATCGAATCTATCGTACAGCCCACGATGGGCCAGGGGCATTGATTCCCAGGGCCGGGTTCCATGCTTAGACAGCCCGAACAGGTTCAAAGCGGTCATCGCGCCGTAAAATGCCGGCTGATCCTGGAGCGCGCCAAAATAGTTCTTATCGGACAGCAATTTGGGCAGGTAGAGGGGCAAGCTCCTCAAATCGAGGAAAAAGGCTTCGCGCAGGCTTGCCAGAAAGGACTGCGAAGCGCTGATATCAGCAGGATTGGTAAAGCGCTTGCGGACGTTCTGAAAAAGCGCATGATCAACTTCGGCGATTCTCCTGTCCAGCAAATGGTCGAGAAAACTGATGGCGACCTCTTCCTTGGCCCTTTTCAGCAGGAACTCGAACACTTCCTGCGTCACCGCTTCAACTCCCAAGCCCGTCAGGGACAGCGGCGCCTGGGCATTTTGGGCGGCCGATTGGATCGCCGCTAAGTTCTGGAGCGGCGGCACCTGGCTATTTTGCAGCGACTGCTGCACCGACAAGTACTGAGCCGGCGAGGTGGGCGCGCCGCCGTACATGATGGTTTCGATGCGCTTTCGCCCCTCCGCTCTACCAAAGCTTCCGGGCTCATCCTGTGCAGAGGGAATGCCCGAAAACGCATCCACTTGTTCACCGATACGCAACAGGGAATCCACCAGCAATACCCCCCGCAGCAAGGGGTTGGCTTGCGTCTTTTCAAGCAAGCGAGCCTGATTATTCCCCGTGCGCTCCTGCATTGGACCATCATAATCAGCCAAAATCGCCAAGACTCTCTGGACCGCATCCCGACGATCCTCCTCTGCGGCGGTAATATCTCGTGAGCGGTTCAATTCCTCGAGCAGACGCGCCCCATCGAGCAGCAGATTTTGGGCCGGCGCGGCCGCGGCTATGCTCAAGAGGAGGAGCAAAGCGACTATCTTGCATTGGTTCATCACAAAAATGAATTGTTTGGATCTATATTTGCCTACCTAATGGCTGCCACGATTCAGTCGAGTTACCTGGGCAGCAATTTTCGAATCACATCCTCCAGCACTCTAAATTTATCGGAAAAAACATCTATATTCGGGGATCTTTCAAGATGATCTCCACAAGCTCTGATGCCATTAACGGCATCTCGCCCGCCTCTAATGCCATTAAGATTGTCCAAACATTCTTTCTTTAGGTGGGGCCACTTATCTCTTATTTCCTCATAGCGAGGGTCATTTTGCTCATCATGGCTAAAAAGCCGTAAGCGATTATCAATTTTCCTGTCGGTGTGTATGATCGCACCTTGGAAATCTAACGCCATACTCATGGTCAATGTGCTTATTTGGTTGATGAAATAAAGAATATCCCAATACACTATCGCGCCGTATCCGACTGCACTTCAGCCGCCTAGCTAGCCAAATGCGTTGGAGCAGGATGCGCGGGCTAAAGCCAGGCCCAAACTCCGAAACCATCTATCCGAACAGTATTATCTATTGAGGAGAGGGGGGCCGGGCATTTAGCACTGCAGGTAACATAAAATCCTGCCATTGCCTACAAAGATAATAGCTTAATCAAAAAAACGCCAATTATATAAAAAAAAATTCGCCATTCTTTTAAAAAACAGAAATAAAACTACGAAGCTGCCTAAAGTGGGAGGCACTGCTAGTGCCCCATGAACGAAATTCTTGACAGCCCAAGCCTTGCCCTTTCAGCGCCATGCTGCGTTGCTTATCGGTCGCGTAGCTTTGGCTATGCTCCCTCTTCCCGCCTTGCCTGACGGTGAAATGGCGGCGGCTTAACTATCAACAACTTCGTCCATGGGGCACTAGCAGAAGACGGGATGATGAAAGACCGGCAGGGCACAGGAACACACTGCCATGCTCGCAGCTTTTCGCCCATGCTATGGGTGGTTAGGTTACGGTTTGCAGCTGGAACGAAGCGAGAACCTGCCCGAGCGAAGTGAGGCGGGATTGCATCTCCATCGCGAATCCCATCCCTGGGCCCCTGCGCTTGTGTTTAATAAGCTGCTATTTCACGTACAGTGGCCTGTTTTGACAGGTGCCCGCTCTATAAGACTGTATCCCGGAAAAGGCCCACGGGGCCTTTTCCGGGATACCTTGGCGTGCGGGGCACGCAGGCTCCGGCGGCTTCGTATGTGTTTAGCGCACAAAAGTACGAAGCCAGTGACCTTAGCTGCGAGAACGGGTACCTGTTTGAGCGGGCAACTGCGTGTGTATCCCGCTAAAAGCAAACTTTTAGCGGGACTTTAGTTGCCGAACGCCGCCAGCGGCGCAGCCGCTGGCTCATCAAGCCTGTGCTCACAGGTATCAGATAGCGCTAAACACTTACGCCCGCAAGGGGAGAAGCCTTGGCGGCTGAGCGGTGTTGTCATTGATCCTTTCTA
>CAYSPJ010000245.1:0-4630 GCA_964432875.1 uncultured Phaeodactylibacter sp. | reverse complement strand
GCCGAAAAGCCCGAGCGAGAAAGGATATCCTTCCTCCAATTGGTACTGACCGCGCTGAAAGAAAACCGGGAGCGCCGACTGTCGGCATTTGATCTCCGCGATATACTCCAGCTCGCGCGGCCAACTGGTGCGTCTTATGAACCTACGGGCGGCCCGCTGCCCGAGGCGGGCGACGAAGGCGGGCAGTTTTTCTTCTATGACAAAAACGAGCTGCGCTCGACGGCTTCGGCGAAGCGCCCGCAGCGCAAGGGCAGCAGCCCGCCCAAGGGGCAGCGTGGCCAAGCCTGGCTCTTCGTGGTCGGCATCAGCGAGTACCGCCACCTGCCGCCCTTACCGGGGGCAGCGCGGGATGCGCAGGGGCTGGTTGAACTGCTCGTCGGGAAATACCAGTTCGAGCGGGAGTATCTCTACCAATTCTACGATGCCGAAGCTACTCGCGCCAACATCTTGCGCAACCTCAAGCGCATCGTCGGCGAGGCGCTGCCCGAGGATGAGGTGTTGATCGTCTTCGCCGGGCACAGCGATAGGCCGCCGAAAGCCGAGCAGGCTTACTGGCTGCCCTCCGACGCCCAAAGGGGGCGATTGGCTACTTATATCTCCCGAGAAGACATCTTCCACGATTTGCGCACCATGGCGCCGCGGCAGGTGCTGGTGGTGGTGGATGGGGAGGGGTGGGCATCCCTTGCCAAGTAATGGCAGGGAAAAGGGAAGCCATTCCCGCATTTGCCATTTTCCCCTGCCTGAGCAGCCGCGAAAGCGGGCGAAGCCTTTTCAAAGGGAAAAATTCTTCAACACAGAAGGCCCCATCAAACCGGAGATGCACTACTGCATCGACACTGGCAGGGCCGAGCAGTTTTCCGGCAGGAGCAGGCCATCACGGTGTGGGGTTGTTGAAGTTCAAGGGCGTCCCCATCGTCTCCGTCATTTCGCGGAAGCGGCGCTGAATGCGCTCCAATACCAAGCTTTCAGCGCGATTGCGGATGGCCCGCCCGTCGATGGCGCGGATGCGGACCAGTTCGCCCATGGTGCCCGTGGTGAAGGCTTCGTCGGCGATGTAGAACTCGGCCAGGGAGAGGTTTCTTTCCTGGGCGGGGATGCCGAGCTCGCGGCAGATGTCCAGCACCAGGCTGCGGGTGATGCCGGGCAGGCAGGCGTCCGCATGGGGGGTGAAGACCTCGCCGCGGTGCACGCAGAAGAGGTTCACGTCGTTGGCTTCAGAGACGAAGCCGTGCTGGTCGAGCATGATGGCGGCATCAGCGCCAGCGTAGTTGGCTTCGATTTTTGCCAGGATGTTGTTCAGCAGGTTATTGTGGTGGATTTTGGAATCGAGGAAGGCTGGGCTGTTGCGGCGCACGGACGAAGTGATCAAGGTAATGTCCTGAGGATAAACGGGGGCTTTCCACTCCGCCAGCACGATGAGGGTACAACCCGACTGGTTGAGGCGGGGGTCCATGCCGGAGGTGATTTTTTCGCCCCGGGTGAGGGTGAGGCGGATGTGCACGCCATCGTACATGCCGTTGGCCTTGAGGGTGTCGAAGATAGCTTGTGCAATGGTGGCGCTGCCCGGCACCTGCTCGAAAGCCAGGATGTGAGCGGAGTGTTGCAAGCGCTCCAGGTGGCGGTCCAGGCAAAAGATGCGGCCGTTGTAAACCCGCAGGCCTTCCCAGACGGCATCGCCGCCCTGCACGGCACTGTCAAATACGGAAATGCGGGCTTCCTGCCGGGGGTATAGCCTACCGTTGATATGGATGAGGATATTGTCGTTTTTAGCGTTATACTGCTGCAGCATGATGAGCATGAGTTGGTTAAGGGGCGAAAAATAGCAAATATTGCTAGTTCATGCGTTGATGGGGGAGGGTGAAATGAAAAATACTGCCTTGGCCTTCCTTTGATTCAGCCCATATTTTACCGTGGTGGCGCTTGACGATTTTTTCGCAGATAGCCAGCCCAATGCCCGTGCCGGGGTATTGTTGTCTATCCAGGCGGTAAAAGAGGAAAAAGATTTTGTCCAGATACTGTTCATTGATGCCGATGCCATTATCCTGGAAGGAGAACTGATAGCAGCAGCCTTGTTTTTGATAATTGATATGGATGACTGCTTGTTCTTTATCGTTGAATTTCAGGCTATTCAATAAGAGGTTTTGAAAGAGTTGGTACATCTGGAGGCCATTGGCATAGACGGTAGGCAAACCATTGGTTTGGATAAGGGCATTTTGTTGGCTGATTTGCACCTGAAGGTTGGAAGATACCTCTGCGAGGATGATGTTCAAATCTACTTCTTCCTTAGGGATTTCCTGGGAATTGCTCAGCTTGGAGAAGTGCAGCAGATTGTCGAGCAGTTTATTCAGTTGGCGAGTGCCGCCCATGATGTAGTTGATGAAATCACGGGCGTCCTGATCGAGTTTATCCTCATAGCGGCGCTGTAGCAAGGAAGCAAAAGAGCCGATAGTGCGCAGCGGTTCACGCAAGTCGTGCGAGGTGATGTGGTTAAACTGTTCCAAGGCTTGGTTCGTTTGGATCAAAGCTTCATTTTGCTGGGCGATTTCCTGGTTTTTTTCTTTTAGCAGCCGGTTTAACCTGCTTTGCAGCCGGTAGCGGCTGATGGTGATGGTCGTAATGAGGGCCAAGGCAAAGAGGAGGAGGAAAAGCAAGAGTTTATGGCTACGGCCTATGCGCTGACGGGTTTCCAGCAGCATAGCCCGTTGCTTTTCCGATTCGTACTGCTGTTGCAAATCCAGGATAGCATGTTCTCGTTCGGTATTGATCATGGAGCGATAGAGCTCGTGATAGTCGATTTGGAAGAGGTAGGCACTATCGTAGCAGCTCCGCCGGGCATTGGCCGTAGCCAGGAGCAGCAAAGCTTCAGCTTGGAGCTCCTTGGCGGCTAGCGGCTTGGCGGTCGCCAGCCCAGCAGTGAGGAAAGCAATGGCTTGGCCGAGGCTGTCCATTTCCAACCAGGCTTCACCGAGATGGATTTGCGCTTGGGCCTGGGCTTGTTTATCAATTGAAAGCATGGAAAGGCGCAGGGCAGTGTCAAATTGTGCAGCAGCCTGCACGAAATCTCCCTGGCGCATCCAGAGTCGGCCGATATTTTCATGCGTGTACGTCAACCCTTTATGGCAGTTTGATGCCTGAGCTGCCTGCATGGCCTGCTGGTAATTAGCCAGGGCGCTTTTGTAGCGGCCCTGTTCAGTGAGGACGTTAGCGATGTGGTTGAGCGCATAGATTATGCCGAGGCTGTCCTGGCGTTTCTGGTGCAACTCCAATGACTGCACATAATGGTAATTGGCCCACTCAAAATCTTGTTGCCGAAAGTAAAGGTTTCCGATTTCTTCATAAGAGAGTGCCAGCCCCTGCTCGTCGCCGATGGCTTCGCGCAGGCGGAGGGCATCGAAAAAGGATGAAGCGGCTTTATGGAACTCACCAAGTTGCCAGTAGGTAGTGCCGATGAGATGTTGGGCATCGGCCATGCCGCTTTTATCGCCCAGTTTCTGCGCCAGCCGCAGCCACTCCCGGGCATAGCTTTGGGCCGAAAGAGGCTGGTCGTCTTCTTGATAAGCCAATGCCAAGGCTTTGAGCAGGCTTGCTTTTTGGGTGTCGTTTTCAGCACGCTCCAAAGCCAGGCGCAGAGAGTCGGCCGGCGAAGAGGCATCTGCTCCGGCGGCGAAGAGTAAAAATGCGAGCAGCAGTAAAGAAAGATGCTTAATAGACATAGCTACCCATTGGCGTTTCGATTCAGTATGTATCTATTATAATCAGATTGGGAAAGAATGCAAAGTAACGAAAAAATAGTCTTACCATCTATATTCAGGCTTTCAGAGCGGCCTCATAGAGCTTTTCGTAATAAGGGCGGCACTGTTCCGCTAGTTTTTCCAGCGGCGGCGGCAGTTTGTGCTCTTGGGGCTGATAGGGCTGAAAACCCGTGGATTGGTGCACGTTGGCATACCAATAAGGGGCCCAGGCGCCATCTTCCGGGCGAGCGCCGGCTTCCCAGGAGAGCATACATTCGTCAAAAGGTAATGCCAGGCGTTGGCACAATTGCGCCAGCACGGCTGCGGGGGCAGACAACAACTCTTGGGCATCAACAACTGCGGCTAGCTTGCCTCGGCTCCGCAGCTTTTCGTATAATTCGTGCAGCTTGAGGATGCCCACGTCGGCGATAGAGGGATTGGGTATGACTTTGCTATAGGAAGCGATGATGGCTCTGGGGTCGCGTATCAACAAGATGTTTTCCATCTCGAAGAGGAAACTTTCATCCAAATGGATGAGGTGGTGGGCCATTTGCTTGAAAAAGACCACCGGTTTATCATACTGCCCGAAAAGCACTTCTTTCACCACTTGCGCGCCATCCTGGCTCTGGCTGGAGAGCACCAATGCCTCGCCGGGGTGGGCCACGGTTTTGTTGGCCTTAGCCAGGTAGTGCGCATACAGCGGCTCATCCACTACCTGGCAGTCCTGGCGCTGGGCAAAAGCATACATCAGCGCCGTAGATACATTGCGCGGGCTGGACCAAGCATTGATATATTTGGTGTGGTCGGGCATGTGCTTAGGCCATAATGGAGGATGAAGGGGATAGGGGCTGTTTCAAAAGAAGTAAAAAGGAAAAAGTAAAAAGGAAAAAGTAAAAAGG
>CAYSPJ010000244.1:0-4719 GCA_964432875.1 uncultured Phaeodactylibacter sp. | reverse complement strand
GCGCCATTCGCTTATCTTTGCGGCTAGTCAAAGCCATCTGAAATGCCGATACAAGAAAACGTCTCGCTGCGCCCCTACAACACTTTCGGCCTGGAAGCCGAAGCCCGCTATTTCGCCGCAGTGCACAGCGTGGCCGAACTGCAGGAAACGCTGCGCGCCTGGCCGGGCGGGCTGCCCTTAGTGCTGGGCGGAGGCAGCAATCTATTATTCACGCGCCGACAGGAGCGCCTGGTCCTCCACAATGCCATCAAAGGGCGGGAGGTGGTGCGCCTTGAAGGCGGCAAGGCCTGGGTGGCCGCTGGTGGCGGGGAAAACTGGCACGAGCTGGTGGGCTGGTGCCTGGAGCAAGGGCTGGGCGGCATCGAGAACCTCTCGCTCATACCCGGCACCGCGGGCGCAGCGCCCATCCAGAATATTGGTGCTTATGGCGTGGAATTGAGCAACGTATTTCACAGCCTGGAAGCGATCGAGCTATCTTCAGGTATGGAGCACGCCTTTGGGCGGGAAGCTTGCCAGTTTGGTTACCGCGACAGCGTCTTCAAGGGCCCACTGAAGGGCTTGTACTGCATCACCCGAGTAGTGCTGGAGCTCACCACAGAAGCGCACCTGATTAATACCGCTTATGGGGCGATCCAAGACACCTTGCAGGAGTGGGGTATTCTACAGCCCACCATCCAGGACGTGAGCCGGGCCGTCATCGCCATCCGCACCAGCAAGCTGCCCGATCCGGCAGTATTGGGCAATGCCGGCAGTTTTTTTAAAAACCCGGAAATCAGCCAGGCACAATTGGAGGAGCTGCAAGAACGGTTCCCACAACTAATCCATTACCCGGCTGGCCCCGGATTGGTCAAGGTGCCAGCTGGCTGGCTCATCGAACAGTGCGGCTGGAAGGGGGCACGCCGGGGCGATGCGGGCTGCTACGCTAAACAAGCGCTGGTATTGGTCAACTATGGCCAGGCCCGCGCACAGGATATCCTCCAGCTCGCTCAGGATATTGCCGATTCGGTCGAAGAAAAATTTGGCATCCATCTGGCTGCAGAAGTGAATATTGTTTAGCGATTGGCATAACTACAGCCCCTTCAGCAAGAGCTTCCCCTCCATATAAGTCACTGCCTGGCCCGCCAGAGCTACCCGTTCGCCCAGCATGGTGCATTTCAGTTCGCCGCCACGGAGGGAGATTTGGCGGGCCGACAATTCCTGTTTAGACAGCCGTTCTGCCCAATAAGGCGTCATAGTAGTATGAGCAGAGCCCGTGACCGGGTCTTCGTCAACGCCCACACTGGGGTAAAAACAACGGGATACAAAGTCTACTGCATCGCCGGGGGCCGTAACGATCAGGCCGCGGCACCTGACCTGGCGCAATAACCGGAAATCAGGCTGCAAGGCGGCTACCTCAGCCTGTGAGCCAAGGACGAGGAGGTAATCCTCCCGGCCCATCAAAACTTCTTGTGGCGCGGCTTGCAGCGCTTCCTTTAATACGGCAGGCGCTACTACCGGCTCGGGCAGATCCGTTGGGAGGTCCATAATGTAGGAAGCATCCTGGCGCGTGACAGAGAGCGGGCCGCTGCGGGTATGGAAAAGGACGCTGTGCCGGGCGTAACCCAGATGCTGGAAGAGCACGTGTGCGGCAGCCAGCGTGGCATGGCCGCAGAGGTCGACCTCTATCGTTGGGGTAAACCAGCGCAATTGATAGGCTTGCCCTTGCGGCACAAAAAAAGCTGTTTCGGAGAGGTTATTTTCAGCCGCGATAGCTTGCATGACAGCATCTGGCAGCCACTTTTGCAAGGGGCATACCGCAGCAGGGTTGCCGCTAAATAGCTTGTCCGTAAAGGCGTCAACCTGGTAAAGCAATATTTCCATGGGTGTTTTTATTATTTATGTCAGGATTTACTATTAATTTTCCGGCTGTGAATAATGCGAAGAAGAATGAGGCTTATCCTAATTAATGCTTTCCTCTGTTGCGCCCTGTCTCTGCAAAGCCAGCCAGGCAAACTGCTGAATATAGCCGAGGCGTCATCAGCCGCCGGGCGTTATGCTGAGTCTAACGAATTATTGGGGCACTTTATGGCGCAGTACCCCAGCCGGCTTTACGACAAAGGGCGGGCGCTTTGGTTCAAAAGCTTCAACCACCTTCAGCAAAATGAATTTGATGCTGCCCTCGACGCTAATGCCGCATCGCTGGCATTGATGGAGCAATTCATCCCGGAGGGCCTGTCTCCTAACTATTTCCGCTTTGGAGAAATCTACCTCCGCTTGGGGCAATATGAGCAAGCCTTGTCCTACCTCTTCAAAGCCGATGCCTATCCTCTGATGGATGAGCCGCTGCTCGCCGCTGCCATCAAGGATAAAATCGGCCAGGCGTATAGCGCCCTGGGGCAGTTCAGACGGGCCCGGCCATACTTTCAAGCAGCCATCGCTACCCTTTTAGTCGAGGCCGATGAGCCGACGCCGCAGTTGGGGGATAGCTACTTCCATCTAGGGCAAGTGTTCTTCAAAGAAGGCGAGTTGGAAGCGGCAGCGCAACAGTTCGAAAAAGCCCTGGCGGCAGAGGAAGCCCTGGAAGGCGAACCATGGCGCATCAGCCGGGCCTTGAATGCCCTGGGCAAAGCTGCACAGACGGCAGGCAGGCGGGAAGCGGCGGGGCAGTTTTATGCCCGTGCGTTTGAGCAATGCCTTGATCAGGGAAAGCAACACGAGGCCGAAGCCATCAAAGCGCTGCTCTATATCGCCCAGTTGGAATTGCAGGCGGGGAAAGTGCCGGAGGCTCAAGCCCAGGCAAAACGAGCGCTGGAACTCAACTGCCCCGGCTATACCTCAGAAAATGCCGCTGCCCCCTCCTGTATGAACCGCTTCCTGACCGCCGAAGCCATGCAAACTAAAGCTGCCATTGCCCTGGCTGCTTTTGAACGCGACAAACAGCCGCTCAACCTGGAACAAGCTCTGGCAGCCTGCCTGCGTGGCGTAGCAGCACTGGAAGAGGAAACCAACCTCCTGCTTGGCGCTGCGCCACCCCTGTACTTCCTGGAGGAATACCTGAGCCTCTACGAATCGGGCATACTGGCAGCAGCCCTGCTGCACCAAGAAACGAAGCAGATGGCTTATGCCAAACAAGCCTTCGACCTGAGCGAACGGGCCCACGCCCTGGCTCTGCGCCTCCAGCGCGATAGCCGCGAAACTGGGCTTGCCCCGAAAACTGGACTAGAGGGACGCGCCCACCAACTGCGCCTCGCTTTGCGCAAGGCTGAAAATACCCCTGCCCGACCGCAGCAAGGGTTTGCCGCCAACAAACATACCGCCCGGGAGCAAGAAGCCCTACGCTCTTTCGCCCGCCAACCGGAATACCCCGCTGCAAAAAAAACCTTGAGTTTGCATCGCCAGGCTTATCAGGCTTTCCTGGATTCCCTCCGGGAAATGGCACCAGATTATTACCGGCAACACTTTGGCTTCACAACGGCCAACGTCCCTGCCCTACAACAACAACTAGGACCGCAACACCTGCTGCTGAGCTACTTCCTGGGCGAAAAAAAATACTTCATTTTTGCCATCAGCAACCAAAGCTTCCAATTGTGGCAATTGGATAAAAGCCGCCCCGGAAAACCGGGCATGGACGAATTAACTACAGGCTTCCTCCGGGCTTTAAAAACGGAAAATGCCGCTGAATTCGCCGTCTGTAGCCATGAGCTGTATCGTTTGCTGATCGAACCAGCCGCCGGCGCGCTGAAAAAGAAAAGCCAGCTGATCATCGCCCCGCATGGCCAGCTTACCCAACTGCCCTTCGAGGCCCTCATTAGCAGCCCGGTAAAGGATGTAAGCAAAATAAAATACGACAAGCTGCCTTATCTGGCCGCTGCCCATCGGATCCAGTATTGCCCCTCGGCTAGCTGGCAGGCTAATGGGCAGGTTTTAGCGCCGCAGGCCGTCGGGGAAGGGATGCTGGCCATCGCTCCTGGCTTTGGCGACAACAATAGCGTACCTGGCGCTCACCGCTATCTTTTTGATACGGTTTTTCAAAGTTTACCCAGCTTGCTGGCGACAGCCCCGGATGGGAAACACTTTGCTAGCCTGCCGAATGCTGCCGACGAATTGAGCAAGATCGCGAACCTGTTTTCTGCCAAGGGCAAAAAGGTGAGTACCCTGCTCGGCGAAGAGGCTACCGAAGAGGCTTTTCAAGCCCATGCCGGCTCCTTCCGATATCTGCACCTGGCTACCCATAATTTTACCCACCGCCTAAACCCCGCCCTTTCTGGCATCGCTTTTTTTCCGCCAGACGGCGAAAGCCCGGAGGATGGCATCTTGTTTGCCCAGGAAATTTCTCAGCTCGCGCTGCAGGGCCAACTGGTGGCGCTGGGGCCCGTTCACAACGCTGCAAGCAGCGGGCTATCGCTCTGCCTGCCTTTCCTTGAAGCCGGGGCCGCTCAGGTGCTGGTATCCCGCTGGCACCATGGCCCGCTTGCGGACCAACTGTTCCCCGCTTTTTACCGCTATCTGCTGAAAGGCCTATCCCCAGATGAAGCGCTGCACCAAACCCAGCTTGAATGGTTGAGCAATAAAGAGACTGCCGCGCCTTGGATATGGGGGAGCTTGGTGTTGTGGAGGGGAGGGCAAGGGTAAAGGGTAAAGGGTAAAGGATAAAGGGTAAAGGATAAAGGGTAAAGGGTAAAGGATAAAGTGGGGGGAGGGCTTTCGATTAACAATGAATCAAAAACGATACGATCATGA
>CAYSPJ010000243.1:1529-4907 GCA_964432875.1 uncultured Phaeodactylibacter sp. | reverse complement strand
TCCCGCTCTCGCTGCGCTCGTCCGGGACGCCCTCCGGGCGACTGCCCACTGCATACTGCCAACTACCCTCACAGCCCCACCCTCCTGGCCAAAAAATTGCTGGCCAACAGGCCAAATAAAACGATGCTGATAGAGCTGAGCGGCATGAGGATAGCCGCCACGATGGGAGATAACAAGCCCTGCACCGCAAAGCTCAGGCCGATGATATTGTAAATCAAGGCAAAGCCATAAGCCATGAAGACCAGGCGGATGCTGCGGCGGGCAAACTCGAGGAAAGCCGGCAGGCGCTGGAAGTGCCGGGCGTCGAGGATAGCGTCGCAGGCGGGGGTGAAGTTGTTGGTATTTTCCGCGATGACTACCCCGGCATCGCTCTGCTTGAGGGCGCCCGCGTCGTTCAGGCCATCGCCTAGCATGAGCACTTTGTCGCCATTAGCTTGCAGCTGCTTGACGAACTGTAGCTTATCTTGCGGGCTTTGGTGGAAGCGCATGGCATTTTCGGCGGCAAACATCGGCGCCAGCAGCGGCTTCTCGCGCTCGTTATCGCCCGAGAGCAAAAACAGGCGGGCCTTTTGTCCAAAATATTGCGCCACCTGCCACACCCCTTCCCGGAAATGGTTTTCGATGCGGAACCAACCTCTGATTTCGTGATTGAGCTGCACGTAAACCGCCGCATCCTCTGCGGCATGCCCTTCTGGCAAAGCCCCCTCCACAAACCGGCGGGAGCCGACGCGGATACGGCGCTGGCAGACGATGCCTTGTACGCCCTGGCCCACTACTTCTTCCCAATCGGAAAGCTTGTACAGCTCAGCGTCAATCTCCTCCTGACCCTCGCGGAGGAAGGCCTCTAACTGGCGGCTAAGCGGGTGGGCCGAAGGGTGCAATACCGCCCGCAACATGCGCTGCTCGTGCTGGCTCAGCGGCTCGCCGACGAATTCCACTTCGCTGCGCTCGCGCTGGGTCAACGTGCCAGTTTTGTCAAAAACTACTGCCTGCACATTGCTCAGGGCTTCTATGATGGCCGTATTCTTCAGGTAGAAGCGGTGCTTGCCCAGCACTTGCACGGCATTGCCAAAAATAAAAGGGATGGCCAATGCCACCGCGCAAGGGCAGGCGATGATGAGCACCGCCGTAAAAGCATTGATAGCGGTGTGGACGTCGCGGGGCAGCCAATAAAACAAAGTGGCAAAGGCGATAAACAAGATGCCCCCGGTGAAGACCTTGCCGACCCGGTTGGCCAGGGCGCTGGTGCGCGATTCCTGGGCTTTGGTGAAAGCCTCGTCGTTCCACAGCTGCGTCAGGTAGCTTTGCGAGACTTTGCGCACCAGGCTCAACTCGACGGCGCCGCCCAGCTGCCGGCCACCGGCGAAGATTTTCTCGCCCGTAGTTTTGCGCACCGGCTCTGATTCGCCGGTCACGAAGCTATAGTCTATCTCGCCTTCGCCCTTTAGCAGGATGCTATCAGCGGGGATGAGCTCCCCATGCTTGACGAGGATGATGTCTCCGGCTTGGAGTTTATCTAAGGTGACGGACTTCACCGCTCCACCTTCCCGGCGGTTGGCGGCGATGGGGAAATAGGACTTGTAGTCCCGCTCGAAGGAGATGTTGTGATAAGTGCGTTGTTGGAACCACTTGCCCGCCAGCAGGAAGAAAATCAGCCCTGCCAGGCTGTCGAGGTAGCCCGCCCCGGTATTGCTGAGGATTTCAAAGACACTACGTCCAAACAGCGCCAAGACGCCAATGGAGATCGGCACGTCGATATTGAGGGTGCGCTGCTTCAGCCCTCGCCAGGCCGATTTCAGATAATCTATGCCGCTATAAAAAGCCACGGGCAGGGCGAGCAGGATGTTGAGGTAGCCGAAGAGGTGGAAAAAGAACTGATCCTCCCCCTTCTCCAACCCCAGGTACTCGGGGAAGCTGAGCAACATGATGTTGCCAAAGGCAAAGCCCGCCACCCCGATTTTATAGTAAAGCGAACGGTCAACCTTCGGCAGATGATCTTCATCCAGGCTGCTGAGGTTGATCGCCGGGGCGTAGCCGATGCTGGCCAGCAGCTCGACCACCTGGCGCAAGCTGATCTCGCCCTCGACATAATTGATATAGGCTTCTTTCTTGACGAAATTGACTTTGGCGGAAATCACGCCGGGGTTGAGCTTGTGGAGGTTCTCCAACAGCCAGATGCATGAGGCGCAGTGCATCTGCGGGATGAAAAAAGTGACCCGGGCCTGCTGCCCATCGGTGAAATCCAGCAGCTTTTCCTGCACCTCGGCATCATCCAGGAAGGCGTATTCTTCCTGGCGGCGGCCTTTCAGGCTCACGCCTGCATTTTCGTCGATATCGTAGTAGCGGCATAAGCCGTTATCGTTCAATATTTCGAATACCGTCTTGCAGCCTTCGCAGCAAAAAGCCTTTTCCTCCAGCCTGATCTGCTGGCCTTCACAAGGCTCGCCACAATGATAACAGGACGCCTCGGGGCTGGCCCCATTGCGCTCGGCAGCAGGCGGGTTCAATTGGCTTGCGACTGGCATATTCCTTATTTTAGGGGGTAAAAATAGCGGGGGGAGGCAGGGAAAGGGGGTGACTTTCGTCACCCCCGAAAGGTGATTATTATCAAAAAGGGCTTTTCGTAGGTGTTTGCTTTCCCTGTACCTTGCATGGCGAGCCCAGAGCCCATGCCGACCTGACTTGACCGCAGACCCAAAAGCCTGCCGGTATGCTGGTGGGCATGTTCCAATTATAGTTGACGGTGATGAGTAGTTGGACGTTTGGAGATGAAAATCAGTAGTAGGCAGGAGCAAAAGTAAGAAAAAAACCGCAACGGCAAAGTTTTTTAGTTTTTATATCGCACTCGGCCCCAAAAAACTTCGCAAAACTTCCCTCTGCCGTCCTGATTCGGACGTTTGTGGCATTTTGTAGCGCTTTTTTCTAACCTTCTTACCCAAATATGGTTAAACTTGCGCTCGGTTAAATTCATAAAACGCAGCGTAAAATGTCACAAAAAACGTATTTTGACCCGGCCGACTTGAAGAAGTTCGGCTCTATCGTAGAGTTCCAGGAGCAAATGGGCAAAAAGTTCTTCGAATGGTATGGCGAAGTCTTCAAAGAAGGCGCGCTGACCGAACGGGAAAAAGCCCTGATCGCCCTGGCGGTCGCCCATGCCGTCCAATGCCCCTACTGCATCGATGCCTATTCGACGGACTGCCTGCAAAAAGGCGCTGATGAGGAGCAGATGATGGAAGCCGTCCACGTAGCCGCCGCCATCAAAGGAGGCGCCACCCTGGTCTTCGGCGTACAAATGATGAACCACGTCAAAGGCATGACCATGTAGAGACGATTCACGAATCGTCTCATACAAGGCAAAGACGATTCACGAATCGTCTC
>CAYSPJ010000243.1:0-1429 GCA_964432875.1 uncultured Phaeodactylibacter sp. | reverse complement strand
AGACGATTCACGAATCGTCTCATACAAGGCAAAGACGATTCACGAATCGTCTCGACCACCGGCCGTACCCACCGCCAGGTCCATTAAACATTAACACGACAACCAATTGACATGAGCGTAAAACAACGCACCAAGTCGCTAAGCGCCAAAGGCAGCGAGTTGGCAGATACCTTTATCCAACTGGAAGTGCTGCATGGGCAGCGGCGGGCAGACGCGCAGTTCCCCCAATTTGCCGGGCGGCTGGGCAGCCTGGGCTTCGCTCCGCTGCGCCCCACGGGCATCGACATCTTCCAAATCAATATCGGCAAGCTCTGCAACCAGGCTTGCGCCCATTGCCATGTGGATGCCGGCCCCGACAAGAAGCGCGAGAACATGAGCCGCGAGACCCTGGAGCAGTGCCTGCGCATCATCGAGGCCACGCCCTCTATCCATACGGTGGATATCACTGGTGGCGCGCCGGAAATGAACCCGCATTTTCGTTGGTTCGTGGAGTCTTGCACTGCCTTGGGCAAAAAGGTGATGAACCGCTGCAACCTGACCATCATCATGGCCAACCACAAGTACCGCGATTTGCCGGCTTTCTTTGCCCAGCACCGGGTACACCTGGTCTCTTCCCTGCCTTACTTCAGCAAGAACCGCACCGACAGCCAGCGGGGCGATGGGGTTTTTGAAGACAGTATCGCCGCCATCGGCCTGCTCAACGAGGCGGGCTACGGCCGGGAAGGCAGCGGCTTGCTGCTCGACCTGGTTTACAACCCCACGGGTGCTTTTTTACCGGGTAGCCAGGCTTCGCTCGAAGCAGAGTTCAAACGCCAGCTCGAACGCCGCTACGGCCTGGCCTTCAACCATCTCTTCGCTATCACCAATATGCCCATCAGCCGCTTCCTGGATTACCTGCTGGAGACCGATAACTACGAGGCTTATATGGAAAAGCTGGTCGAGGCCTTCAATCCCGCCACCATCACGGGCCTGATGTGCCGCAATACGCTCTCGGTCAGTTGGGACGGCTATATCTATGATTGCGACTTCAACCAGATGCTCGATTTGAAGGTGGCTTGCCGGGAATCGCGCCACATCAGCACATTCGACGCCACAGCGCTCCAACAGCGCGCCATCGTCGTCGATCAGCACTGTTATGGCTGCACGGCGGGCGCGGGCTCGAGCTGTGGGGGGGAGATTGCGTGATGGGTGCCCTGTGTGCCCTACGCTCTAGGGCTCCATGGACGAAGTTGTTGACCGTTTAACCGCCGCCATCTCGCCGGCAGGCAAGGCTTGGGCTGTCGAGAATGTCATTCATGGGAGGTACTCGTGCAGTTGGCAGTATGCAGTTGGCGCGAAGCGACATCCCGGACGAGCGCAGCGAGAGCGGGAGGGCAGTAGGCAGTATGCAGTTGGAGCGACATCCCGGACGAGCGCAGCGAGAGCGGGA
>CAYSPJ010000242.1:0-4931 GCA_964432875.1 uncultured Phaeodactylibacter sp. | reverse complement strand
TGAGCCGTGGCAGCGTGCCCCGCACGGGGCACGAAGTGTCCTCCCGCTAAATGCGAATGAGCACTTAGCGGGGCCAACTGCCAGGCGGCCACAAGGCCCGCCCCTACTGCCAACCGCCAACTTGCCTACTGCCAACTGCCAACTCCCCCACTCCCCCTCAAGCCAGAAAAAACAACATCCCCAGGCCGCTGAGCATGATCAGTTTGGCCAGCTGGCTGACCAGGTGAAAGTCGGGTTTATCCTGGGCGCGCAGCAGCAGGATCAGGGCGGCCAGCAGCGGCAACACGACAAGAGCTGCCAGGTAAGCCAGCCCCGCCGCGTTAAAAAAAGCAGGTTGGCTGAAGGGCAGATAGAGCAGGAAAAACAGTAGCCCCAAGCCGAAGGAGGCCGCGATGCCTCTGGCTGCTGGCATCCCCCACTGTAGCGGTAGCGTGCGGCAAGCCGTGCTGGCGTCGCCCGGTGCGTCTTCCATATCTTTGACGATTTCCCGAAACATCGTCGCCAAAAAAGCGAAGACCATATACCAGGTGATGGCCCAGCCGGCCTGCCCGGCCCGCTCAGGCAATTCCTGGCATAAAGCCGCAAAGCCTGCACGCTCGGCAAACCATACGATGCCGGCTACCCCCGCACAAAACAGCGACACCAGGAAATTGCCGCTCAAGACCTGCCGCTTCAGGTAGGCGGAGTAGAGGTACAACAGCCCCACCGCCAGCGGATGCAGCCCGGCCAAGAAGATATTGCCCACCTGCCAGGCCAGATACAGGGCCAGCGCCAGCCCCAGGAGGTTGCTACCCCAATACCATTGATAAGCCTGCCGCTGGCTGATGGTGCGCCCAACCACCCAGCGCTCCGGCCGGTTGGCCTGATCGCCGGGCGCATCGATGATGTCATTGATGATGTAGCCCCCAGCGGTAATCAGCACCGTTACCAAAACCAGAAGACTAAAGTGCAGCCCGTCTAAAGCCGGGCTGATACCCGCCTGGCGGAAGGGCGGCAGCAGCAACAGGCCGTACACCAGGTACTGCGCGATGGCCACGATGGCCAGGTTGACAATGCGGATAAGCCGAAATAGCGCTAGCAGCATGAGTTATTGATTTACCCCACCTGCCAGTGCCCGGCAAGCCGCAGCACCTTTTCGATGACGTCGCGCACACAACCGTCGCCGCCATTGAGGTGGGAAATGTACAAGGCCAACTCGATGATTTCCGGCGCGGCATCCTGGGGGCAGACGGGAAAGCCGGCCCGCCGCATCACCGTATAATCGGGCAAATCATCGCCCATGTAGAGCACTTTTGCCTCATCCAATCCGTATTTGTCAATAAAATGCTCGTAAGGCGCCAGCTTCTCCTGGGTGCCCAGATAAACATCCTCTACGCCCAGCCCTTGCAGGCGCAGGCGTACCCCCTCCGAGCGGCCTCCCGTGATGATGCCTACTTTGTAACCGGCCATGATGGCCTGCCGGATGGCGTAGCCGTCGCGGACGCTCATCTGCCGCAACAGATAGCCTTCTTCGGTGACGAGTACCTGATTGGGCGAAAGCACCCCATCCACATCAAAGAGGAAGGCTTCGATTTGGCGGAATTGTTCGAGTTGATTCATAAGTTCTGCTTTGGATGGCCGTAAAGTTAAAAAAAGAAATCAGCGCCACTGGCTGGCGAGATTCATTTATGAAATAAAAAAGCCAAAAAACCAATGCAATTCCCAGCAATTCCCTATATTTATGCACTGCCTTCCCGGCAAAGCTACAGATCGATTAACCAAAACCAACATACCCACATGTTTAAGCAAGATATCTATGTGACGCGGCGCCAACAGTTGCAAAGCCAGCTGAGCGGCGGCCTGATCCTGCTCATGGGCAATGGCGAAAGCCCCATGAATTACCTGGACAACACCTACCGTTTCCGCCAAGACAGCCACTTCCTCTACTTCACCGGCCTGGACCGCCCCAACCTGGCAGCCCTCATCGACCTCGACGAGCAGCAAACCATCATCTTCGGGGACGAGCTCAGCATCGAATACATCGTCTGGATGGGGCCGCAGCCCACCATCGCCGAGCAGGCCCGCCAGGCCGGCATCAGCCAGACGGCGCCTTATGCTGAGTTGCCCGGGCGCCTGGCCCAGGCTCAAGCGCAGGGGCGGGCCATCCATTTCCTGCCGCCTTATCGGGGGGAGAACCTGATCCAACTCGGGCAGTGGCTGGGCATACCCGCGCATGAAGTGCGGCAGCAAGCTTCCGAAGCGCTCATCAAGGCCGTCGTCGCCCTGGTTTCCATTAAAGGGCCGGAAGAAATCGCTGAGATGGAGCAAGCCCTCGTCGTCACCCGCAGCATGCACCTGGCAGCGATGCGCAGCGCCCGCCCCGGCATCAAAGAAGCGCAGCTGGCCGGCATCGTAGAAGGCATCGCGCTGGCGTCCGAAGGCCAATTGGCTTATGCGGCCATCCTTACCGTCAATGGCCAGACCCTGCACAACCACTACCACGGCAACGTGCTGCAAAGCGGCCAGCTCGTGCTCGGCGACTTCGGTGCCGAGACGCCGACGCATTACGCCGGCGATATCACCCGCACTTTCCCGGTGGATAAAACCTTCACCACCAAACAAAAGGAAATCTATCAACTGGTGCTCGATACCGAGGAAGCCTGCATCGCGGCCTGTAGGCCCGGCACGCGCTACCTCGACGTCCACCTCCAGGCTTGCCGCCAGATCGCCGAGGGGCTCAAGGCGCTGGGCCTGATGCGGGGCGATATGGAAGCAGCGGTGCAGCAAGGCGCGCACGCCCTGTTCTTCCCCCACGGCCTGGGCCACATGCTCGGCATGGACGTGCACGATATGGAGGGCCTGGGCGAAAACTACGTCGGCTACGACGGCGAAGTGGAGCGCAGCACCCAATTCGGCTTGAAGTCGCTGCGCCTGGCCCGTGCCCTGCAGCCCGGCTTCGTCCTGACCGTCGAGCCTGGCATCTACTTCATCCCGGAATTGATCGACCTGTGGCAGAGCCAGGCCAAATTCACCGAGTTCATCAACTACGACCAGGTGCAGCAGTACCGCGATTTTGGCGGCATCCGCATTGAAGACAACGTGCTCATCACTGCCGATGGCCATCAGGTGCTGGGGCCGCGCATCGCTAAGACGATTGAGGAGGTGGAAGCGGTAAGGCAAAGCTAAATAATGGCAAGCGATGCTCCACTGTGTCCCCCAGCCGGTGAGGGGCTGACTCCCCGTTCAGCCCCTCACTAACGCCAAGCCTCCCGAGCCCAGCAAGCCCGGGTTTAGTGAACGCCTGAGCCGGGAGTCATGCGTTCACCGCCCCCTATGATGTGAGGGGCTGACTCCCCGTTCAGCCCCTCACTAAGGCCGAGCCTCCCCGAGCCTAGCAAGCCCGGGTTTAGTGAACGCCTGAGCCAGGAGTCATGCGTTCACAGCCGCCCCTATTTTCATGAGCTGAAAAAAAAAAACGATGACGCTCTACATCAAAAACATGGTCTGCGCCCGCTGCGAACGCACCGTCGAGCGGTTGCTTGCCGAGGCGGGCATGCTAGCCAAGCGCGTACGCCTGGGCGAAGCAGAGCTAGAAGGCGAGCCAAGCCCAGAACAGTTAGCCTCCCTCCGCCAAGCCCTGCAAACCGAAGGCTTCGAGCTGCTCGACGACCGCACCAGCCGCCTTATCGCGCAAATCAAAACAGCTATCATCAACGAAATCCACCACGAGCCGCAAAAACCCGAGGCGATGAACTTCTCGGACTTCCTGGGAAAGGCAATTGGACAGGATTACGCCTACCTCAGCAAGCTCTTCTCTGCTGTTGAAGGCCTTACAATCGAAAAGTACATCATCGCTCAGAAAATCGAACGGGTGAAGGAACTGCTGGCTTATGGGGAACAGACGCTGAGCGAAATCGCCTGGGAGCTCGGCTACAGCAGCTCCCAGCATCTCTCCAATCAATTCAAGCAGGCTACTGGCCTGACGCCGACGCAGTTTAAAAACGGCCACCGGCTGGGGCGGCGGCGCTTGGATGAGGTGTGAAGCGGTCAATGCACTTGATGATGCCTCAGCTTGCCCTACACCCATACCGCAAACACCCGCTTCCCCTCTGCTTCGATCCACTGCTGCGCCCGTAGAGACGATTCTTGAATCGTCTCTACGGGGCGTCGCGGGTCGAAGATGACGAGGTAGCCTTCCTTCAGGCCCTGGCGGTCGAGGTAATCGGCCAGTTGAGCCAGACCGCGCTGGTGGGCTTTGTCGCCGTACCAGCGCTTCAGCTCAATGACGTATTTGTGCTGATAGTAGGTCACGACGATGTCGAGCCGCTTCTCTTCGGAGACCTCCACCTCCTTGAAGTCGTGCCCTTTGCCGTTGAGGATGGGCTTGAGGAAAGCCAGGAAGACCAGGCGCCACTGCCGCTCCAGGAAGTGCTCGTCGCGGCGGCTGTGCTGCTCCTTCATGTATTGTTGGAATTTGAGCAGCACTTTCTCCAGGTTCAAGCCATTGCCGGGCAATTGGAACAGCCCCTCGAAGTTGTGGCTATTGGCATCCATCGCCGTCTCGGTCTTCGAGGCCATGTAGTTGTAAAGCCGTTGCTCGTAGATGCGGTTGTGGATGCGCAGATTGCCGTTGCGGCTGAAGACCCCGTAGAGGATGCCTTTTTGGATGACCGGGTTGTCGGGGTTATAGGCCACCGCTGCCCCATCTATGATCAGCCGGAAGGCCAGCTCGTACAAGTCGGGCTTGTTCTCCATGTTCTTGACCAAGCTGTCAAAGTTGGTGTTGTTCTCGCTGAGCAGCTGGTGGGCGGCTTGCTCCAGCTCGGCTTCGCCCCAGCTTTTTTCTGTTTTGCGGGGCAGGATGTCCTCGTCTACGATCTTGCACAGCTTGCTCACCAGGAAGGGGTAGCCCGAGGTGTAGTAGTAGAGCCGCTCGGCCAGGGCGGGGGCGT
>CAYSPJ010000241.1:0-4993 GCA_964432875.1 uncultured Phaeodactylibacter sp. | reverse complement strand
ACATCTGCCGCTCATCTGCTAAACCAAGGTAGGCGGCAGGTGTAATCTCAAGCGCGGGGTTGCTGGCTTGGGGGAGGCACGCCGTTTCAGATTACACCATCCACTTGCTGGTGGGACTACGCAGGTGTGGAGATGTCACCTGAAACGGCTTGCGGGTGGAGATGTCACCTGAAACGGCGCGGGACCCCAAACATGGTAACCTTTCCCGGCAAGACCAAATCTAAGCTTGGCATGAATTCCGTTCGGACAGCCAGAGCAGCCATTCGGACAGCCAAAAGGGGTATTCGGAAAAAAAGCCTTGGCTGATCTCAAAATCGGCGACACCTTTGAGGTGCATTCAAATGAAACTGTAAACTATAGGCTTGACCCAAACAAATAAACAAACAAACTAACTAAACCCTAGTAGCTGCAACCGCTGGTATCCATAGCATTCACCGCTGCGATACTTCAGCCAAACGTTTAGCACAGGCGGCGGCAAGAGCAAGCCGCTGCTTGTTTATTTTAAGGTGTGCTCATCAGACCAGGCTACTAAGGAAGCAACATACTTTTCGATCAGGTGCCTTTATCCGGCACCTGGTCTTTTTTGCTTCAGAATAGCACCTCCATCGGCATAGCAAATCTAAGCGCTTGGTGCGCCGTGGAAGCCACTTAGCCACAGAACGCTAGCCCTCTGCCTCCAACCCAAGCACATCAATCGGGCGCTCGACGCTCTCCTGCAGAGAGATAAAAGTCTCGGTGCGTTGGATGCCCGAAATCTTCTGGATCTTGTCGTGCAACACATCGCGCAAGTGGGCGGTATCCCGGCAGATGATCTGCGCAAAGATGCTGTACAAGCCAGTCGTATAGTGTACCGCCACGATTTCCGGGATGCTCTCCAATTCAGCCGCCACATCATCATACAAAGAGCTCTTATCCAGATAGATACCCAGGAATGCGCAGACATCATAGCCTAGCTTGCCGTAGTCTATAGCCAAATTATAACCTTTGACAACGCCCGCATCTTCCAGTTTCTTCATCCGCACGTGGATGGTGCCGCCCGACACATGCAGCTGTTTGGCAATTTCCGTATAGGCTTGCTTGGCGTTCCGCATCAGCATGGAAAGTATTTGCTTATCCAACTTATCAATATCAACATGTTTACTCATACCATCCCGGTTTAATGATTTTGCACCAAAAAAAGGCTTTTATTTTTAAATTGCCAAGAAATTGAGCTATTTATGTTGGTTTTTTTAACATTTTTTCGTTTTAAGGAAAAAGCGAGCGCATCAGCCTTGCCCGCCAGCAAAGCACCGGATTTTCTAAAATATTGGTAACTTTGGCGCGATTTTATTTCAAGCCAGGCCCGTTGGGCATCCAAAACGAGTAAAACACATAGCATGAAGCGAAATACCCTCTTACAAACAGCCTTGCTCCTGCTGAGCACTGTGGCGCTAAGCTATTGCAAATCAGAACCTGCTTTTGAAAAAGAGCTCCTCTGGGGCCGCTGGGAGCTTCAGCAAGGCTTCCGCGACGGCAACCCTACCGAATCGCTGGATGGCCTCTTCTTCGAATTCCTGGAAGACGGCCAAATGAAGACCAACATACCCGTGGCCTCCGGAGAGTCGCGCTATGAAATTCAGAATAGCCAAATACGGCAAATCGGCAGCCCGGAAGAGATCATCTACACCGTCCAGGAGTTGAGCGATTCCAAGCTCTCGCTATCCACTGAAATGCGCAAGGTCAAATTCAGCTTTATCTTACAAAAAAACGCGGTGGAACAAGAATGATGGTGATTGCGGTAGCCTCGACCAATCCGGTTAAACAAATGGCCGTCAAGCAGGCCTTCCTGCTGGCCTTCGGGCAGGAGCTCAGTATCCAGGGGCTCAGTGTCCGTTCTGGCGTGAGCGAGCAGCCGGTTTCAAACGAGGAGACTTACCAAGGGGCCTACAACCGCGCCCGCCATGCCCGCCGCAAAGCGCCTCTGGCTGACTTCTGGGTAGGCATCGAAGGCGGCGTGGCCGATACGCCCCATGGCATGGAAGCCTTCGGCTGGGCTGTCGTGCTGAGCAAGGGCGGCCGGCGCGGCGCCGCCCGCAGCAATACCTTCATGCTCCCCCCCTCCGTTGCACTGGCCATCAAAGCCGGCGGCGAACTGGGGCCCGTCATGGATAAGCTCTTCGACCGCCACAACTCCAAACAACAGGGCGGGGCTATCGGCCTGCTCACCAATGGCCTGTTCGATCGCCAACTGCTCTACCAACAAGCCGTCCTCCTGGCCCTCATCCCTTTCCTCCAGCCGGATTTGTACGAGTAAACCTTTTTTCCCTTGATAAGCACAGGGGGCTGCCTCCGCCTCAATAAGCGCAGCTACACCCCCCCAATCCCTAACAGCCAGGGCAATCCGCAGCTAAAAAACCCAGCGCCCGCCAGGCCAATGTAAAAGGGCATCCCGGCAGGAAACTACCCATTTTGAATAATTGTTTTCCCAATAAGGCCTTTACGCTTTGCCTTTTATCCTTATCTTTAGCAGCAAAATCTTTCCGCTATGAAAAACTTGCTCTTCCTATTAGTACTGCTCGGGCTCAGCTTCCAACTGAAAGCCATCGACGCCAGCGTTTCCTATGCCACCTTTAAAAGCCCACGCCAGAACTACGTCGAAGTTTACCTCTACATCTCCGGCCGCTCCGTCTCCTTTGAGGCGCTAGCCGATTCGCTCTCCCAAGCGCAAGTAGAAGTCATCATCCTCTTTAAACAGAACGGCACCATCGTCAAAGGCGATAAATACGCCCTGACCAGCCCACTAGTGGAGCAACCCATCGATTTTGTCGACCTCAAGCGCTATGCGCTCGAAAACGGCACTTACGAAATGGCCGTAGCTATCCACGACCTGAAAAAAGAAGATAATTCCAAGGAGTTTCAAACCGAATTTATCATCGACTACAGCAGCGAAGGGGTGCAGCAATCCAGCTTACAATTGCTGTCGGCTTTCCAGCGCGCGACTGAAGAAGAAAATATCTTTGCGAAAAACGGCATCCAGATGCAGCCCCTGCCCTTCAACTTCTACGGCCGCCACGCTTCGTCGCTCATCTTCTACAACGAGATTTACAATACCGACCAGGCCGTCGGCGAAGATTTCCTGGTGAGCTATTCCATCGAGCGCGAAAACAACGACAAACCCGAGCTGGTCATGGCCGGCCACAAGCGCCAGCAAGCCCAGCCCATCGTCCCCCTCCTCATCCAGATGGATATCTCCAAAGTGGCTTCCGGCAATTATTACCTGGTCGTCGATGTCCGCAACCGCAGCAAAGAGCTGCTGAGCCGTAAAAAGCTCTTCTTCCAACGCAGCAACCCCTTCTTCGAACAGGAAAAACTGGAATTGCTCACCGATGTCAATATCGAAGAAGAGTTTGTCAACAAGCTCAGCCCCAAACAACTGGAATACAGCCTGCGGGCCCTGACGCCGAAAATCCCCCCCACGGATGCCGAAATGGTCAACAGTATGATGCGAGCCAGAAACCATGAGGGCCAACGCCTCTACCTCTTCAGCTTCTGGGTCAAGGAAAGCCCGAATAACCCCGAATTCGCCTACAAAAAATATATGGAGGTGGCCTCCGCAATCGACGTGAAGTTCAATTCCGGCTTCCGCTACGGCTTCGAAAGCGACCGCGGCTTCATCTACCTCAAATATGGCCAGCCGGACGATATCGAATCCCGCAATATGGAACCTTCCGCACCGCCTTACGAGGTCTGGACTTACTACGAATTCCCCCGCACCAACCAGAATAACGTGAAGTTCGTCTTCTACAACCCCTCCTTAGCCCCCGGTGATTACCAACTGCTGCACTCTACCGCCATCGGCGAGCTCAACAACCCGCAATGGCAACGCCAGTTGTACCGCAGCGTCCCCGGCCAAATCCAGGGCTCCGACTACCTGGAAGGCACCGATATGCTGGACAACATCAACCGCAATGCTAACCGGATTTTTATTGATTATTAACCGCAAGGAAAGGGGAATTCAAACCACGACGATGGAAAGATTACGGACCACCGAGCTCTTCCTCATCCAGGGTGTGCTCTATTTCCTGGGTTGGCTAGCCAATGATTACCTCGCCAGCATGCTGAGCCTCATCTTCGGTGGCATCTGCCTCTTTCTGCTGCTCATCGCGCTGACCGCCGAGCTCATCGAGCCTTCCCGGGTGCCGCGGCGGTATTTCTACTTCATGGCCGCCTCGGTGCTGGCACCAGTGCTGGGGGTGCTGCTCTTCTTGCTTTCGGGCGGAGAGGTGGGGTGGATGGAGTGAAGGGGGGGAAGGGGAAAGGGGAAAGGAAAAAGGAAAATGGAGCGAAGCGACATCCCGTCTGAACGAAGTGAAGCGGGAAGGTTAAAGGTTAAAGGGTAAAGGAGGGGGGGAGGATGCGGGCCGGGTTGCCTAAGGCCATTGCCCCATCGGGCACATCGCGGAGGACGACGGCGCCGGCGCCGATGATGCAGCCCCGGCCGATGCGGACACCTTGCTTCACTACCGCCCCCGCCCCAATCCAGGACAAATCGCCGACGCTGACTTGCCCGCAGAGGGTCGCGCGAGGAGAAATGTGTACGAAGTCTCCGAGTTCACAATCGTGGTCTATGGCACAGCCCGTATTGAGGATGGCATGGCGGCCCACGGCGGCCCCCACCTGAACGATGGCGCCTTGCATCACGGCCGTGCCCTCCCCCACGCGTACGCTCGCATCGATGATGGCCGTCGGGTGGATGGCGGTGAGGAAGCGTACCGGCAGCCGCCCAGCTATTTTCTGCCGCGTAGCATTATCGCCTATCGCGACAATCAGTTTGTCTTCTGGCACAATGAAGTGCTCGCCATGCCGCACCGATAAGCCCAGGCAAACATGCAGGGCTTCATTGGCATCAATAAAGCCATCCACCCCCACCCCGCTATCCCGCAGGATGGTATAAATGACCTTGCCGTGCCCACTGGCACCATAGATGTAGGTCATCATCTTATTTTGTTTTGTG
>CAYSPJ010000240.1:0-5038 GCA_964432875.1 uncultured Phaeodactylibacter sp. | reverse complement strand
GGTCTGGCCTTGGCCTTGGGGGCGACCGATTTGTCTTGGATCACCGTCTCCCGCGGCATTCCGTTCAACTCGTAGAGGATGATCCTGCGGCCGTCCTTGTCCACCTCGCCCACATTGATGAGCTTGATGAACAGGGTTTTTCCCTGCTCCAAGACCACGGACATCTCCTCGCCGGGTTGAAGTCCGTAGAAGAAGGCGCTGCTGGGCAACACCGAGAGGTCCCCGTTTTCCCGGGTGAAGCGGGCAAACTCCAAGAACACCTCCGGGTACATCAGGTAGCTGTAGAGATCGTCGTTGGTGGCATCCCGCTTCAGCTTCCCGGAGAAGAATGATTCCGCACATTCAGAACAACCCTATTTGATAATCCTTAAATTTTTTTCCCATGATCATTTTAGGCATTCTTCTGCTGATTTTGCTTTTGTTCAATTTCGAATTGATCGAAGTATCCTAGGCCAAAAATATTCGATTGGCTATTTTACATGAACACGTACCGAAAAGAGAAAGGCTCCTGCTGCTGCGGGAGCCTTTTTTGTTAGGCCTTTCAGGTTCGCCCGGCGGGCGGGCCATTGAAAACCGTGGCAGCTCCAAAAGCAACCTTGCGCTTCTTAAACCTTCTTCGTACTTTTACGGCCAGTAACAAAGCCAACTGCGCATGAACCGGATTATCGCCTTGCCATTACTTATGCTTTTAGGGCTCACCTGGCAGTGGGGCTGCCTGCCGCCTTCGGAAAAAGTGCTCACCGATATCCGCCTGGACATGGCGGACCCGCTCCTGCAAAAAATCCACAATTTCCAAGACGAGCACCTGGTAGATAGCCTGTACCCTTTTTTCCGGCATGAAGACCCGACTTACCGCTACCTGGCGGCTCTGGCCTTTGCATCCATCCGCGATGCCGGGGCCAACGACAGCCTGACGCTGCTGCTGGATGACCCCATCAGCCAGGTGCGGGCGGCAGCAGCTTACGCGATGGGGCAAGCTGGAGCGGCTAGCGCGGTGCCGCTTTTGATCGGCGCCTTTGCCCGCACAGACACGGCGGGCCTTTACTGGGATGCCAACTACGCTATCCTGGAAGCGGTGGGCAAATGCGGCAGCGCCGAAGAGCTCAAAGCCATGGCGGAAATCACGACTTATCAAGCTCGGGATACGGTGCTGCTGGAAGGGCAGGCCCGGGGTATCTATCGCTTTGCTTTGCGCAATATCATCTCGCCCGAGGGCACTAGCCGCATGATGGAGCTGGCCACTGGTGCCCAGTACCCCCCCTCGGCCCGCCTCATCGCCGCGCATTACCTGCAAAGGGCGGAGGGGCTCAAGCTGGATTCCATTGCCGGGCAGGCCCTGGCCGAAGCCCTGGAGCGGGAAAGCCAGCCCGATATCCGCATGGCCCTGGCGGCCGCGCTGGGGAAAATCCCCTCTGCCGGGGCGCTGAGTGCCCTGCGGGCTGCTTACGGCAGAGAGGCTGATTACCGCGTGCAATACAACATCCTACGGGCTTTGGCCAACTTTGAATATGCCAAAGTGCAGGAAATGATGAACCAGGCCCTCCAATCGCCCAATGCCCATCTGGCGGGCCGGGCGGCCCAGTTCTTCCTCGACAAGGGCATCGCCGATGACGCCACCTTTTATTGGCGTGCCGCGAAAGAGGACCTGCCCTGGGGCGTGCAGCTCACCCTCTACCAGGCCGCCAACCGCCACCTGCCCGCCTACCGTACCGAAGTGCGCGACGCTATCAATACGGAGCTGCGGCAACGCCTGCTCAGCGCCGAATCGCCCTATGAAAAAGCCGCTGTGCTGAGAGCTCTGGGGGAGTTTGGCTGGAATCTCCGCCACATCCATCAGGAAGGCTCGAAATCGGAATCGCCGATTGTGCGCACGGCTACCATGGAGGCCTTGGCGGGCATCAGCAACCGCCCAGATTTCCGCGCTTTCTTTGGCGAGGGCTACCGGCAGGTACGCCGCGAGCTGCTCTACTTCTTCATGCTGGCCATGCGCAGCGGCGACCCCGGCATGATCGCCATCTCTGCCGAAGCCCTGCGCAACAAGAGCCTCAACTATCAAACTTACATCGACACCATCGCCATCAGAGTACTGGATACGGCCCTGGTGCGGCTCAAGCTGCCTAAAGAAATCGAGACTTATAACGAGCTGAATAAAACCATCGCCTTCCTGCGCAACCAGCCCGAGCCGCCCCTGAAAACCCCCGAATATAACCACCCCATTGACTGGAGCTTGCTGAGCCGGCTTTCTAAAAGCAAAAATGCCCTCATCAAAACCAGCCGGGGCGATATCGAGCTGCAATTGCTGACCGAAGACGCGCCGGGTTCGGTTGCCAACTTTGCGGCCCTGGCCCGGCAGGGGTTTTACACCGACAAAGTTTTTCACCGGGTAGTGCCCAATTTTGTCATCCAGGGCGGCTGCCCCCGCGGCGATGGCTACGGCAGCCTGGATTATACCATCCGCTCCGAATTGCCCTGGCTGCACTACGACGCGCAAGGCTACGTAGGCATGGCTTCGGCTGGCAACCATACCGAGTGTACCCAGTTTTTTATCACCCATTCCCCGACACCTCACCTGGACGGCAACTACACCATCTTTGCCAAAGTAGTTAAAGGGATGGATGCCGTGCACCAGATCCAGGTAGGCGACCGGATTCAAGAAATCATCGTCCAATAATTCCTAATCGAATAACATCAAACCATGAAAAATACACCGCTTGCTGAAAAGCACCTTGCCCTGGGGGCCCGCATGGCCGAATTTGCGGGTTACAATATGCCCATTTCCTATGCTGGCATTATCGAAGAGCACCAGCAGGTGCGCCAGAAAGTCGGCGTATTTGACGTCTCTCACATGGGCGAATTTATCGTGCGCGGCAAGGAAGCCCTCGCTTTGGTACAGAAGGTCACTTCCAACGATGCTTCCAAGCTCGATATCGGCGATGCCCAGTATTCCTGTTTCCCCAACGAACAGGGCGGTATCGTGGACGATTGCCTGGTCTATCGCCTGCCAGAAGATATGTGCGCTGCCGGCGAGCAGGCTTTTATGCTGGTGGTCAATGCTTCTAATATTGAGAAGGACTGGGAGTGGGTCAACCGGCACAACGAGTTTGATACGCGCCTGATCAATATTTCTGACCACACGGGCCTGCTGGCCGTTCAAGGGCCCCTGGCAGCCGAGGTGCTGCAGCCGCTTACCGCAGTGGATTTGGGCAGCCTCAAGTACTACACTTTTGCCAAGGGCACCTTCGCCGGCATCGACAACGTACTCATCTCTGCTACCGGCTATACTGGCGCCGGCGGCTTCGAGCTCTATGTAGATACGGACAAAACGGCTTTGCTCTGGGATCGGGTCTTTGAAGCTGGTGCCGCGCACCACATCCAGCCCATCGGCCTGGGTGCCCGCGATACCCTGCGCCTGGAAATGGGCTATTGCCTCTATGGCAACGATATTGACGACACCACCTCGCCCATCGAAGCGGGCTTGGGTTGGATCACCAAAACAAAAAAAGGGGATTTCATCAGCCGCGATACCTTCGAGCAACAGCGCACTGCTGGGGTAAGCCGCAAGCTGGTGGGCTTCTCGCTGCCCGATGAGCGGCGCGTACCCCGCCATGATTACCTCATCGAGGATGCCGCCGGGCGTACCATTGGTAAAGTCACCTCCGGTACGATGTCTCCTTCTTTAGACCACCCTATTGGCATGGGGTATGTGGAGCTGGATTTTGCCGCAGTTGGCACCCCGGTTTTTATCGTGGCCGGCAAAAAAAGGCTGGAAGCCCAGGTCGTGAAAACGCCTTTTATCAGCCAATAAGAATTGGGTTGAAAAATGAAATTTCAACATTCAGCGCTTTCCTTTTGCCGACAGGTAAACTAAAGGCTGGATATTTTCATTTATATTATTGATTCAGTATTTTTTGAAATTTCACAACCACATGACATTAGAAGAAGGCAAAGATAAGTTTCTCCAGTCTTGGGGGGCTTTGGGTTCAAGCTGGGGGATCAACCGTACTATGGCACAAATCCATGCGCTGCTGCTCATCTCACCGGAAGCGCTCTGTGCGGAAGACATTATGGAGGAGTTGCAGATTTCACGTGGCAATGCCAATATGAATATCCGGGCGCTCATCGATTGGGGCTTGGTTTACAAGGAGCTGAAGACTGGCGAGCGCCGGGAATTCTTCATCGCGGAGAAAGATATGTGGGAGGTGGTCAAATCCATCATCATCCAGCGCAAGAAGAGGGAACTGGAGCCCATGCTCAAGGTGCTGGACGAAATCGCTACGGTAAAACCGGATAGTGAAGCCGCCGAAGACTTCATCAGCATCATCCGCGAAATCAAGCTCTTTTCCAGCAAAGCAGATTCGACCCTCGACAGCTTGATCAAAGCAGATTCCAATTGGTTTGTGGGTACTTTTATGAAGATGATCAAGTAGGGCGCGCCACGCTCTTATCGCCGCTCCGCTGCAATGGCCGAGGAGGATACTCCGCTTGGCATCCGGCTTCTGGGCTAGGTGGCTGGCAAGCGGGGTGTTGAAATCATCCTGCAAACATGGTGCGTTTTGCCATAGATACATCAACGGGCTGGCTGCTCTCCTGGAGGCGGCTGGCCCGTTTGCATTTCTGGTTTTTTGCTCTTGGGCCCCCTTTAACCCCTCAACCTTATAACCCTAGGGTGTTCAAAAACGCGGGGAAAAGGTGCTGCCATTTTTGCGTACTTTTCTTCATGCAAAACGAGGCGGTTCGCCCGACAAGCTCCGGAGGAGCGGCAGCTTCATTGGGCGTAAGCCCCTGGATGAAGCCAACAAAGGGCAAAAGTCCCAGCAGAACGACACTCGCATCATGCTGGTCAACCGCACTCTTTGCCGCTCTGCCGGGGTGTCGTTCCTACGGAACTCTTTCCAGCGCTTTCCGGATCCAGGGACTGACGTCCCTGGCAAGGAAGCTTTCATCCCTACGGGATTTTTCCGCGCAATCGGCCGAAAAATGGCAGCATGATGCCTCCGGAGTTTTGAACACCTTAACCTTAACCTTAACCTTTTTCCTT
>CAYSPJ010000239.1:0-5126 GCA_964432875.1 uncultured Phaeodactylibacter sp. | reverse complement strand
GCCCCGCCCCGGCCGGGGTCTATGTCTATACCCTGGAGGTGGAATGGCCGGACGGGACCCGGGAACAGGCGGCAGGGGAGGTGGTGTTGCTGCGCTGAGCTAAGGCAAAGAGGAGCATCCCGATCTAGGGAAAGCTGAAGCAGGGATGCCCTCACTATATGTTTCATATATCCACGCGGCGCGGCGCGGGCACCAGTGAGGGTAGAGCGGGCGATGAAGCGGCACCCATTCTAGTGCCCCATGAACGAAATTCTTGACAGCCCAAGCCTTGCCCTTTCAGCGCCATGCTGCGTTGCTTATCGGTCGCGTAGCTTTGGCTATGCTCCCTCTTCCCGCCTTGCCTGACGGTGAAATGGCGGCGGCTTAACTATCAACAACTTCGTCCATGGGGCACTAGCCCACCAATAGCGCTACCCCTGCCTCATTTTGGAGGCAGGGGTAGCACCAATATCAGAAGCAGATTAGCGTGTCTTCATGAAGCACAGCATCTGCGGCAGCTCGCTTTTGGCATGCACTTCGATGAAATACCTGCCCGGATTCAAGGTATTAATACCAATCCATCCGCTCCGGCAGTTCATCCAGGTGGTGATATGACGAAAGGTGGCATGCCACATCGGCGGTTTAGCACAAAAAAAGCCCAAGCAATGCTTATTTTAGTTCGCTGATTGCCCGTTCCAGCATCTGGTCGCGTCCGTGGAGGATCGCTTCGCGCTCGTTTTTAAAGTAGATATCCGGAGCAATGCCAATGCCCTCGTAGGAGATGCCGTCGAACATTTGGATTTTCTGCGGCACCAGAGAGTAAGACCAGCCATTGGCCAGCTCGCGGGCGATCATCGTGCCCTGTGCGCCATTGGTAGTGTCGCCCAGGAGGATAGCTTGAGGCAGTGCCTTGAAGGCCATCGCCACCCGTTCGCCCGCGCTGATGGTGTAGCGGTCGGTCAGCACGACGATAGGTTTGTCATTGTGGCGTCCAGAAGGCTCGATATGCCACTCGTGCCAGGGGGTGAAGTCGCCCCGGCGGCTGCCATTTTTGGTCTTGCTGCGGAAAACGAGCCTCCTTTGATCCACCAGCGGCTGCATAGCGGCGAAGAAGTGGGTGAAATCTCCGCCGCGGTTGTGCCGCAGATCAATGATGTAGCCATCGGCTGCTGCGTATGCGCTGAGGAATTCTCGTAGTTGCGCCGAGTTGGCGCCGATATAGTCAAAGTAGATATAGCCGATGTTCTCGCCTCTGATTTTGCCATAGACATAAGACCGCTCCCGGTCGGCCTGGAAACTGGCTTCCAGGTAGTTGGCCGTGATGGCATTCAGGCTGAACAAATCGTCGTCGGGCTTTTCGCGGCGGATGTGGTTGGAGAAAAATACTTCCCGCCCTGGAGCAGTGAGGCTGACGTGCCCGTCATCCAGCGTGGCCAGCATGTCGGCGAGGATGTCGAAGAGTTCTGCGTCCGAAGTATTGGCCTGCACTTGGGGGCGATAGGCTTCGTATTGGGCGTCCCAGTCCACGCCCCGTTCCTCAAAAGGGGCATATAGCTCATCGAAGTTGGCCCACAGGTCGTCGAAGATCGCCAGCGGATGGTTTTCTGGTTCCGGGAGGAAGATTTTTTCGCAGGCAGCCAAAGCGATGATGGCGAGGGCTGCGGTGGTTAGATTGATCCAAGCTTTCATATCAGAGCGTATTTTTAGGAGTAGGTTAAAATTGAACGGCGGCCGACAAACTGATGACCTGCTGCAGTGAGTGCAACTCGCGTGGTGCTTTGTTGCGGGCATAGCCAAGCTGGTAGTACAGCCCCAGGGCGGTGCGCTCGCCCGCCTGATACTGGTAGCCTACCTCAAAGTTGGCATACTGCAACTGCCGCCAGTTGGCCCAGCGCCCATCGCGTAGCAGGGCGAAGAAGGTCTTCAGACCCTGGTGTGAAGAGATGTTCTCGATATACTCATCGTCGTTGACGGCAAAAGGTGAACGGGCGAGCCAAGCTCGCAGGGGCAGATGCAGGCCGATGGACAAGCGGCTGCGCTCCCCCGCCGCATACTCGTAGCGCCCGTAGGCTGCTACGCCCAGCACGGCGAAATAGCCGGTGTAGCCCAAGCGCCCATACACGTAGTCCATCACCTGCAGGTCGGCCAGCAACGAGCCGCCCGCCAGCAGCCGGGAGCGCCCGCGCTCGAGGATGGGGCTGGCCAGCGTATAATCCAGCTTGGCCAGCGTGAATTGGTGCGGCGCGCTTCTCTTGTTTTCGCCATCTACCGTAAAGCCGTAGGGCTGGGTCAAGCCAGCGGAATAGGACGAGAACCGCAAGCCTGCCTTCTGGTAAAGCTGCCGATCCCGCTCATAGCTCAGCCCCAGATTCAGGGCGGAGTTTGCCTGATGGACAAAGGGCGAGAAGATCAAATCCTGGCGGGCCAGGGTGCCAAAACCCCATTCCAGGCTGAGGGCATTGGGCCGTTCGGGTTGGGCCAGCAGAGCCTGGGCAGCAAAGATGCCGCCGAGTAAGATACAAATCCAGTTTTTCATGATGTGGTATGGTGTTGATGTTTTTTACTTGAGGCACTCACCGCTTTTGCTCCGTAACGCAGGGTTGAAACCCCGCGTTACGGAGTAGTAGCGGCGGCCGTTTACTTGATCCGCGCATTTGCCAAGGGCACATCAGCCGTGGCCCAGGCAGATTCCAGGCGGCTTTGGATGGCCGTTGCCTCGGCGGGCGCGCCCAGCTTGTCATAAGCCAGCTTCAAGCCGTGCAGCGCCCAGCCGTTTTTAGGCAACATTTCCAAATCAACTTTAAAGGTTTGGATGGCGTCCTGGTACAGGCCTGCTTCGATCTGCACCGCGCCCAGATGGTGGCGCACCGAAAAAAACCAGTCGGGTGGTTCATTGTAGTTGAGGCCGTCTTCGATGGCGACGGCTTCTTGCAACAGTCGGATGCTGGAGTCGAAGTCTTGCTCGCTGGCCCGTATTTCAGCCTCCAGCACCCGCTGGGCGATCTGCAACAGGGTATGGACGGAGTTGAGGTCCCAGATAGTGATTGCTTGCAGGTTTTCGTCGCTGGCTAGCCCTTGCAGCGCTGCCAGCTCTTTTTTAGCGCCCGCCAAGTCCTTTTTGCCCAACTGTGCCATGCCGCGGGCATAGTGTCGCACTGCCCGGGGGTACTTCAAATCGGCCGCTTCTTCGGGCATGGCCAGGATTTCGTCCCACTTCCCAAACTTCACATATACGTAGTAGGGGATGGTATAGTAATGCTGGATAGTGCCCCAGCCGGGTTCGCGCATCACTTGGGGATCGGCATGTTCCGCTACTTTCCGGGCGGCGTGGAGGGCCCAGTAGCTATTGCCCTCCAATGTAGCAGTGCCGGCCATGAAATGATAGACGTGTGGGTAGTAAGCCAAAGGATAAGCCCCCTGCGCATGGCAGGCCGTGACGTAGAGGCTGTCGATCTTCGCCGCGTTGATATTGGCCAGGGTGCCCAGGTGATAATCGCCAGTGCGGATGTAGATGTGCGAGGGCATGTGTACCAGGTGGCCAGCGCCGGGCACCAGCCCGTCGTCAAAGAGCTTGGCGCTGGGCAAGCCCCGCTCGGGCGTGCGCGAAGCCTCAACCGCGTGGATGTAGAGGTGGTGGGCACCAGGGTGGCGGGGATGTGCGCTGATGACCCGCTCCAAAACCTCCAGGATTTCCGGCGTCCAGGGCTTGGGCGTACCATCCGTTTCCCACAAATCCCAGGGGTGCAGGTCCATTAGCGCTTCGGCGTAGAGGGTGCCGACGTCGCCATCTTCCGGGAATTGCGCATAAGCCTCCTTCATCGCCTCGGCATAAGCTTGGTCCAAAGCGCTGCGGTCTTCTACGGCCTTTTCGGCGTACCGCTTGGCCATCGCACGGATAAGGGCCTGCTCTTTCGGGCTGGCCTGGCGGGAGAGCTTCAGTGCGCGCTGGGCAGCGGCATAAGCCCTTTCATAATGATCAGGCTCCATGCCAGCGTTGTAGTTTGGCCCTAGTACGTAGGCAAAACCCCAGTGGGCCATGGCGCAGTCCGGGTCGAGCTTGGCCGCATAATAAAATGAGCGGGCTGCTTCAGCGTGGTTAAAGGCATAAGCCAGTACCAGGCCCTGGTTGAAGTAGCGCTGCGCCGAATCGCTTTTGGTCGTGATAGGGAAGCGCCAGTCTCCCAAGCCATCGAAAAGCGGGGCTTGATTGTCAGACTCGTACCAAGCGGCATCAGTCATCTTAGGCGCACACATGCTTGGCGTGCGCGGGTCGAAGCGGTTTTCGCTTTCATTGCAGGCGGCGCTCAAGAGCAGCAGGCAGATTAGACCTGGATAGCTGAACAAGGCGATTGTAGTCTTAAACATAAGGATGAGTTTTATGGTGAATGGGTGATTGCTTGGCTGGTAGTGTTAGTTTTGGCTACAGGGTTCTGGGTTTCGAGCTACTGGAAACTTGCAGCTTTGCTTTGTGAGATTTGAGCTTTTCGCTCAGCGCTTAAAACGCTGCCGGGCCTCTTTACGGAGAAAATCAAAACGGTAAAACGTCGCATTATTATGGGTTTTGGATGTTGAAAAAAAACTGCCGCCGACTACATAATCAGCGTGCGACAAAGCGGCACAGGAGACAACTACAAAGGCTGCCGCCTGCGGTCGAGGCAAATCAGGGCGTCGTACCGCCCGGGCCCAAAATGTCACACAAATCAATCGGCTCATTGAAAAATCCTGCTGCAAAGAAAAGCCCCTGATGTATCAAGCGCAAGGGCAGATGAGCCGCCAGCCACTGCCGCTTAGCCAGCAGTGGCCTTGTTGAGCCATAGCCTCAAACGCCGAGCGGGCCGCCTGTTGGGGCCGCCCGCTCGGTAGATGTGGCCAAAGGAGAAGGAGGAAGGGATAATGGCTCAAGAGACGGCGGCAAACCAAGCTATTGGTTGTCCAGTTGTCGGCGCGAGGCTGCTACGAACTGGTGCAGTTTTTTCTTCAGCAGGTCTTTGGGAAGATACTGGGTAATATACTGCCCTACTTTGATGTTGGCCTCGTCCAGTTGGAGCAATTCGATTTGTTCATTATTGCCCTCGGCGCAGAGGATGAGCCCGATAGGCTGGCCTTCATCTGGCTCAGTTTCGTGCTTTTCCAGCCAACGAAGGTAG
>CAYSPJ010000238.1:0-5132 GCA_964432875.1 uncultured Phaeodactylibacter sp. | reverse complement strand
GCCGACTGGAGTGGCAGATAGGGCATCTGCCGGCGGGCGTGTATTTCGTGGAAGTGCTGGCAGATGGCCCGGCGGAAGATGGGGGGCGAACCGTGCTGAGGTTGGTGAAGACGGATTGACCTCCGGGTCGGTCAAGGTCGGGCGGCAATGAACAACACAAACAATTTACGGAGCAGCCAGGCGAAAGCCTAGTGCCCCATGAATGAAGTTGTTGAACATTAAGCCGCCGCCATTTCGCCGTCAGGCAAGGCGCGAAGAGGGAGCATAGCCGAAGCTACGCGACCGATGAGCAACGCAGCATGGCGGTGAAAGGGCAAGGCTTGGGTGTGCAAGAACTTCGTTCATGGGGCACTAGCTGCTCTTTTCGGCTTAAGAGCCCAGCTTTCGCGCTTGAAGAGCGAATAGTGTCGCGCAATGGCATCGATGGTTTGAAAAAGTGCGTACCTTGCCGGGGCAAAAACTACGAAGTGCTTCGGCATACTATGTACATCAGCAATTATATCTGGAACATGCTATTTACGGTAGGGGTCAGCGGTTTGGCCTTTTTTGCCCCTACCCGATGCTGGGCCCAACTAGTGGACTTAGGCCGCGACCCGCCCTACCAGCAGGTCTTTGTGGAGACCGACGATTTCGATGCCGCCTACTTGGCTGAGTTGGAAGCAGCCTACTATCAAACCAAGGAAGCTGCCCTCCGCCTGGCCCTGATCAACGACTTGGCTTATTACTGGCACACCCGCAACCTCAACCAAGCCGCCGCTTTTGCCCGGCAGGGCCTGGCCCTGGCCGCCGCAGCCGATGACCGCCTCGCAGAAGGCCGGCTGCAGATCTCGCTGGGCGCGATACTGCTGCGGGCCGAAATGCTGGACAGCGCCGAACTCGTGCTGAATCAGGCCATCGACAAAGTGCTCCCCGCCGATTTGCCCCTGCTCTACACCCAACTGGGCTACGTGGCCGAGCGGCGCGGCCAATTGGGCATAGCGGCCGATTACGCTTTGAAGTGCCTGCAATTGGGCGAAGAATTGCCCGATCAGAAAGCCATCGCGCTGGCTTATAGCGACCTGAGCAACCTGTTTTGGAAGCAGGGCAAGTTTGATAAAGGCATCGAATTCGGGCTGAAGTCCGAGGAGGTTTTTATAAAAAGAGGGCTGCGCGATCTGGACTACAGCTTCACCCTTTACGTCATCGGCAATAGCTATGCTGACAGTGGGCAGGATGAGCAGGCGCTGAGCTATTACCAACGCTCCATCGCCATGAGCGAGCAGTACGGTTTTTACAACAATCTGGCCGATGCTTACATCGCCCTGGCGGACTTGGATACCAGGCTGGGCGCCTACCCGCAGGCGGAACAGGCCGCCGCCCAAGCCATCCACTATTCCGAGCTGCTCGACAACAACTTCCTGCTGATGCGCTCCTGGCTGTCGCTCGGCAAATTGCAAAACCTGCGGCAACAGCCGCGCGAAGCCCTTCAAAGCATCCAGACCTGCCTGCGGGTAGCCACTGCAGAATTCGGAGATAAATTCTTCTTGCACCAGGCTTATCGCGAGCTGGGCAAGGCCTACGCCGTCTTAGGCGATTATCAGAATGCCTACGCGGCCTTCGGCGAGTATGACCAGCTCAAAGACAGCGTCTTCACCGCCGAGGCCGACGAGCGCGTGGCCCAATTGCAGACCGAATATGAAGTAGCCCAAAAGGAGGCGACCATCGCCGCCCAGCGGCGTACGCAGCGGCTGACCATCTTGGCCAGCGGCTTGCTGGCCCTCCTGCTCGTCGGGCTGTATATCAGCTACCGCAATCAGCAGGGCAGCAACCACAAGCTGCAAGCGCTCAATGAAGCCTTAGCCCAGAAAAACGATTTGCTCGACAAGCGCAATGCCGAAAACGAGCTCCTGCTCAAGGAAATCCACCACCGCGTGAAAAATAACCTGGAAGTGGTCTCCAGCTTGCTGGCCCTGCAAGGCGCCCAGGTCACCGACCCCGAAGTGCTCGACGCCATCATCGAGAGCCAAAACCGGGTGCACTCCATGGGCATCATCCACCAAAAGCTCTACCAGGGGAAGAACCTGGCAGCCATTGAAATGAAGGATTATTTTATACATCTCAGCGAAAATATCCTGGACTCCTTTGGCATAGAAGGGCGCATCCAGATAGAGTGCGCCATGGAAGAGCTGGAACTCGACGTAGACACCGCCGTGCCCATCGGCCTGATTGTAAACGAACTGCTTACTAATGCCCTGAAGTACGCCTTCCCCGGCAAACGTGCTGGTGCGATTAGGATCAGCCTGCGCGAAAGCGCTCCCGGTACTCTCTGCCTGGAAATCGCCGACAACGGGGTTGGCAAAGCTGCTGGCGCCACTGCCCGGGGTACGGGCTTCGGCAGCCAGTTGGTGCAATTGCTCACCAGCCAGCTTCAGGGGCAAATATCGCAGCGCCAGCAGAACGGAACCGCAATATCTTTGTTGCTAAAGAAAAGCAGGGCGGCATGACGAGACCAGCGATTAGTATTCTTATTGTGGAAGATGACATGATTATCGCCGCCAACATATCGCTTCAACTCACCAGATTGGGTTATGAAGTAGCTGGCATTATCCCTAATGGAGAGGAAGCTTTGCGCTACCTTTCTGATAATCAGCCGGATATTTTATTGTTAGACATCAATCTGCGCGGCCGTATCGATGGCATCGAAGTAGCTGAAGCGGCTAAAATGCAAGGCGATACGCCCATCATCTTTCTCACTGCCAATATTGATGATGCAACTTTCGAGCGGGCCAAAAGAACCAGCCCTCAAGCCTTCATCGCCAAGCCTTTCAAAAAACTAGACCTGCAGCGGGCCATCGCTTTGGCCGTCGGCAGACGCGAAGAGGTGCCGGGCCCGCCTCAGGAAGAACAAGTCAAAGAGGACTCCCCCCTCTTCCTCGACGACCGCATCTTCGTGCGCCAAAAGGACAAAATGGTCAAGATTTTCATCGCCGACATCCTCTACGCCGAGGCCGAGCGCAACTATTGCCGCATTTTCACCCCAAAACAGGCCTATCTCCTTGCCACTACGCTGAAAAGCCTGGGAGAAAAACTCCCGAGCGCCCTTTTCTTGCGCATCCACCGCTCCTACCTCATCAACCTGGCCAAAATCGATGCCATCGGCGAGCAATTCGCCTACGTGAGCATCGGCAAGCAAACCCTGCCCGTGAGCGGGGCTTACCAGGCAGCCCTCGCCAAGCGGCTCAAGACGATCTGATCCTCCTTTATTATCCCTTCGGACAGCCAAATCCTGTCCTCGGACAGCCAAAAGGGGCATTGGGACAATAGCGCTTGACTTCACCTCTATTTACGAGTAACTTTACCGTCGTGGCAGAAACAGGAACCTTTTCCCTGCCAATCAAATACAAGGAGCGTCTTTAAATCGGAGGATTATAATCTATAAGCCGGGGCAAAAGCCCCGGCTTTTCCCGTAATCACAAAATATCCAGCTATTTCGCATTTCTTTAATATACCTTTGTGAAACAAACAGTAAAGCTTCAAACCATGCAAAAAACCATACTGACATTATTGCTCGCCACCCTTGGCTTCAGCGCGAGCATCAGCGCCCAAATTACGGTCACCAATGCCACCTTCCCGGCCGCCGGGGATACGCTGAGGTTGGCGATCGACCATTCACCTGCGGGCATTGTGCCGCTCACCCCGCCGGGCGGCCCCCAAAGCTGGGACTTCACTTCCCTGCAAGCGGATGTGGCCCAAAGCATCATCTATAAACCTTCCAGCCAGGGCAGCCAGGGCGCTAATGTACCCGGCGCAGAGTTGTTCGCCGCCCTCTCGCCCAATACAGAGACTTACTACAACGTGACATCCACGAAGTTTGAATTGCAAGCCTATTGGGGCATCTTGCCCTACGACCTCGTCGCCAATAATTTGTTCGAGTACAACCCGCCGCTCCCAGAGCGCCGTGCGCCGCTGAATTTTTTCGACATCAGCGCAAGTTCTTCGGGGTTTCTCGAGGTTTTTCCACCCACGGCCTTCCCACCCCTATTGATGATCAACTTGGCCGCAGTGACGAACAATGCCCCCATAGACTCCATGCGCTATCGGGTGGCGATCAGCAGTATTGATGTGGTGGACGCCTATGGCACGGTGAGCATACCCGGCGGCACCTTCGACGTGCTGCGGGAAAAGCGCACCAGGTACACAGAGACCCGCATTGATGCCAAAATCCCCCCGCTGGGCTGGTTGGACCTCACCGATCTTTGTATTCAGGCCGGCTTCAACGGCTTGGGCGTTGATACCCTGGTCTCCTTCTATTTCCACAACGACCTGGCGAAGGAACACATCGCCATCGTGACTTTAAACAATGAGCAGAACGCTGTAGAAATGGTTCAATTTAAGCAATTGGACGCTGTCGCCTGCGAATTAGTGATTGCCGACATCGCCACCTCCCCGGCAGGCTGCCCCAACGGCAACGACGGCAGTATCATGATAACGGCGGCAATGAGCGTAGGAGCATTGACTTATTCCATCTCCGGGCCAGTGAATCAAAGCAACAACACGGGGATGTTTGTCGGCCTGCCCGTCGGCAATTACACCGTAACGGTCGCGGATAGCGGCGCTCCCAATTGCCTGGCCACGGCAAACACTAGCGTTGGGGGGGGCATGGATGCCATACCACCCACGGCCGTGTGCCGTAATGCCGTCGTCCTCCTCGACACCAGCGGGCAGTATATCCTGCAAGCTACCGACGTGCTGGACTTCGACGCCTCTGCTGATAACTGCGGCAGCTTTGAGGTCGTATCGATTAGCCCGGCATCTGTAGATTGTAGCAGCTTCGGCACCACCGTGCCCATCGTGGTCACCATCAGCGACCCCAGCGGCAATACCGACGATTGTATTGCCGGAGTGTATGTAGATAACAGCGCTGCTCTGCCCGCCCCTTGGGGTAGCCAGGACATCGGCAGCTCCGGCAGCGGCAACAGCTACGATTACGCCTCCTGCACGCTGCAGCCGGCCTACACCATCAACACTGGCGCTGCCAACAACAGCCTGCCTGTCGATAACCTGGCAACGATTGCCCAAACCCTCTGCGGCGACTTCAGCATCGAGGTCAAGATTGAGAGCGTCACGCCCAATGGCTGGGCAGGCCTGAGCGC
>CAYSPJ010000237.1:0-5292 GCA_964432875.1 uncultured Phaeodactylibacter sp. | reverse complement strand
GAAATCGAGTAGCGAAGCGCTTATTTATGGCTTAACCTGATGGCTATGGGGCGGGCGCCCCGCCCGAATTGCCGGGCTTCTTCCGCCAGCTCTTCAGCGGCGACGCCAACGAGATGGGGCCGCGCAGTTGAACGAGGATTTCAGCTTGCGCGAGGCGGGGCTTTACTTCGTGCAATTGATGGTGGCGGGGCAGAGCTGGGTGTTTAAGGTGGTGGTGCAGCATTAGTATGTTGTCAAGCATGAGGGAGGAACGCAGGTGTCGGGCACCTCGGAGGTATCCGACACCTGATGACTTTTGTCCTGTTTTTGCAAAAACGATACAAGAGCCAGAGCGCATTTTTTGCTTCTTTAACTATTTCGGGCGAATTTTGGGAAAGATTCATTTAACCAAAATCTTTGCCATGAAAAAGCTGATTCAACAAACAGCGCTCATAGCGCTGGCGCTCAGCCTGGCAACGGCCTGCCAGAAGGATGAGGCCATTATGGTCCCTCAAGAAATCGGCTGGAGAAGCGAATCGGTTATTACCTTAGACTACCCCACCGAGGTAACGGCTGGAGACGCTTTTGACATCACCTTTTCGTCAACCTGCGGAAAGATCATGATCGAACGGGGTTTTACAGCAGAATATGATGAGTACGGTGCAATGATCAACAAAATGTACACCGGCCTGACCTGCGACACGGAGAACCTGTTGTGGGAGGCGGTCGGGGAAGATGTATTTGAAACCTGCCTGGGTAAAACCATTACGGAGAACCTGGCCACACCCGGCACCTACTTGTACCGGGCGAAGCTGAATTTAAAGGCTGTAAGAGGTTCAGGGTGCTCCGATTGCGAGGCTTTCGTGGGCAACAAGGTCGAGTGCTTCATGATTACGGTGGTTGAAGGAAACCAAAATGAAGGCACCTTTACCGATGAGCGGGATGGAAAGGTATATAAGTGGGTAAAGATCGGCAACCAGGTATGGATGGCCGAGAACCTGGCTTACAACGCTGAAGGCAGTTTGGCCTACGATAATAACGAAGCCAATGCTGCCAAATATGGCAGGTTGTACACCTGGGAAGCCGCAAAAACTGTAGCTCCTGAAGGGTGGCACTTACCTTCACAGGCAGAATGGAACGAATTGTATACCTACCTTGTAAATAATGGCTATGGTTGTGAAGGCGATTACAATATTGCCGGGGCCCTGGCGGTTCCCGGAGTCTGGCAATTTTCTTTCGCCCCGGGAGCTCCTGGTTATACTGGCTGCACAGACCAAAAGAACAGCACCGGATTCTCAGCACTTCCGGCGGGTTTTTACAACCCGATGACAGATACGGGAGGTACATTTATGAGTTTGGGAAATTGGGCTTACTGGTGGACTGCAAATCTTAACCCATACAATGATCAGATGGGTTATTTTTATCAGTTGTATTCCAATGGGCAGAGTTTATCCTGGGGGCAGTATATGATTACCTACGGGTTGAGCATCCGCTGTGTAAAAGATGTAGATTAACGAAAAGCCCTGCGGTCAAGCTCAGGATTCAGGAAAACTTAAGCCTGCAGAAACGATGTCTTTGACCAGTAATCTCCCGGCTGGGTAAAACCGCCGGGAGATTTGTTTTCAGCACAATCCTGTTTTCCTGCATCCCTTTTGCAAAAGCGATGCAAAGTTGGCATTACTTTTTATCGACCTGCGGTAAAATCATGATTGAACGGAGTTTTACAGCAGAAGTAGATGAGTACAAGAGAGCTATTATTTTATTTGAAATAACAGGAGCAAATACCTACATTTGGGTGCTGGTCTTCAGGGCGATGCCGTCTTGAAGGCCGGACAGGAAAATACTTGCTACGGCTATGCTTCTGTTTCTGTCAATTACCGGGGTATTCTTATCGGTTTTGTTGGTGTACTTCAACGCCCGAAAATTTTCTTTTGCCGTTTACCTGGGGGTCTACTTCTTTTTGATCAGCCTGTATGGGTTTGTCGCGTACGCGCTGCTATACTCCAAGTCGGTATGGCTGGTCAGCTTGGTCTATATTCATTTTTCTTTTTTGGCCTACCTGATCGGCCCCCTGCTGTTCTTTTACGTCCGCTCCCTGCTAACCGACTACGCCCGGTTGTCGCTCAATGACTATTGGCACTTTACCCCCACGGTGCTCTTTCTGGCTGCCATCATTCCCTATTTTCTGGCGCCCTGGGCCGTAAAAACAGAGTATGCGACCGTGATCGTGGCGGACCCCAATATGATTGGCCAGCTCGAGCCGACAGCTGCCCACCGGCTGCTGTCCACCCGCGTGGTGCTGCTGAGTCAAACCGCATGGACAGCAGGCTACGCCCTTTGGTCTGCCGGAAACTTGTTTTATTATGTATGGCATAAGCGGGAGTTGGCCGTATTCGCCAAGCAACGGTTCATGCTAAAATGGCTGACCGCCTTACTGGGATTTTCCCTCATCCTGGCGGTCAGCCAGACGCTGTTGATCTTCGAAACATACATCCTGTCAGATACCATCCTCTACTTCAACCTGAACGGGTTACAGGTACTCTCGTTGGCCGGGCTGGTCGGGTTGTTGGCTTCGCCGTTCTTTTTCCCCACCATTCTGTACGGCCTGCCCCGGATGCCGGCGGCGTCGGCAAATGAGGAAAATCACCACCATCCGGCATTCGAAGACAGCTACCTAGAATCCATCGGCCGACAAGCCGATGTCAGCATGGCGGAGGTTCAATCCTACCGGCAGCCTGACTTCAGCATGGCCCACCTTGCCGTGCTGCTCGACGTGCCGGTGCACCACCTAGCTTATTATTTCCGGGAGGAGAGGAAACAAACGTTCACCGAGTACCGAAACCTTTGGCGCATAGAATACGCCAAAGCGCTCATCCGGCAGGGCAAGGCTAAGGAGCTCACCATAGAGGCCATCGGCTTGTCGTGCGGGTTCTCTTCCCGCAATGCCTTTTATGCCGCCTTCAAAAAAACCGAAGGCATTTCCCCGGGCGAGTATGCTGCCCGTGCAGCTGCTCTTGCTAATCCATAAACCATGAACAAGCAGTTATCCCGTCTTTTTGTCTGCATCCTCCCTGAGTATAAGGATGATTTCCTGAAGGAGACAGGCCGTGAGAACATCAACCGCCTGCCCACCCTGGGCATTGCGATCTCCGCATTGGAGGGGCATCATTTCGTTCCAGTCGTGAGCTACGAGTTTCAAGTTTAGGGGCCGCTTCAAGGCGCTGTGACGTTTTTCAGCCTGTCTCCCTTCCATTCGCGCTCAATTCCACAAAGTCCCATCCAAACCCAGAACCGCACCCAGCCATAAGCCGATGATGAAGACCAGCAAACTCAATATATAAGCCAATACCGCGATCCAGCCCCCCCGTGCGCGCCAGGGGCGCAGCAAGGCAAAAAAGGCACCGCCGGCAGCCCCTGCCATCGGCACGATGAGGAGCGGCCGGAGCATCCAAAACCGCGGCCAGGCCGGGTCGGGCTCATCTACGCCCGCCAGGAAAAGGATGATCAGCGCCAGGGCAATACCCGCGCCGAACAGCATCGGCTTGATAAAGGCGGCCAGATTCAGCGAAGATGCGCTCAGCTTTTTTGTGTTTGTCATGGTAATTTTTTTATTGAAAAGAACTTTGTGGTGCAAAGTAATACAGAATTTTCCATCTGCGCAAGAGAATCTGAAATAAATTACTGCCCGCGGACATGAGAGGTGAAATTTGAGATTGTGCTTCAAGCCCTGTGGAATTGTGTAGCATTTATTCCACGGGGCTTGCGGCTTGTGGCTCGTAGCTAGAAGCTCGCAACTGGAGCGAAGCGACATCCCGTCTGAACGTAGTGAAGCGGGATCGCAACTCCCCCCTCACTCCAGCGCTTTGATCTGGAATTTCGGCACCGCCGGAGGCGTATGTTCCAGTTCCATGATGCGTTCCAGCTCGGCGACGATGTCGGGGTATTGCGCGGCCAGGTCGGTTTGTTCCCGGGGGGCGGTGTCCAGATTGTACAAATGGGTGGAGGCCGGGCCTTGCTGCAAGCCCTGTCGGACGTCCTTCCAGGGGCATTTGCGGACGACAAGCTACCGGTAGTGACGCTGCGGGTGGTGGTGGTGCGGTGATAGGATGCTACATGAAGATGTGATTATTCACGTCCCTTGTACGGGTGTAGCGGATAAAGCCGTAAATTTGACCTTTTAATCCGCCGTAGTACGGCTGTGCTGCGTGCCCTTGTTACAAGTACTTCCCCGTATGAACCACAAAAGTTACCGCCTGCTTTTTTTGTCCACGCCCGTGGGGGCTCTGGGTTCTGGCATCGGCGGCGGTGTAGAGCTGACCTTGCAGAATGCGGCTAAAGCCTTGATAGCCAGAGGGCACAGCGTAGAGATAGTGGCACCCGAGGGTTCAGCCACGCAAGTCGCCAAGCTCATTCAAATCGCTGGTCATGCCCAAATCTCGGCGCAGACCCAAATGGGCACCGAGATATCTGTGCTCCCGCACGACTCTGTCCTGGCAAATATGTGGCGCTATGCAAGAGCGTCGCAGCAGCGGTTCGATCTGATTTTTAGTTTCGCCTACGACTGGCTGCCGCTTTACCTCACCTCCTTCTTCCAGTGCCCAGTGTTGCATTGGATCAGTATGTCAGCGCTCTCAGAGGGAATGGATACCATGGTCAGCAAGACCGCGGATTTGCACCCCTACGCCATAGCGGTTAACACTCGGGCCTGCGCGGATACCTTCCGTGCAGGCGACCGCCTCATGATCATGGGCAAGGGTATTGATGTGAGCCAATACCAATTTGTCGAGCAACCGGATACGCCAAGGCTAGCCTGGGTGGGGCGCATTTCTCCCGAAAAAGGCTTGGAAGACGCAGTAGAAGTGGCCCAGCGCACCGGCATGCCTCTGCACGTGTTTGGGTTGATTCAGGATGAGCGCTACTGGCAGCAGGTGCAAGCCAGTTTTCCAACTGCTCAGCTCCACTATGGGGGGTTCTTGACTACCGAGCAGTTACAGGAGAGATTGGGGCAGGCCAGCGCGCTGCTGATGACCCCCAGATTGATAGAAGCGTTCGGCAATGCGGCCATAGAGGCTTTTGCCTGCGGGGTGCCGGTAATCGCCTATCGCTCTGGCGGGCTTACGGAGATCGTCCGCGAGGGCAAGACCGGATTCCTCGTGGATATCGGGGACGTGGAGGGCTTGATCGCTGCCGTGTCTCAACTACATCTGATAGACCGCCGGGCTTGCCGCCAGCAGTCAGAGGCAGAATACAGCCTGGAAGTATGGGGCGCCCGCTTAGAGGAATGGTTCGACCTGGCGCTGTCCCACCGTGCTG
>CAYSPJ010000236.1:0-5331 GCA_964432875.1 uncultured Phaeodactylibacter sp. | reverse complement strand
TCAATATCAGCCCGGACTTAAAATACATGGCCGACCGCTATTTCCCGCTCTGTACTGCCGAGGAATTCCGCTCCGCTACGGGCCAGCTCTTCAACGACAAGCTGGAGGCGATGTGCACCTAGCCCGGCCAAGCCCAAGCCGACAGATATCTGGCCCCCCGCCCTGCGGGCACCCCCGCCCGCCCCCGCTATGCGGGGCAGGCTCTGTGGAATAGTCTATGCTTAACCCTGGTTTATTCCACGGGTCCAGCGGTTTTTCCACCCCCGCCCTACGGGGGATTAAGGGGGTGGAGTGGAATTTAATTTTGCTTTATATTCAGGGGTTAGTCTTATGATGCACCCTCGAAAACAAAACACTGTATGAGCCTCGAAGCAGCCGAAAGCAATGCTCCAAAGCCTCATAACCTACACCCTTCATTTAAAGCTGAAACCCTGAGGACGAGAACGGCCTAAAGCAAAGCTTCAAAGAGAGGCCTCAACTTCATGCTCCTGAAGCCAAGCCCCGGTTTTGGCGTCGTCCATGAGCTGCTCAATGGAGTGGGCTTGTTACGCCCTCCGGGCGCGCCAAGAGGTTGTTGCCACGGATTGCACGGATTCTCACGGATTGGCCGCCCGGCAAATCCGTGAGCAGACAAGGCCCTGGGCGGAGTTTTGAATACCCTAGGTTGAAAGGTTCCCTTACCTTATGTAGCCTCTCTACACCGCATACAGTTCACGGCCACGCAATCCCTGTCCAACATTAGAAGGGTAGCCTTCCAATATCCACCCCGGCGAGGTTTTACTGGAAGAGTTTCTGATACCGTTGGGCATCAGCCAATATCAGTTGGTCAAAGGCCTCCACATCCCGCAGACGAGGGTCAGCGCAATCGTGAGGGGCAAACGGCGCATCACGGCCGATACCGCCCTGCGGCTGAGCCGCTACTTTGCCACCTCCGCCCGGTTTTGGCTCGGGCTGCAGGCAGATTACGATTTGGAAGAATCCGGCCAGGAACTGGAAGGGCTGTTGGATAACATCCCCCGGGCCGATCGAAACGCGGCTTGACAATCTGCCTGGTTTTCCTTATCTTTGCAGCAAAACCGTACCGATGACCGTTGCGCTGGAAAAAAGCTTCACCGTTGAGGAATATCTGCAGCTGGAAAGGCGCAGTGGGGAACGCTATGCTTTTTACGATGGAAAAATAGAACGTATGGCCGGAGGGACGATCGCCCACAACCGCATTGCGCGGAACATCATCATTGAATTAGGGAAAAAAATTGGCAGCAGGCCAGATTTGGAAATTTTCGCCAGCGACCAAAAAATCTACCTGCCCGAGTACCGCTACTACCTCTACCCCGATGCGGTGGTGGTAGCTGGCGTACCCATCGAGACGGAAGCCGAGGCCAGCGCCATCACCAACCCCTTGCTCATCTTCGAGGCGTTCTTGCCCAGCACTGCCAGCTCCGACCAAAACATCAAGTTCTTCGAATACCAGAGCATCTCTTCTTTCCAAGAGTACGTCCTCTTGCGCCAGGACCAGCCCGAAGCCATCCGCTTCTGGCGCGAAGGGCCCGACCTCTGGCGCCGTTTCGACACCAAAGGCCTGGAGGGGGATGTCCTCCTGCAGAGCATTGAAGAAAGCCTGGCGATGAAGGCGGTGTATGAGCGGGTGGAGTTGGGGTGAGATATCGCCAAGATATGAAAAATAGTTCGCTGATGCAAGTGGTCTGCACGTGAAAGCATCATTTGCCGCCTAAGCCCTCCCATACCACTCCTCCCGCAGCTCCATCAACAACTGGCTGATTTTCCCCTCGTCTGGCCGCTTCGGCAGGTGGCTGGCGGCGTAGAGCGCTTCGATGCGCTGGAGGCGCTGCTCGGCCTGTTCCAGCAAATCTTCGTAATCGAAAGCGCCGCGGCGGATGTCCAGCAAAAAGTCGGCATTGGGGCGGCGCACGCGGATCTCCTGGAAGCGGGCGATCTCCTCGGCCATGTCGAGCAGGCGGAAGGTGTGCATCAGGTTTTTGGCGTCGTAGCCCTTGCCGTGCGCCAGGGTGCCGGCGTAGCGGGACTCGTTGCGCTGCTCGACCCATTCCCAGTACTGGCGGTAATCTTTGCAGTAAGTTTGGTAGCCGTCCTTGTTGAACGACAGGATGCCGGCGGGTGCCATACCCTTGGGGATGGAGCTCAGGGCTACTTCGTTTGCTTCAGGCTTGGCCAGGATGCCTTTGAAGCCCAGCTCGCCAGCAGCATCGTAGAAGATGGCATATACCTCGCGGAAGTGCGGGATGTTGACCAGGCCGCAGCGCTCCTGCACGTAGCCCTGCTGTGCCAGCCACTGCCCGAGCGGGATAGCGCCTTGCCCCTGCAGGACGTAGCAGAACTCTAGCACCGACTTGCGCTCCCGCTCCACCGGGTTGACGATCTTTTTGTTCAGCCCCCGCGCCTTTTTGATCTGCGCCAGGGCATAGCCAGCGAAGGTCTGCTGGCACAGCTTCGACAAGAACAGCGCCGGCTCGATGCGCGCGTAGAGCGGGTGGCGGAAGCGCACGCAATCCTCGGGCATGGCCAGCAGCTCCAGCAGGTTGGGGTTGTTCTTGGCCAGCAATTCAAAGAATCGGCCCAGCTCGTAATAGACCCGGTCGCCCCGCTCGTCGCTGATTTGCGGGCAGTGCTCCAGGCCGTAAAATTGCGCTTTGGGCAAGACGAAGACGCCCCGCCGGTCTTCATCCGACTCGGGCAGGGCGGTGCCGTAGGCCCGGCTCCCGCTCACGGCGTCGAACAGGAGCCAGGAAGGGGGGATTGTTGTCATGATCTGGGCTTGCATGCTGTGAGTTGTGAGTTTCGATCCCGCTTCGCTTTGCTCAGACGGGACGTCGCTACGCTCCGGTTGCGAGTTGTGAGCTGCGAGTTGCAAGCTGTTCGCCCCTCGGCTCCGCTCGGGGGGCGAGCTCGAAGCTTGTAGCCTATAGCTCTATCGAAGATTTCGCGTCTCATGCCCGCGTGGAACATAGATAGATTTTCAAACGTCTAACCGGGCTGGAGAGTTCCTTACAATCTGTGCCAGATCAGCGCGGCGTGGAGTATAGCGGCTGGCGAAGCATTGTGAACAAGCGCTAATCCTGCTGCTTTTCGATGCGGGCAATGAACCCCTTGTCCCAATACTTCTTCTTGGTGTGTTTTTTGTACAGCTCTAAATACAGCTTCGCTTCGTCCAATTGGTGATGAAGAGCGTACATCAAGCTAAGGTTGTAGTATGCGGAGCCACGCTCCTGGTTCACCTTCACACAATCGTTGAATGCGGCGATTGCCAAATCCCGATACTCCGCCTGTTGATGCATTTCCGATTTGACGTAGTAAGTCATGCCCAAGTCGTAGTAATAATCATCAAGCCCGCTAGCGAGGGTCAAAGTGTCGATGGCTAATAAATGTTCGAGCGTCAAGTTGACTGAGTCAAGATTGGTGTCATCGCATTTGAAGTGCTTGTTTTGTGCCTTGATATCAGCATAAGCCACCTGGTTCTGCGTCCATGCGAACTGGCTCAGTGCGATGAGCAGGAAAATCAGGGGTAATCGTATCCGCTTTTGCATGTCGTCATTTTTAAGGTATTGAAGCACTTGCAAGACTGCACAGGGCTTAACCTTTAGCGCGGCAATATCCCCAAGCGAGGCTCTCTCCTCTCTCTCTTTGGGCAAGCCGAACCACAAATCTAATAAAAAAGCTGCTTGCCTGCGTCGAAATCCGGAGCGCAGTCGCCTAATCCTCCAGTAGTTCCCTGAACGCTTCGTGCAGTTCCGCCCGCTCTTCCGCATCCAGGGCCTCATCCTGGGCCGCTTGCTCCAGCATTTGGGCGATCACCCCTTCCGCCTTTTCCCGCTCGCCCTTGGCCAGCAAGGCAAACGCCAGATAGTAATTGAGGTCATAATCGCGCGGATACAAGGCCAGCCCGTAGCGCAGCACCTCCAGCGCGGCGGAAACATCCTGATTCAGATAAACATTGGCAATTGAAATGAAGTGGGTGATGCCCGGCTGCAGCTCTGCGCCATATTGTTGAGAGAGGGCGGTAAAATCGGCTTGCAGCGCTGCCAGGGCCGTAGCCGGCTCGAGGGTTTTGACTTTATGCTCCAGCCAGTCGTCCAGCACCAGGGTGTAAGGCCCGAAATACTCGGTCAGTACGCGGGGCACGGAGAGGTTGTAGTTCATCATGTGCCCGGCGTAGGGGTGCTCGTGAAAAGCCCAATGCAGGTTGGCTGGCACTGTTGCGTTTTGGAGCTGCTGGCTCAACTGCAGGTAGTCGGCATGATAACCCGCTTCCTGGATCGATTGCGAGCCAGCCGAGAAATAAAAGCTGAACGGGCGCCCGTGGGCGGCGATAACCGTCAGGATGGCATCGACGTCTGCCGGCTCGAAGCCCGGCTCCCAGAAGCCGCTGAAAGCCCCGGCGAGCTGGAATTCGGCATAGCGCTGGGTCATCAAATGGCTCACCAGGAAGCCCGTGCGCGAGTGCCCCAGCAGGATGACCGGCCCGGCGGCCTGATAGCGCTGCTTCAGCGTGGGGATCAACTCGTCGAACAGAAAGCTCGCCATGCGCTCGATGCCGGCGACAGCCTCCCCGTCGCGATAAGTCGGGGAAGTCAGGTAGTAGCGGTTTTGCGGCGTGAAGGGGATGCCTGCCACCACCGCCTCCGGCATCTGGCCGTGGAAGGTCATGATGTCGATGCTCTGCAGGTTGTGCTGGAAGGTGCTTTCATTATAGCTGTCGAACAGGATGATGAGAGGATAGCGCACCGCCTCCGCTGCTGTCGGCAGGCTTAGCGGCAAGCAAAGTTCTAGCTGGAAGGTTTCTCCGACGGACTGGCTGTGGAAAGCCAGCGTATCCAGACGGTAGTTGTTGAACGGCTGTCCGAAAGCGGTCATAGCGAGCGCCAGCAGCACGGGCGTCAATAGGTGTTTCATGGTAGTGCGTGTTAGTGATCCAGGGGCAAAAATAGGCGGTTTTGTTGAAAGCGCGGGAGGGGAAGGCTTTTTTCAACCTGCTTCCCCCGCGCCAGCACTGCCCGGGCGCACCGAATCCCGGATCCATTGCTCATACGCCGCATTGGCCTGGGCCTCGATGCGGATGATGCAGGGCACTTCGTAGGGATGCAGGCTAGCGATGCGCTCCTGCAGCGCTTCCCATTGCTCCGGCACGGTCTTGAGGATGGAGACCCACTCGGCATCGCCTTGGATGGCGCCCTGCCACCAGTAGCCGCTGTGGATGGGGAAATAATTGGCGCAGGCGATGCGCTTTTCTTCCAGCAAGCGGTTGCCCAGCTCGCGGGCCGCCGCTTCGGAGGGGTGGGTCACGTAGAGGAGGAT
>CAYSPJ010000235.1:0-5501 GCA_964432875.1 uncultured Phaeodactylibacter sp. | reverse complement strand
GCTGGTCAAGCCCGCACAATCCAGCCCCAGCGCCAGGCAGGCGCGGGGTGCCACGTAGGCCAGCATGGTATCGAGGTAGCTCTTGGCCAGCTCGGCGGGCGGGGAGTTGGGGGCGGTAGCCTCGCTCCACCAGCGCCAAGGCTCAACATTAGGGAAATCCGGTGAAGAGCTGGGCACTGATGTCAGTGGGAACAGCCCATCCAATCCGTCGTTGCGGCTATTGGCAACCTCAGAAAAATCACCGGGGTGCTGCAAGCCGGCAAAGACCGCATTATTGCCCTTAGAAAACACATCGCGGATGGTGGTCAAGCTGCCACAATTGGTAAACAATTGCCAGTGCCAGTGGATCGGCGGAAATGGGATGGGGATGGGGGGGAGCTCGCAGTTGTCATAGGCTGTCAGTGGGTTGGGCAAGGCATGGAAGGCGATCATGGGCGGATCGCCTGGCTGGATCCATGCCGTATCGATGATATTGCCGCCCATGCTGATGGCAAGCTGAAACTCGGAGCTGTAGCCCAGGTGGTTGGGCCGGCAGAGCGTATCGCCGACGGCGAAAAATGGGTAGCCCGGCGGCACGACGCCCGCTGAGGTGGCGAAAATATCGCCGTTGACGTCTTCTTGCACCAGCTCGAAAGAAGTGTTGCTGATGAAAAACTGCGGCAGTTGCCACTCTTCAAAAGAATCCAGCGCGGCAGCGCTCAGCGCCAAAACGCCCCCGGAGCCATCGCCCCACACCATGATTTTTTCCGGATGGATGCGATAGTCGGCCGCATGCCTTTTGAAAAAGCGCACGCAGGTATTCACGTCCTGGATGCCGCGGTACAAGGCATTGGCGAAGGTATAGCGGCGGATTCCAGTGTCGGGGTCCACCGGGTTCCAGCCCAGGCGGTTTTCCATTACTGCTACTACATAGCCCCGCCGCGCCAACTGCCGGGCCAGATAGACCAAAGAGGAATCGTTTTTGGCACCAATGGGGCCGATGACTTGTTGGGGCAAAAAATTACCCGCATGAGCCAGGATGGCCAAAGGGCGCTGGGCCGCGCTGTCGTCTGCCGGCTGATAGACATCGGCCCGCAGCGGCTGCGGTAGCGTCGGAAATCCTTGGTTAATCAGCAGCACCGTGATGTTCGTGCCGTACACCACATCCGTGCTTAGCTCCACTTCGTCAAATACTTGGTCGAGGTAGCGGGAGGGCTGGGCGTCGAGTTGGGCCAGGGCGCAACAAAGGGCCAGCATAGCGTAAATCAGATTTTTTTTCATAGCAGAAAGCTTTTGATGGTTTGGCAGCGAGCTGTGCCTCAGGCACGTCCCGGGCATGCATCATGCAGAATGTGGTAAAGATAGCGCTTGCGGCGATACTAGAGCCTACCTGTTTGGGTAGTATTTGAGTAGGCTGCTCTGGAATAGCCGCTGGGGAGCGTTTCAATTTGGTCATAAAAGAGAAGGCAAGTCAATGATGCCAGCCAAAATCGAAGCCTACCAGCGGATCTGTAACTTTGCCAAGGGCTTGCCCCGTCTAATGCCCGGCAATGCCCCCCAGAGCGGCGGGATTGCCAAACAGTTTCAAAACCCATAAAACAAAGACATGAAAAAGAGCCTTTTTTTGATCTTGGCCCTCGGCATCGCCTGCCAGGCCAGCTCCCAGCACTGCGAGTGCGCCGACGACTTCGCCTGGCTGAAGGAAACCATCGAAAAGAACGACGCGGGATTCCGCTACGCCCTCGAACGCAAAGGGGAGGAGGAGTATCAAAAACACAGTGCAGCTTTTGCCGGAAAAGTAAAAACCATCCGCGACAAGGCGGAATGCGCAGAAACTTTACGGGAATGGCTGCGGTTTTTCCGCTCGGGGCACTTGTGGATTGGCCTCAACCAGGCCCCGGAGCCGGAGGCCAGCCAGGATGCTCCGGCCGATCCGGAGGCGATCCGGCAGCGGTTTGCGGATTGGGAGGCCTATCCTTTCGACGAGGACGCCTTCCGGGCTTACATCCTCGGCCTCGAAAAGCCGGGCTTTGAAGGTATCTGGTCATCGCCGCCTTATACCATCGGCATCAAGAAAGCCGGAAATGAATACATCGGCTTCATCATCGAGGCCGATGGGGTTTACTGGCGCCGGGGACAGGTGAAGCTGCGTATCAAGGAAGAGCAGGGCAAGCCTGCGGCCACTTTTTATCTGCGCGACCACTCGGCTCAAAACTTCCCGGAGGCCGAGCTGTTGGGGGATCAACTCTTGCGCGTGGGTTTCGTGACGCTGAAAAGGCTGGAGCCGGCTCTGCCCGCTGACCCCGCTCTGGAAAGATATTTCCGCTACTCCGAAACCAGGGCCCCGATTTTTGAGCAGCTCAATGGCCATACCGTCATCTTGCGCATCCCTTCGTTTTCGCATAGCGAAAAACCGCTCATCGACAGCATCATCCATGCCAATGCGCACCGTATTGCTTCCACCGAAAACCTCATCCTGGATTTGCGCGACAACGGAGGCGGGAGCGACGCCAGCTTTCAGGAAATCCTCCCTTACATTTACACCAACCCCATCCGCGCTTTGGGCGTCGAGTATCTCTCCACCCCTTTGAACAACCAGCGCATGGTGGATTTCCTAAACGACCCCTTATTTTCGGAAGAAGGCAAAAAATGGGCTCAGGAGTCTTTGGAAAAGCTGAACCAACACCTCGGGGAATTCATTAACCTCGACACGAACGCGGTCTCGATGACCACTTTCGACACCATTTATCCCTACCCCAAAAACGTGGGCATCCTGATTAATAGAGGCAACGGCAGCACGACCGAGCAATTCCTGCTGGCCGCCAGGCAGAGCAAAAAAGTAAAGCTATTCGGTACGACCACCGTCGGCGTCCTCGACATCTCCAATATGTACTTCATCGACTCGCCCTGCCGGGATTTGAAGCTGGGCTACAGCCTGACGAAGAGCCTGCGCCTGCCCGAAATGGCTATTGACGACCAGGGCATCCTGCCTGATTACTACCTCGACAAGTCCATCCCGCCCTATGGCTGGATCGGCTATGTGGAGGGGGTGATGCGTTCCTGGCGTTAGCAGCACCAGGGATTTATCCCTGGCCAAAACCCGAGTCGGTACAGGATAGAAAGCTTATCTTTGCCCCCTCAAATGGAAAAACCAATGCACACTACCCACATCAAACTCATTGCCGAGCGGGCGCAAGTGCCAGCGCATCGCGTGGAGCAAGCCCTCAAGCTGTTTGCCGAAGGAGGCACCATCCCCTTCATCGCCCGCTACCGCAAAGAAGCCACCGGCTCGCTGGACGAAGTGCAGCTCGCCGAGATACAGCGGGAGGGCAAGAAGCTGGAAGAACTGGAAAAGCGCCGCGAAAGCATCTTGGCTTCTATCGAGGAGCAAGGCAAGCTGACCGATGAGTTGCGCCGCCGCATCGCTGGCACTTATGATGCGGTGGAGCTGGAAGACCTCTACCTGCCCTACAAGCGCAAGCGCGCCACCCGCGCCTCCGTGGCCCGCGACAAAGGGCTGGAACCGCTGGCCGAGCTCATCTTCCGCCAGCAGAACGACGATCTGGAAAGGCTGGCGGCTAGCTTCCTCACCGCTGAAGTGCCAAGCCTGGACGACGCCCTGGCCGGCGCGCGCGACATCATCGCCGAGTGGGTCAGCGAAGACGAAAAGGCGCGCAACAAGCTGCGCTACGCTTTCCGCAAGGGCGCCCTCATCCGCTCCAAAGTGGCGCGGGGCAAGGAAGAAGAAGGGGCGAAATACCGCGATTATTTCGGCTACGAAGAGCCCCTCGCCAAATGCCCCTCCCACCGCCTGCTGGCCATGCGGCGGGGCGAAGAGGAGGGCTTCCTGCGCCTGAGCATCGCCCCCGACGAGGAGGAGGCCCTCCACCAGTTGGAGCGCCTCTTCTTGCGCGGCAACGGCCCGGCTGCCCAGCAGGTTAAACAGGCTTTGCACGACAGCTACGAGCGCTTGCTGGCGCCTTCCATCGAGACCGAATTCCGCAACTTGGCCAAAGAGAAAGCCGACGAGGAGGCCATCTCCGTATTCGCCGGCAACCTGCGCCAACTGTTGTTGGGTGCTCCCCTGGGGCAAAAGCGGGTGTTGGGCATCGACCCCGGCTACCGCACCGGCTGCAAAGTGGTGGTGCTGGACGAGAGCGGCAACCTCCTGGAAAAAGCCACCATTTATCCCCACCCGCCCCAGTCTGATGAGCACAGCGCCGCCAAAACCCTGCAATATCTGGCCGATCGGTTCCAGGTGCAAGCCATCGCCGTGGGCGACGGCACCGCCGGGCGGGAGACGCTCAGCTTCTGCCAGCGCCTGCCTTCCAGCCAGCCCTTGCAGGTCTTCAGCGTCAATGAGGCTGGCGCTTCCATTTATTCTGCTTCCGATGCTGCCCGCGAAGAATTTCCGGAGGAAGACATCACCGTGCGCGGCGCCGTCTCCATCGCCCGCCGCCTGATGGACCCCCTGGCCGAGCTGGTCAAAATCGACCCCAAGTCTATCGGCGTAGGCCAATACCAGCACGACGTGAACCAGCCGCGGCTCAAAGAAAGCCTCGTCCAGGTGGTGGAGAGCTGCGTCAACTCCGTAGGCATCAACCTCAACACCGCCAGTAAGCACTTGCTGGCTTATGTCTCGGGCTTGGGCCCTTCCCTGGCGCAGAATATCGTGAACTACCGCTCGGAGCACGGGGCATTCCGCTCACGCCGCCAACTGATGGCTGTGCCGCGCCTGGGCGAGAAGGCTTTCGAGCAGTGCGCCGGCTTCCTCCGCATCCGCCAGGGCGAGCACCCGCTGGACAATACCGCCGTGCACCCCGAGCGCTACCCGCTGGTAGAAAAAATGGCGCAAGGCCTGGGCTGCACGGTAGAAGACCTCATCCGCCGCCCCGACCTGCGTCAGCAGATCGACCTGCGCCAGTACGTCACCCCTGAAGTCGGCTTGCCCACCCTCACCGACATCATGAAGGAACTGGAAAAGCCTGGCCTGGACCCCCGCGGCGAGGCCCGCTCCTTCGAGTTCGCCAACATCCAGTCCATCGATGATATCCAGCCGGGCATGGTGTTGCCCGGTATCGTCACCAACATCACCAACTTCGGCGCTTTCGTCGATATCGGCATCAAGGAGAGCGGCCTGGTGCACGTCTCTCAGCTCTCGAAGCGCTTCGTGAAAAACCCGGCGGAAGCCGTCAGCCTCCGCCAGGAGGTGATGGTCAAAGTGCTGGAAGTGGACCGGCAACGGGGCAGGGTGCAGTTGTCGATGAAAGCGGTGTGAGCGGGCCTCGTAAGCCGTTTCAGGTGACATCTCCACACCCGCGCACTCCCACCAGCAGGTGGATGGTGTAATCTGAAACGGCGTGGGCAAGCGTTTTCAGGTGACATCTCCACACCCGAGCACTCCCACCAGCAAGTGGATGGTGTAATCTGAAAACGCGTAAGCACCCCCAGCCAGGCCCCCCGCGCTTGAGATTACACCTGCCGCCTACCTTGGTTTAGCTCATGAGCGGCAGATGTCACCT
>CAYSPJ010000234.1:0-5502 GCA_964432875.1 uncultured Phaeodactylibacter sp. | reverse complement strand
GCAGTAGGCAGTTGGCAGTGGCGGCTGGTCGGGCTCGCAGCTCAAAAAAACACTCGGCCAGATAAATCGATTCCAGCTTGCCGTTGCCATTGCGGCTATCCGCCCAGCCGGCCCCCCAAAGCCAAGACCAGGGAGCGGTTGCGCAATACGGCATCTGGCGGGAAAACGTCTTTATTGATATTGATCAAGCCGAAGGCCGCCCGCGCTTGGAGGAAAAAATCGAGCTTGCCGTGGGAGAGGAAATCCCAGCGCGCCGTGGCCAGCGGGCCCAGGTCGTAGCGGTGGAAAAGGTGGGTGATATGTTGGGTGGGAGGGATATCCTGATCGATATGCACGCTTTGCTGCCTCAGCAAGTAGCCGCAATACAGGCCTGCGCCGATAAATAACTTATCGCTTCCTTTGGCCAACTTGTGCTCTGATACCGCCGAAAAGATAAGGTAGTGATAATTTGCACGTACTCTAGCGGTCGGAGAAGGGAAATCCAGCAACCTACCCTTGTTTTCATAAGCGAACATCAATTCCAAATCCAGTTTCTCTGCTATCTTGAGCGAAGCCCCAAGCCCGAAGGCGGACCCTGCCTTCAGCCTTCGGACATCTTCAAATGGCTCGCCCTTGCCTCCCAGCAAAGACAAATTCATGCCCGAATAGGCTCGCCATTCCGGTAGCCCCTGAGTCGCAGCAGGTGTAATGAACAAAGTAGAACAGGCTACTGTGGATAAGCACAACAGCAGATGCCCGACAGATGGAGTTGGATTTTTCATTTTGAGTGGATTGTTGTGTTTGAAAGCAGGAAATCAGGGTTAAGCCAAGAAAGTTCCATTAAAAACAGCCTTGACAAGGAGCATCATTTGGAAAGTGCTTCCAGGCTACTTTCGCAGTTGGGCCCCCAAAGCCAAGACCAAGGAGCGGTTGCGCAATACGGCATCTGGCGGGAAGAGGGTGAGGGATTTATGAATATTCATCAAGCCGAAGGCTGCTCGTGCTTGGAGGAAAAAATCGAACTTGCCGTGGGAGAGGAAATCCCAGCGCGCCGTGGCCAATGGCCCCAGATCGTAGCGATGGAGGCCATCACTAAAGCTAAAGGGCTGATTGGGCGCATCCCTGATGACGGTTTGTTGCTGCAACAAATACCCGCCATACCCGCCCAAGCCCAAGGAAAATTGGTCGTATTTCCTGAAAGGTGCGCCCTCCAGGCAGGCCGCAAGGGTAAGGTAATGACAATTTGAACGGGCGTTTAACTGAGCGGGAGGACGCAGGCTCCTCCCCTTGTTTTCGTAAGCGGCCATCAGCTCCAGCCCCAGTCCCTCTTTCAAAGCCATCACAAGCCCAACTCCAGCAGTAGCGCCAGCTTTATACCTGCTGATATCCTCATTGGGGTCTCCTTTCCCTTTCCAGATTGACCAGCTCACTCCAGAATACATCTGCCACTGCAGGTGCGGCTGGGCGTCGGCGGAGGCAAACAGCAATAGGCTTAAGGCGATAAAGCTGGTATGGCAGTATTTCATGGTAGTGGGTTTTTTATTGGTGAATGCGAAGCAACTCGCGATATGTTTTAGGAGGCAATTTTGGACCAGGTCTTAAATAACTACTGTCTAGATCTTCCGGCAATTCACCTGCTGGGAAGTAAACATAGCCCTCCGATTGCTTGATGCGTTTGTGGACCGGATAGTAAGCGCTCTCTTCGTCCTCTCGGTACATAAATGAGAGCGTAAGAAAACTATAGGCCCGCAAAGAAGCGTATCTCATGGAATCGCACAGGTAGAAATTTTCATAAATTGCGGTGCCCTCCTTTTCAGTTATCCCAAATCTGGTCACTACCCCAGGGAGAAGCTTCCCCGTACTAAATGATGGCGCATTCAAAGGGATAACGCCATCATAGCAAACTGTCATGTCTTTATAGCTACCACCGAAATAAAATGGCTGCGACTTGTTGCTTTTTACTTCCAGTACATGGACAACTCTTGGAAGAGACATAACCGCTGTATCTCCCATTGAATGGCAGCTTAGCAAATATGTTTCTGTCCAATACGCTTCTACGCTGTCGAGCAGCGCTGAGGCTTCATCCCAGGTTTCAGGGCAGTTTGCCGGCGCTGGAGGAGGGGGGCTGGTTTCGGAATGGCACGACCAAATGATGAATGCGGTTAATAACCAGACGGCCTTGAATAAAGAGGCTCTGCCAAGATGTTGTTGAATCGTTTCCATTATTTTGGCTTTAGTGCAAAAAGCATCACCCCGGCTTCATTAATCAACAAAGGCGAGCTTTGCCCTTGCCCTGGCAATGGCTTAGCCCAGGCAACAGCTAACACAATGGCGAAGGTAAGGTATGGTGACTGGCAGTAGTTTTAGGCGCGCGCGTCATAGCGGAGGATTTTTAGGTCAAAGCATTAAATTTTGGAATCTATCCGTTTTGCAATCGACAAACGGCATGAAAACCCAAATATGCAGGAAAAAATGATGCAGCGCAAGGCCTGAGCCTCATTTTTCGTCGATTCTGGCATCGACATTGGCGCAAGGCATTGAAGGACAATGGGGTAGGGATGAAAAAATGCGCCAGACCATACCGGCGCGCGCTTGGGATATGCTGGTAAAGGTAGGACAGCTGTTTTGCACGGACGAAAAGCTGCGGGCCCGCTTCACGAGATGCCGCCAATCCCCAGCTGCGGGTTTTTAGCCCGGCTTTCAAAATCAAGTTTTTGAACCATTTTTACCTAACTTAGCGCCACAGATTTAGCCATCAAGCAAACACGATCATGCCCATGCCCACCGTCATCATCATCGGCGCCGGGTTCTCCGGCCTCGCTGCAGCGCGGGCTCTGCACCAGCGCGGGGCCTCCTTCCTCTTGCTCGAAGCCCGGGATCGCATCGGCGGGCGGGTCTATACCCAGCGCTTTGCTGACGGGCTTTACCTCGACTACGGCGGGCAGTGGATCGGGCCCACTCAAGACCGGATGTATGCCCTGCTGGCGGAATACGGCCTGGCGCATTACCCAACCTACAACCAAGGCAAAAATATCCTCGACCTGGACGGGCGGGTAAAGGCCTACCGCGGGCTAATCCCGCGAACCGACCTGCTCTCCTTGCTGAATCTGGACTACGTGATGCGCAAATTACAGCGTTTAGCCCGGAAGATCGACCCAGCCGCCCCCCACCGTAACCCCCGGGCAGAAGCTTACGACCGCCTCAGCCTGGCGGATTTCGTGCAGCGGCACTGCTGGGCCAAGCCCGCCCGAAAAATCCTGGAAGCAGGCCTGGAAACGGTCTTCGCCTGCGAGCTGAACAAGCTGTCTCTGCTGCACGCCCTCTTTTACATCCAATCGGGCCACAGCCTGGAATGCCTGTTGAGCATCGACCAGGGCGCACAACAAGACCGGGTGGTCGGCGGCATGCAAGGCTTGGCAGAAAAGATGCTCGAGCCCTTCGCCGGGCAATTGGTGCTCAACGCCCCGGTGCGGCGCATCGAGCAAAACGCGGAGGGGGTGAGGGTGAGCGGGGATGGCTTCTCCTACCGCGCCGCCAAGGCCATCTGCGCCATACCGCCCCACCTCCTGCACGAGATCGAATGCTCGCCCGCCCTGTCGCCAGAGCGCCGGGCACTGCTCGGCCAGCTGCCGATGGGGCTGGCCGCGAAATGCTTCGGCCTCTATAGCCGCCCCTTCTGGCGGGAAAAGCAGTTCAGCGGCCAGGCCGTGGCAGATGAAGGGGCGCCTTTCCAGACGGTCTTTGACGTCTCGCCCCAGGATGGCTCTAAAGGGATCTTGCTGGGCTTTTGCCTGGCCGGCCGCCACCAGGCGTTTTTCCGCCAAGATGAGACGGAGCGGCGGGCGGCGGCGCTGGCTTGCTTCGCCCGCTACTTTGGCCCTCAGGCCCTCGCGCCAGAAATGTACGTGGACTATAGCATGAAGGACGACCATTGGAGCGGAGGCTGCTATGCGGCCCTCTACCCTACTGGCGCCTGGACCGCTCATGGCAATCGGCTGGCGCAAGCGGAAGGCCATCTCCACTTTGCGGGCACGGAGACGGCAGAAATTTGGTACGGCTATATCGAGGGCGCTGTGCGGGCTGGCGAACGGGCAGCTGCGGAGGTGCTCATAGCCTAGCTATCAAAATGGTTGAAGAACTAAAAACTATAACGATGTGTGATACACTAGTAGCTCTGCCCTCCTACACTGCGAGCGGCAATCTCCTCTTGGCCAAAAACTCCGATCGGGAGCCGGATGAAGCTCAGGTATTGCTGCGCATGCCGGCCAGAATGCCCGATGAAAGCACGCTGGACTGCACTTTCATCTCCATCCCTCAAGCCAGGCGGACCAATGAGGTGATCCTGTCCAAACCCTACCAGATGTGGGGGGCAGAGATGGGCGTGAACGAACATGGCGTGGCCATCGGCAATGAGGCCGTTTTCACCAATGTGCACATTGCAAAAACCAACCAGGGCCTGACGGGCATGGATTTGCTGCGGCTGGCCCTGGAGCGCTCCGATACTGCCCGGAGCGCCCTGGAATGCATCACCAGCCTGTTGGAAACCTATGGCCAGGATGCGTGCGGCGGCTATAAAAACAAGAAGTTCTTCTATCACAACAGCTTCCTCATAGCCGATGCAGAGAACGCATTCATTTTGGAAACCGCGGGCAGATCGCGGGCTTATAAGCGCGTAGATGGCTATGGCAGCATCTCCAACGGGCTGACCATCGGATCGGATTATGAAGGCCTGCACGCGGTCGCGGAAAAGCGGGTTTTCCCATACCGCCCCATCCGGGGCAAGGTGGGGGATTTCAGGGCGGCCTATTCAGATTTTATCTACACCAGAGCAGGCCGAGCAGCCAGGCGGCAGGCTTGTACCAGCGGCTTCCTGGCCTCGCGCCGCGGCGAGCTGTCCGCAGAGGCAGCGATGGAAGCCCTGCGGCAACACCATGTGCCAGACGGGCAATTCAATCCCCAAAATGCCAACACGGCTGACCTCTGCATGCACGCCACCGGCTTGCTGAACCCCAGCCAGACCACGGGCAGCATGGTGGCTGAAATCAGGAGAGGCAAGCCCAGTACCGTGTGGCTCACCGGCACCAGCATGCCTTGCCTGTCGGTCTATATCCCCTGCTTTTTCCAATCGGATGCCCTCCAGGCCCTCAAGCCTGCCTCTCAGCCCGACGACGGCTCTTTCTGGTGGAAGGCGGAAAGGCTCCACCGTTGGGTTTGCCGGGATTACCAGCAACGGAAAAAGCGGATAAGGCCGGAGTTGGATAAACTCCAGGCTGCCTTTTTGGCGGAAGAAAAGCACCTCTTCTCCTCTCACCCCAGCCAAAGGGACCTGCACTTGTTTTCAGAGCGTTGCCTCCAGGCTATAGAGGCGCTGTACCGCATGCTGGGGGCCGCCGTCATGGCCTGATGGCGGATTTAGCGCTTGTCTAAGTTTGGCCTTTGAGGCGAAAGCGAGCGAATTTTGTCCTGAACGAGGCGTCTTCCAAGCTTTGGGGCAGGGGCCCTAAAGCTTGTACCCGAGCATAG
>CAYSPJ010000233.1:2705-5571 GCA_964432875.1 uncultured Phaeodactylibacter sp. | reverse complement strand
CTTGCAGCAAAGAAAGGCCCATGACCATAGCCCCGGACCCAGATACCGGGCCTGTGCCACAACAGTACGGCACCCCGTTCGACAAAGTGCCGGAAATCGCCGATATTCAGATGTACGAAGTCAACCCCAAGGTGTTTAGCCTCTCCAAAAACCTTGCTGGCATCACCGCGCGCTTGGATTCGCTTAAAAAACTCGGCATCAATGTCGTTTGGCTCATGCCGATCCATCAAACCGGGAGCGTAAAAAGCGTCGGTTCTCCTTATGCGGTGAAAGATTATCGCTCCATTCATACTGACTATGGGGATCTGGCGGACTTGCGGGCGCTGGTGGACAAAGCCCACAGCCTGGAAATGGCCGTCATGATGGACTGGGTGGCCAATCACACCGCCTGGGATCATGATTGGATAAAAAACAAATCGTGGTATGCCCAGGACGGTAATGGCAATATCATCCATCCCCCCGGTACCAACTGGCAGGATGTGGCAGAGCTGAACTTTAGTAATCAAGAGATGCGCCGCGAAATGATCAAGGCCATGAAATATTGGGTACTCGAAGCGAATATTGATGGCTATCGCTGCGATTTTGCTGCTGGCGTGCCCACCGATTTTTGGAAGCAGGCTATCGACACCCTCCGCAACATCCCCAACCGGGAGATCATCATGTTTGCCGAAGCAGAAGACAAGGCGCTGCTCAATGCCGGTTTCGATATCATTTTCGGCTGGCCTTTTTATGGGCGGCTCAAGGAAGTCTTTGGCGGCCTGTCTGCCAGGCAGCTCTACAACCGGCACCTCACCGAGTACAACGGGCTGGCAGCGGACAAACAGGTTTTGCGTTGGATTACCAACCACGACCAACACGCCTGGGAAGCTACCCCTCAGAGTATCTTCGGCGGCAACGATGCAGCCATAGCCGCTTTTATCCTGGCTAGCCATATCGGGGGGATCCCCTTGCTGTACAATGGCCAGGAAGTCGCCGTACCTCAGCAGTTGCCTTTCTTTGAAGGCAATCAAGCCACCATCAATTGGAGCCTGAACCGCCCTATCAAAGCAGCATACGAGCGCATCCTGAATTTCCGGAAGGGCAGCAATGCCTTGCGCCGCGGGGACTTGACGGATTACAGCAGCGCTAATGTAGCTGCCTTGGTCAGGAAATTCAACGAGGCAGAAGTGCTGGTGTTGGTAAACGTGCGCAATACGAGCAGTAATTTCACCCTGCCCGCTGCGCTGGCGCACACGGCCTGGTTCGATGCTTATGACCAGTCGCCCGTCCAATTGGGCACGGCCGTGACCTTGAGCGCTTACGAATATAGGGTCCTGAAAAATTGATTTTTCGGCACGCCCCTTTGGGCTTCATATCCCCTCTTCACCCAAACCGCTGCAGCGCATTGAGCAGCCGGTCGGGCAGCTCATCCTGGCAGGCCAGGAGGTAGTCGTTGTAGGAACAGGGCACCAGGCGGTGGCGCTGGTATTTGGCGCGGGTTTTTACCGGCACCTGCATCCACCAGCGGCCGCTGCGCTCGCTGCGCCAGAAAGTGAGCTGGTAATCCTGTTTTTTAAAATCGACGATATATTCGACCAGGCCATCAGTGGAGGCGGGGAAGTCCCCTTTGCGGTTGTAGAAGCCATCGATAAAGTACCAGGCGATGAGGGCGGCGGCGCGGGCCCCCTGGGCTTGGAGGTCAAAGTCCTGCCGGTAGCCATAGATGCCGAAGGCCTTGAGCTTGTCGCTCATACCGGCGTAGCGGGCGATCTGGCAGGCGTCTTCCACGGTAAAGCCGGTAGGGCCGGCATTTTCCTGGCCCGGCGCTTCGCTCTGCTTCAGGGCCGAAAGGTTGAAGCTCAGCAGATCGGCATCGCGGATGAGAGGCTCCGCTTCCGGCAGGTTGGCGCGGACGCTACCCAGGCGCAGGTAATCAAAGTGGCGCTCGTTGAGGTAGTCAAAGCTCCCAGGTTCGGCATAGTGCGTCTGGCAGCCGATGAAGCTGAGGTGGAAAAGGCTGGACTGCTTGCTGTCCAGGATTTCTTGCAGGAAGTAGCGCTCGCGGTCTTCACTGCTTTGGCTATAGCGGATGCGCTCATCCACGACTGCCAGGCTGATCTGTTTTTGCAGCACCAGGAAGGCCTTGTACTGCGCCAATGCCTGCCGTGGGCTATTGCCGATAATGAGCGGGAAAATCTGCCCATCCAGCAGCTCCCGAATGATGGGGATGATGAAAGAGATATCCTGCTTGCGCACATTACCCAAGTCGGCAATTTCCAGCCCTTTGAAGGGGAAGCTGAGCTGGTACAGCTCCCGCCGCACCGCATCGGCATCCTCTTGTCCGATGCCGATGATGGCTAGCTGGGTCTGTTTCATAGCGGGCAGCGCCTTGTTGTACTGCTGGATTTGGTGCCCTAGTTGATAAGATTCCAGCTCTTGTTCAGGCAGTTGCAAGGGGTGGAGCCAGTTTTGGAACATATCGCGTCTGGTTTGTCGGCAAAGGTAAGGAATTGGGTGGATGGTGATGGAAAAATCCTGTTCTTTGCCAAAACCAATGGTGCTTTGTCGCCTCAACTGTCAGATTGCGCGCTGCCTAACGGCAGCGGGTGGGTTTTAGCCACGGATTGCGCAGGTTTTTGCGGAGGGGTGGGCTGGCGAGGGTGTTGTTTTTAGCCACGGATTGCACGGATTTTCACGGAGGGGGGTGCTGGCGGGGGCTTTTTGCCACGGATTGTGCGCTGCCTGGCGGCAGCGAGCTGTTTTTTGCCACGGATTGCACAGATTTTCACGGATTGGCTGAGTGCTTTGGAACCCAATTTCTCCTGCCAAGACTCCGCCAGGACCGGCCCCGTGGAATATGCGCTAGGCGCATTCCACAGGGCAGGCC
>CAYSPJ010000233.1:0-2605 GCA_964432875.1 uncultured Phaeodactylibacter sp. | reverse complement strand
TGGATTAGCTTCTGTGCTAGCAAGATACCACATCGCCAGCCCCGGGCCGGCCTTTTGGCACTGCTTTCACCATTACAAACCGCCCCTACCGCGCCACCACCAGCCGTGCCTGCAGCACTTCCCCATTGCGGCGGCTCAGCGCTTTGAGCACATAGACGCCTGGGGCGAGGGCTGCCACGTCAAGCTGCGGCAGTAGTGGGCCCTGGCGCACCAGTTGGCCCATGCTGTTGAAGAGGTAGAGCTGGAAGTCGTCGTAATAGCCCATCTCCAACTGCAGGAAAACCATTTCCCGCGCAGGGTTAGGGAAGAGGCGCAGGGCAGCAGCGGGTTGGGAGGCTTCGCCCGTAGCGGTGAAGCCCGGCGTTTCGCTGCCCACCACCGGGCGCACCATCATTGCGCCGCCGGGGAAGTTGGGGGGGAAGGGCACCCAAACGGTACTGTTTTTATTGAAGTACAGGTAGCCCAAGCCCTCCGGGGTATTTTTATCATAGCCCACCGGGATGCAGTCCGTAAAGTTGCAAGGCGAAGCTTGCTCCCAACCGACGTAGAAATCGCCAGCCGGCAAAGCCAGTGGCTGGAAGTTGCCCTGCGGGTCGACCAGCGGGTAGGTGGTGAAGCCTTGTAGGCTGTCGAAAGAGGTTTCCGTATAGAAAGGGCGCAGCAGGTTCATCCTGAATTCAGGCTGGCCATCCAGTTGTCCAATCCAGACCTTGAGGTGGAATTCCTGATTGGATACATTGCTGACCATGTGGGGGAAGTGGAACTGGACGGCACGCAAAGTATCCGGCACGCTGGTCGTGAATTTAATGGCGATCTGGTCATCTTTCTGCACCACTACGCCAGTTTCAGCGGAGCCATCGTCATAAGCGAAGTAGTTATCAAAAACCGTTGTGCGCTCCACGCGGTCGTTGCGCAAAATCGGCTCAAAGCCCAGGCCACCAGTTTGGCTGCCGTTCACCAGGGTATATTCGGTAGTAAACTCCAGGCGCTCCAGGCCGTCAAAGCTGCTGCCCGACATAGCGGAGAGGTAGCTGCTATAGGGGAAGTTGGGGTCTCCCTCCAGGGTGTAAACGCGATTTAGGGGGATGCCCTCGGGGATGTTCCGCTCCAGGCCGTTGAAGAGGGTGGCATCCAGTACCGACAAGTTGGTGGAACGCTCGGTGATGCGCACCCGAGAAGGGTCGGCATTCTGGGGCTGGGGCGAGAGGTTGCGCAAGCCCACGGTGATAAAGTTGGCCAATTCACTGGCTTCCTGCTCTTCAAAATGCCGCCAAGGCATGCTGGAATAGCGCTCCAGGATGGTGCGCGGCAGCATAGTGAAAGCCACGTCATTGATCGTCGTATCGGCAGCAAAGCGGCTGAGGTGGACGTAGTCGAGGTTCCAGATATCATCGATGCCCTGCCGGTCGTTGAAGCTGGTGAAACGGAACTGGAATGCCTGATGCTTGTATTCGGTAGGGATGGAGAACGTATAGAATTCGAAGACGACTTGAGCTTGCCCGCCAGGCCCAATGACCAGGCCCGGGAAGCGGTAGACCTCCTCCCAGTTTCCGTTTGCCCTTTTAAATTCCAGCTTGATGATGTCTTGCGGTTCGGGGTACTCGCCCAGGCCGCGCTGTTGCAGCCAGAAAGAGAGGTGGAGCGGGTCGTTGTTGCCAAGCAGGTTCAAATAAGTCGAGGTCAGGCGGTCAGCCGGGCCGAAACTGCCGCCGTAGGGGCGCCCAAAACGGCCGATGCCATCAAAAGTAGCTACACCGACGGAGGGCGGGTTTAAGCCATAGGTCGCGTTGACATAAGTATCGGAATCCAGCCACAAAGCCGGGTCGGTTTCCGGGCCGGGGTAGGAGAAATCGTCGAGGAAAGCCTGCCTGCCGCCCAAGCCGATCCTGATGGTATCCTGCTGGATGCGGAAGGCAAAGTGGAAGGTATCACAGATGGCAAAACTGTCACACAGCACCACCAAGACGGAATCGGCCCCGGCATAGCGGCTAGATTCGTAGAAAATGCTGCTGTCCACATCGGTATAATCCGTAAAATAAATGCGCTGGTCGCGGCCCTCGTAGGTGCCAGGGCGATGGATAAACTTATTGCAGGCCAGTGGCCCGGGCAGTAAGCCAGCCTGGGCGGTAGCCTGCACGCGCTGCTCCGCTTGCATCTGTATGGTGGGCGGGAAGTGGTGTTGGCCCGGGCGGCGCCCTACTACATCAAAGGAACGCTGCTTGCAGCCGCTGGGCGAGCAGCGCTCTACCGTGAAAGTATATTGCTGGCCGAGGATGTCGGCAGCAGCAGTAACTACAAGCGAATCGCCGACAACCATGGCACTGCCAATGGGGTTGCCCGTGCAGTTTACACATTCGATTGGCCCAACGCCCGGGCCCATGCCCGCCGTGTCAATAATGATGCGCAGATAGGCTGTTTTGCCAGCTTCCAGATAAGTGATGCCCGGTTTTTCCAACCGGCATTCGCGCTGGTTGCGGCTATCCGCTTCCGCTTCTTGCCAGCCCTTGGGCCGCAGGGCTTCACTTTCAGCATAGTAGCGCTGCAATACGGGGTTGCTGCGCAACGGCACTTCAATCTGCGCTTGCAGGGGGGCCATAAAGGCGAG
>CAYSPJ010000232.1:0-5582 GCA_964432875.1 uncultured Phaeodactylibacter sp. | reverse complement strand
CGGGGGATTAAGGGGGTGGAAAGCCCCGCCAGCAGGAGAAGCTCCACCCCCCGGCCCCCGCCAGCCCTGTGGAATAGGCAGGCGGGAGTGCCCGCAGGGCGGGGGTGGACTAATCCGGCAATTGCACTCCAACAGGAGGGCCGGCTCCGGCTCATTCCCTTAAGGTGGGCACGATAACTACCGGGATTTGCTGCTCGCGGTGCAATTGGTTGAAGGGCGCAAGCTGTTGCTCCAATATTTTGCGCATTTGAGCTTTATGCGATGCCCATTGGCTAAGGAGATGATCCAGCCTTTCTTTGGCGCCGGCAGTCACCCGGGGTTCATGGCCATCCACTTGTTCTTTGAGGAAGAGCAGTTCAGCGCTCAAGCGGTTGGGGAAATTAATCACATCCTGATGGGTTTCCTGGCGAGGCTGCACCAGGTTTTCTTCCCAACGGGTGATTTGCGTGATAATATCCGCCCCGGCATCGAGTAGGCCTGCCGTGCATTCAATCTTCTTCAGGGAAGCGCAAAGCTGTTCCAACTGCAAGCGCACCTCGCGCATTTGCTGAACAGACCAATGGATGTCCCGCACCCCCTGCTCGATGCTAGCCAACAACTCCTGTTGGTGGCGGTAGTCCTCCGGGCGGGCATCCAGCGCCGGATGGGGCAACACCGTGCAGGTTTGCACCAATTCACCCGGCAAGCCTTTAAGCTCTAGGCGATAATCGCCCGGGGCAACTAAGCCCCCTTTATAACTCCCCGTAACGAAGACACCGGGGACGCCAGGGAGGCTGGGGCGGCGCAGATCCCAGTAGAAACAGTTGAGCCCCTTCTCCGCTGGCAGCAGCGGCACTGCTTTGGGGCCACCGGGATAGAGCATGAAGTCATTATCGGCCTGGCTGCTGTAGGTGCGCACCAGATTGCCATAAGGGTCGAAAATATTAAGTTGGAGCGCGGTGCTATCCAGCCTCTGCGGCAAATAATAGTAAATAGCCAGGCCATCGGGCGGGTTTTGCCCCAAGCCGGCTAGCGGCTGCCCGTCGTCGGGGGTAGCGGTAGCCATGCGCACGGCAGGTTGGGGCGCGAAGAGTAGGGCCTGACCGCCTAAATTCCCCCAGCTTTGCTGGAGGGGTTCCAGATTGTCGAGTATCCACAAGGAACGCCCCGAGGTAGAGGCAATCAGCGCCTGGCCATGGATGAGCAAATCAGTGATTGGGCATACGGGCAGGTTGAGCTGGAATCGTTGCCAGCGTTGGCCATAGCTAAAGGAGATGTACAACCCGGCTTCAGTACCAGCATAGAGTAGGCCTGGCCGGAGCCGATCTTCCCGGATGACCCGCAGGAAAGCGTTTTGATTGATGCCGGCCGTAATTTGTTGCCAGCTTTTGCCATAGTCTCTGGTCATAAATGCCAATGGGCGCAAGTCGTTGAATTTATAGCGGGTAGCCGCAATATAAGCCGTGGAAGGATGGTGGGGTGAAACTTCAATGGCATTGATCAGGCATTCCTCCAGCCCTGGCGGGGTGACGTTGGCCCAGCTTTTGCCCTCATCGCGAGACAAGTGGATCAAGCCGTCATCTGAGCCGGCCCAAATGGTGCCGGCTTCATGCGGAGAACAAGCCAGATAGCTGATGGTGTTGTAGTTTTCCCCCCCGGCGCCTTCATTGGTGAAAGGGCCTCCACCCGGGCCTTGCTTGGCAGGCTCGTTGCGGGTCAGGTCGGGGCTGATGGCCTGCCAACTCAATCCGCCATCTTCCGAGCGCAAGACCGCCTGAGCCGCGTGGTAAAGCACCTTGGGGTTATGTGGCGAAGCAACCAGCGGCGCATTCCAGTTGAAGCGGTATCTCATCTCGCCCGGTTTTTTAGCCAAGCCCAAAGCCGGATAAGCCATAACATCTCTAACCATCTTGGTGTCGTGGTCGTAAACCGAGACCCTCCCTTGAATGCCGGTGCCATAAATAAGCTTAGGGTCATCCGGGTCAAAAGCGATAAAGGCGCTCTCCTCGCCGGCCACGGGGTACCAATCTTGGATCCCGATGCCCCGTTGGAGGGTGCGGCTGGGGATGGCCAGGGTGGTATTGTCCTGTTGACCCACATAGAGATAGTAGGGGAAGCGCCGGTCAGCAATGACGCGGTAGAGCTGAGCCGTGGGTTGGTTGTACTGAGAGCTCCAGCTCTTGCCGCCATTGAGGGTGACCGTAGCGCCGCCATCATTGCCCAGGATCATGATGTCGGGCTTATCGGGGTTGATCCAGAGCGCATGCTGATCGGTATGGGGGTTGGGGATGCTGGCAAAAGATTTCCCGCCATCAATAGATTTTAGCAAAGGCACATTCAGTACGTAGAGCTGATCTTCATCGCTGGGGTCGGCCACGATTTTAGTATAGTACCAGGCACGCGCCACCGTCAAGCGCTGCTGGTTGGTTTGCACCCAGCTTTTGCCGCCGTCGTTGGAGCGAAACACGCCGCCCTTTTCTGCTTCGATGACAGCATAGACTATTTCTGGGTTAGCAGGCGAAACGCTGAGGCCTACTTTACCCATGTTGCGGGGCAGCCCATTGCTCAATTTCTCCCAATTCAGCCCACCGTCCGTTGATTTGTAAAGCCCGGAGCCAGGTCCGCCGCTGCGGATTGCCCAAGGGGAGCGCTGATGGTCCCAAATCCCGGCATAGAGGATACGGGGGTTGTGGACATCCATGCTTAGGCTACTGGAGCCGGCATACTCGTTGACAAACAATACTCTCTCCCACTTTTTGCCGCCATCGAGGCTGCGGAAAACCCCGCGCTCCTGGCTGGGCCCATAAGCTGGGCCTTGGGCTGCTACATAAACGATATCAGGGTTTTGAGGATGAACCTGGATAGCAGAGATGTGCCGGGTGTCCCCCAGGCCAAGTTGGGCCCAGGTTTTCCCACCGTCCAATGACTTATAGACGCCATCGCCCTGGGAGGTCATCACGCCACGTATCGCGTGTTCGCCCATGCCAACATACAGGATATTGGGGTCAGAAGGCGCGATGGCAATCGCCCCGACGGATCCGGTATTGAAGTAACCATCAGAGATATTGCACCAGCTCAAACCGGCATCTTCGGTCTTCCAGACCCCGCCGCCAGTAGCCCCCATGTAGAAAGTGAGCGGTTGGCTGACATGCCCGGCTACTGCAACACAACGGCCGCCCCGGTATGGGCCGATATGGCGCCATTGCAACGCCTGAAACATGCCTTCCTCCAGGAGTGCCTGGGATTGCAGGCTGGCAGGAAAAGTAAAGAAAGCCAGTGCCACCCAAAAAAGTAGATTTCTCATTGCCTTTACGTTAATGATCAATTGCCAGGAGGGGGTAAAGGCACGCTTTCCCGTAGATAGTTTTCTCACGTCAGTTATTTTTTCAACAAAAGCCCGGGTTCGGATTAACCTGCCCGGCAGTGTCCTCAATAGTATTGATGCGGCCAAGATACAATTTGTGACACTATTTCAGGCTACACCCTGGCAGCTGATTTGTTAAAATAAGCACCCATGAGAAAGGCAAGCGGCCCCTTTGCTTTTCCCTTTACGGAAGATTACGACAAAAAGTTTCGCGAAAAGATTGGTTTTCAATCTTTTTCACCCTGGATACGGGCACATCATCGCAATAAATGCAAAGCGCCGTATTCCCGGGCTTTTTGGCCCTGGCCATACTCATATTCCACCAGGTAAGCATAGAGCCCTGCCGGGGCAGGTTTCCCGCGCATCTTGCCGTCCCAGCCGCGGCGGGTATCTCGGCTCTCAAAGGCCTTGCTCCCCCAGCGATCATAGATATGCAACCGGAAGACCGTAGGCAGGCAGTCCAGGTAGGGTAGAAAAACGTCGTTACGGCCGTCATCGTTGGGGGAAAAGGCATTGGGGGCGTAAATGGCGCATTCTTCAGGGATGATTACCTCCATGGTATCTTGGGGCTCCTCCACCGTGAGTAGACTCTTTTCCAACCTGGCCGCATCAATAAAGATGACCCCGGTTTTTCGTTCGGTTTCATCCCCAAAGTCGGCCTCCAGCAGGATGAAGGCCGCTTCGGCTTCGGCGGTGAAACGCACCGTATATTCCTGCCAGCGGTAATGGCCGATGGGTATCGTCCGCCAGATCAATTGCTGGCGGGCGCATTCGTTCTTGCCAATGAAAACCCGCAAACGGGTCGGGCTGGCATAAGGTATCCCGTTGCGCAAGAAACTGCTGTCTGCGCTCAGGCTGATAGTCAGGTCATAGTCCTCGCCCGCCAGGAGGGCTTCGAGCGTAAATGTGCCGATAGCCGCCCGAGCGCCAGCTTGGTTGCCGCTAAAGTAGTCGTCGCCTTGTACCGTCAACCCAACATAGGTATTTTCGTCTATAGCTGATTTGACGATGCCAAACTGCCCGGGCTGGGTGCTGGCACTCCCCGCGCAGATCTGCCAGGGCGGTGGTGGCAGGCTCTCCCGGGGCGGCCCTTCAAACGATGGGTTGGGCAGCAACTCCTGGGCCTTTGCCGGCCCTAAAAATAGCAGTACCAATAAGGATAAGCTCAAAGCTAAACGCATCTCATTTCGGGTATTAAACCCGGCGAAGGTAAGCCTTTTCTACAAATCCCTGCTTGCTTAAAGCGCGGCCAAAAAGGCGATAAACAAGCCCACGAAAATGAAGGGCGACAATAAAATCAAGATAATGATGCCCAGGATGCGCAGCAGCACCTTGCCGATCACTACTATCGTGCTGTCATCATCGCGTACGCTCAGGAATTCGTCTACGGATTGATACGCTTCGCGGGCCTGGCCCAGGGCGTTTGCTTCTTCCGGCTCGGCATCTTGCGGGCTTGGATGTTCGTTCATTTGCTTAGTCTCGTTAAAGGTGTTTAAAATTTAGAACAAATGTACTATTTTTATCTCAATCTGGAACAACTGTTCTAAAATATTTTTACCTTTGAGTGGGCAAAGCGCTACGTTTGGAGAAGGCTTTGCTAAATCCTGCACTGCTCATGAGTACGAAATCGCGCATTTTAGAAGTAGCCCTGCGGCAATTCAACGAAATCGGTACCGACCAGGCCAGCTTGCGCAGCATCGCCGAGGAGGTCGGCATCAGCCATGGCAACCTATGTTATCACTTTAAGAATACGGATGTATTGATAGAAGCGCTTTACGATGAGCTGACCAAGGAGATTGACCGGGAATTGTTGCCTGCCCTGCAAGCGGATATCGGCATGGAAGAAGTGTTTGCTCAACTGGAAAGGACTTATAGCACTTTGTACAAATACCGCTTCATACTGCTCGATTTTGTGCGCATCATCCGACGCATCGACAGCCTGCGGGAGAAATTCCGGCAACTGATCCAACTGCGCCGCCAGCAGATGTGGGGTTCTTTGCAGCGCTTGATCGAAAAAGGACTGATGAAGGAGGAATGGGTGCCAGGCATGTACCATCATTTCATCACCAACATGCTGGTGCTGGGCGATAATTGGATACCTAATGCGGAAATCCATTTTGATGAAAAAGGGGAAGCGGTCGTCCGCTTCTACCTGGAAGCTGCCATGGGCGGCATCTTGCCTTTCTTGACGGAAAAGGGGGTGGAGGAGTATGGGAGGGTGAAGGGTAAAGGGTAAAGG
>CAYSPJ010000231.1:0-5600 GCA_964432875.1 uncultured Phaeodactylibacter sp. | reverse complement strand
AAGCTTTTCGAGCTTTTCAGAGGTCATCAGGCGTTCTAGGCAAGACAGTAAGGCAACTGCTTGTTCATGGGAGACCGTCGGGAAGTCGTCCAGAAACCCTTCCAACGGAATGCCTTTTTCCAAGTGTTGGAAAAAGATTTTGACGGGCACTCGCGTACCCTTGAAAACGGGTTCGCCGCCGAGGATATTCGGATTGGAAACGATGAGATGATGCAAGTTCTTCATGTTTGCAAAGATACGGTTTATTTCGGGTTACTCTAATATTACAACCCCCACCTGAAATAAGTTCTCTCGCCGTCGCTCCGCGCCGAAGCGGCCGCTTCCCCTTGGCCTTCCACCCATCAATGCCCTGGATATTTCCTATCCCAATTCTCGTCCCAATCAAAGCTATCACCCTTATATTCAGTATGCAAATCTTCCGCCACTTCCCGGACCAAGCCCGCTAACTCTAAATGATCTTGCCAGCGCTGCGGGATGGCGCTTTGCCCCAAGCTCAGCCCCAGGATATTGCCGGCGATCGCACCGGTGCTATCCGTGTCTCCGCTATGGTTGATGGACAAGACGATCGCTTTTTCGAAATCGTCTGGGTAGCTCAGGGCGCAATAGAGGGCCATCGCCAGCGCTTCTTCGCCGACCCAGCCGCCGCCGAGGGATTCCAGGTTTTTGAACGAAGGCTGCTTTTTCTCAAACAAATCGATCGCCTTGTGGATGGCTTGGGCCGTTTCGTCGTGATGATCCCATTTCCCTAAAATTTCAAGCGCCTCGGCGATGGCGTTTTCCAAAGCGCTGCCTTGATTGATGAAGGCGATGATCGCCGCCAATGCCCCGGCAGATAAATAACCGCAGGGGTGCCCATGGGTAAGCGCGGCGAGCTCCGCGCCGATTTTAAAGGCTTCTTCCGGATCGGGGAAAAGCAACCCAACCGGCGCCATCCGCATCACGCCCCCGCAGCCTTTGCTGTGGTTGATGGGCTGGTCAATGCTGCCGCTTTTGCCGCTGCGCAAAGACCCCATACAGGTCATGCCGGGGGCCCTTCTTTTGTAGAGGAGCTCTTGCTCCAACAACCAGCCATCGTAAACATGTTGGCCAGCCGGCAATCGGCCGAAATTCCCATCTTGCGTATGCAGCCAACGCAGATACGATTCGTGCACGATTTTCAGATAAGCCCCCCCGATCCCTTTTTTTACCGCGCGGTTCATCGAGCGCAACAGCCCTTCCGCCGTAAAGAGGGTCATTTGAGTATCATCCGTAAACCGGCCGATCTGGTCGTGATATTCCACATATTCCGCCACGCCATCCTGGCCGTATTGGTGCAGAATATCATCTAACGACATAAACTCCGTCGGCGCGCCGAGCGCATCGCCGACGGCGCCGCCCAGCAAGCAGCCGATGTAGTGTTCTTGGCTTAGTTTATTCATTTTTGTGATTTTTTCAGCTGTCAACGGGCTATTGCACGATCAAATTTGACCCAGGCGAAACCCTGCCCTGGGCACAGGGGGAGCAGCACAAAATCAGGGCCGCTCCAGTTCAGCCCTCCACCACTCCCCTACCCCGCTCAATGAACCCCAAATGCCGCGCCTGCTGGGGATAGTACGCCCGATAATCCCCACCCGGGATGCGCGGCAACCCCTCGGGCGGGCGGTTGTAAACATAAGCCCAGCATTCCACCGCTCTCCCCTCCCGCAGCACGGGCAGCAAGGCGCGGCGGTACTCCCCCGCCTCCGGCGCCTGGGGGTCGATGCCCTCGTAGCGGTCCAGCTCTGCCAGGATGCCCGCTGGGTCGTCCAGCGCGAAGACCTGGCCATAGACTTGCGCGGCGCTGTCCGGCTCATACACCAGCCCGGGGTAGCTGCCCAAATCGAGCAGGTAGCCCGGCAGTTCCGCCTCGCCCAGGTAGCGCCCCTGCCTTTCCAAATAACCCGCCATGGCAGAAGGTACGCCGCGCAAGAGGGTGCCGTAAACAAAGATTTGGTTAGTCTGCATCATCAGCCCCCTAGCCTGGCAGTGAAATCTTCCCCATGGCCACCGAGGGGATGCCCGGGCGGTTGCCGAAAGAGGTAAACCCGCCGGCCAGCGTCTCATTGGCCAGCACGGCGAAGAGCAAAGCCTCTTTGGCGTCGCCCGAGATGCCAAGATCATCGGTGCGGCGCAGGCGGGCGTGAGGCAGCAGCGCTTGCAGGGCTTCCTTCAGCGCCGGGTTGTGCATGCCGCCGCCGCTGAGGTAACAGGTATAAGCCAGCCCAGGGCGGCAAGCCTGCCCCACCGCTTCAGCGATGGTCTCGGCCGAAAAGCGCACCAGCGTCGCCATCAGATCGGCGCTGCTCAGCGCGGCGGCCTGGCTGCGCTGGAGGGCCGTTTCGAGGTACTCCAGGTTGAACAGCTCCGGGCCGGTGGTGCGGGGGAAAGGCTTTTGGAAAAAAGTATCCTCCTTCAGGGCGCGCAGCAGGGCGGCATGGGGCTGGCCCGCCCGGGCGATGCGCGCATCTTCGTCAAACGGCAAGCCAAAGTCGCGGCGCGCCAGCGCATCCAGCATGGTATTGCCCGGCCCGGTATCGGTTACGAAAGCTGCCTCGGCCCCCGCATTGGCCGGCAGGAAGGTAAAGTTGGCGATGCCTCCCAGGTTGAGCATGATGCGATGCTCCTTCGGGTCGGAAAAGAGGAAGTAATCGCCGTAGAGCGCCAGGGGCGCGCCTTCCCCCCCCGCCGCGATATGCTTCTGCCGGAAATCGCTCAGGGTGATGATGCCCGTGCCCACCGCGATGTGGTCGCCATCGCCGATTTGCAGCGTGGCGTCGGGATAGCCCTCCATGCCGTGCAGGATGCGGGGCGCATGGAACACCGTCTGCCCGTGGCTGGCGATGACATCCACCTCCGCCGGGGCGATGCCCCAGCTTGCCAGCTGCTCCAGGATCAGGCGGGCGTGAAAGCGCCCCAGCCAGGGGTTGAGCACTGTCAGGTGTTGAAAATCGACCTCCCGCCGGGCAAACACGGCCCGGATGCGGTCTTTGACTTCTTCGGCAAAAGGGATGGTGGCAAAGCGCTCCAAGCGCACGCGCGTGCCCTGGCCGTGCCCGGAGATGCGGCACAGCGCCAGGTCCAAGCCATCCATCGAAGTGCCCGACATGAGCCCGAGGATGCGCCGCTCGGGGCGCTGGGCGATTTCCATTAAACGTTGCAGGTGTGTGTTCATGGGGCAAAAATAACGTATTATTACCGAATTGTACCGATGGTTTGGCCAACTACTCGGCATTCAAAAGCAAGGCGGTTGATTGAAAGTATGCCAACGGAGAAAGCATAATCCAAGGTTTGCCCAACGCCTTTACCCTGGACGAGGCAATTGTCGATAGCGACAATAATATCATTGAGATTAAACTGCGACAGCCAAACTCCCTACCTTCGCCCCAAACAATCGCGACTACCGATGAAATATTTCCCCCTCGCCCTGCTGCTCCTCAGCCTGCTCGCCTGCCAGGGCGGGCCGCGAGAGCGCGCCAATGCCCTGATCCACGAGCGCAGCCCTTACCTGCAGCAGCACGCCTACAACCCGGTGGACTGGCAGCCCTGGGGCGAAGCCGCCCTGGAGAAAGCCCGCCGGGAGGACAAGATGCTGATCGTGAGCGTGGGCTATGCCGCTTGCCACTGGTGCCACGTGATGGAGAAAGAATCCTTCTCCGACCCCGAGGTGGCGCGCTTGATGAACGAGCACTTCATCGCCATCAAGGTCGATCGCGAGGAGCGGCCGGATGTCGATGGGGTCTATATGGCCGCCTGCCAACTGGCCGGCGAACGCGCCTGCGGCTGGCCGCTCAACGCCTTCGCCCTGCCCGATGGGCGGCCAGTCTGGGCCGGCACTTACTCCCCGCGCAAGCAATGGCTGGAAATCCTGGAGTACTTCGTCCAGGCCTATCAAAACGACCGGGTACCGATGGAGCGCTATGCCGCCCAACTGTCTGCCGGGCTGCAAGCCGCCAACCGCCCCCAGCCCCCGCTGGCCCCCGCCGCCTTTGCCGCCGCACAACTGAGCGACATCGCCGAGGCCTTCTTCGACAACCTCGACCTGCAGCGCGGCGGGCGCAAAGGCGCACCCAAATTCCCCATGCCCAACGCGTACGAGTTCCTCCTGCAATACCACCGCCTGAGCGGCAACCCGACCGCCCTCCAGGCCGTGACGACCACCCTCGGCCAGCTCGCTGGCAGCGGCTTGTACGACCAGCTCGGCGGCGGCTTCGCCCGCTATGCCACCGATGCGGATTGGCGGGTGCCCCACTTCGAGAAAATGCTCTACGACAACGCCCAGCTCGTGAGCCTGTACAGCAAGGCCTATCAGGCCACCGGCGAGGAGCGCTACCGCCAGGTGGCCATCGAAACCCTGGCTTTCGTCGAGCGTGAATTGACCTCTCCCGAAGGCGGCTTCTACTCCTCCCTCGATGCCGATAGCGAGGGCGAAGAGGGCCGGTTTTATACTTGGCAGAAAGCCGAAATCGACTCCATCCTGGGCGATGCCCGCCAGAGCGCTCTTTTCTGCGCCTATTTCAGCGTGGAGGCGGGCGGTAATTGGGAGGGGCGGAATATTTTGTATCGTTCAAAAAATGACGAGAAAATTCTGACTGAGTATAAGTTAACTCCGGATGAGTTGACGATTCAAATCGAAGCCGCCCGCCAGCAGCTCTTCGCTGCCCGCGCCCAGCGCCCACGGCCGGCTTTAGACCACAAGGTGCTCACCGCCTGGAATGCCTTGATGATCCAGGGGTATCTGGATGCCTACCGGGCTTTCGGCGAGCCGGCTTATCTGGCGGCTGCCGAGCGCAATGCCCACTTCCTCATGGAGCAGATGATGAAAAAAGACGGCCGCCTGGAGCGCGCCTGGGCGGAAGGCCGTGCAGGGATCAATGCCTTCCTCGATGATTATGCCTTCTGCATCCAGGCCTTCGTCAGCCTCTACGAATGCACCTTCGAGGAGGCTTGGCTGGGCCGGGCCGAAAAGCTGGCCGACTACGCCCTGGCGCATTTCCTGGATGCCGAGAGCGGCTTCTTCTACTACACCTCCGCCCTGGACCCGCCCCTGGCTGCCCGCCGCATGGAGCTCGAAGACAACGTCATCCCCGCCTCCAACTCGGCGCTGGCGCGGGCGCTCTTCCATCTCGGCCATTTGCTCTACCGCACCGATTTCACCGAACGAGCGGAGGCGTTGCTGCAAGCCATGGCGCCCCGGCTGGAGGCTTCCGTCGAGCCCAACTTCTTCTCCAACTGGTGCGCGCTGTACGCCGAGCTGGCTTATCCTTTCTACGAAATCGCCGTGGTGGGCCCCGATGCGGCAGCCCTGGCGGCAGAGCTGCGCCGCCGTTACCTGCCCAATGCGCTTCTCCTGGGCGGCCAAGCTGAAGGCAGCCTCCCCCTGCTCAAAGGCAAGCTGCAAGCGGGCGAGACGTATATCTATGTCTGCCTGGACAAAGTCTGTAAATGGCCGGTGAAGGCGGTTGAGGAAATTGAACTGTAGTGGAAGCGCTTGCGTCCCGGACGAGCGCAGCGAGAGCGAAAAGCGATACGCACCGCCACAGCCCCCTCAGCCCTGTCCCCCGGCCCCTAATGCCCCTAAAAGC
>CAYSPJ010000230.1:0-5618 GCA_964432875.1 uncultured Phaeodactylibacter sp. | reverse complement strand
TTGATGAGGATTTTTGCTCTACTGGCGCGGTGCCATACTGAAAAAGCTACCCCAACAGCAAGTAAATGCTGCGGGGCAGCAAAAGGCATATTCCTATGCAGGAACTAGAGCTGAAATCTTTGGCCTCCATCTGCTAAGGCTGTCTCATCAGCAGCTCTTCAGCTGCTGAACATTCGCGATGAACCACCCCAGCCATCTCTGAACGATGAACCAGGAAGTTCGATTTCACTTCACCGACAATTCAAAATCGATATGGTTAGCCATTTGCTCGCCATAAGCGTGCATATCGTGTTCGGCAATATCCAATCCGCGTTCTTCCTGCTCTTCAGTGACGCGGATGCCGATGGTTTTCTTCAAAAGGTACAACAATCCAAACGCAAAAACGAAGGTAAAAGCGCCGACGGCCAAAGTGCCGTAGAGTTGTATCCAAAGCTGCCCCAGGCCGGCTTTGGCGCCGAATAGGCCTACGGCCAAAGTGCCCCACAAGCCACAGATGAGGTGTACGGAAGTGGCGCCCACGGGGTCGTCCAGCCTCAGGCGGTCGAAGCGCACTACCGCGAACGGGATGATGATACCAGCGATGCCCCCGATGAGGATAGCCTGGCCAGGGCTCATCAAGTCTGCTCCAGCAGTAATGCCCACCAAGCCGCCGAGGATGCCGTTGAGCACCATCGATAAATCGTGCGACTTGAACAGGAGGTAAGAGGCGGTGAAAGCGCCGATGGCACCCGCCGCGGCCGCCAGAGCCGTAGTGACAAAGACCAGCGATACTGCCATGGGGTCGGCCGAAAGCACGGAGCCGCCGTTGAAGCCAAACCAGCCGAACCACAGTAAAAAGACCCCCATCGCCGCCAGCGGCATGCTGTGCCCGGGGATGGGCTTAATCCCCTCTGCCGTATATTTCCCTTTGCGCGGGCCCAAGAGAATGATGGCAGCTAATGCCCCCCAGCCGCCCACGGCATGAACCAGGGTGGAACCAGCGAAATCGTAGAAGCCCGCTGCCTCCAGCCAGCCGCCGCCCCACTTCCACATACCCGTGATGGGGTAGCTGATGGCTACAAAAATCGCGGCAAAGATCAGGAAAGCCTCCAGCTTGATGCGCTCAGCTACTGCCCCCGAGACGATGGTGGCCGCGGTAGCGGCAAACATAGCCTGGAAGATAAAGTCCGACCAATAAGTATAAGCCCCTTCGGCATAGCCGATGCCTCCAGCGTCGCCTTCCGGCGCGGCCAGCCCAAAGCCGCTGAAGCCGAAGAACCCGCCCTCATTGATGCCAGGGTACATCAGGTTGAACCCCATCAGGCAATATGTCAGCAACCCGATCGCGATGATCATCGCGTTCTTGAATAGGATGTTTACGGTGTTTTTCCGCTGGACAAACCCAGCTTCCAGGCTGGCAAACCCCAGGTGCATGATGAATACCAACACCGTCGCGACCAGCATCCAAAGATTATTGACAGTAAAAAGTGCTTCGTTCATGATTGTTTTCGTTGTTTGTCCTTGCATCCGGGCGGCCACGGCCAGTCCCGTCCTCTCTCCAGGCGGGAAGGGCTGCCCCTACATCAATTCATCGTTCAGATCGCCTCTTTCCCCATCTCCATCGTCCGTATCCGCACCACTTGCTGGACGTCAAAGACGGTGATCTTGCCATCGCCCACTTCGCCGGTGCGGGCGGCCTGAGCGATGGTCTCGACAACCTGCTCGGCCATGTCGTCATCTGCCAAGATATCGAGTTGGAGGCGGGCGATGAAATCAGCATCATAGCTGCTGCCGCGATAGACGATTTTTTCGCCCTTTTGCAAGCCATAGCCCTTGACTTCCTTGAGGGTGAAGAAACGCAGGCCAATCTTTGCCAGCGCATCCCGCACCGACTCGAAGCGAGACTGACGGATAATGGCTTCTATTTTCTTCATTTTGTTTACTTTTGTTTTGGCAAAGCAAGCAAGAGGCAGGGCAGGGCGCGAACGCCATGCCATAGCCTATTCATCTAGCAACTATTATTCTTTGAATTACGGCAGCAAAAGTATAGGCCGCACGCAAAGCCCACTATCCAAATTTATGGGGGCATGTGATGCCCAAAATGATGAATTGCCTGTTAAGCGCTTGAAAAACAAATAGTTGAAAACGCCGACTTTGTTATGTCCAGTACGCAAAAAGACCAATTGTTTACCCTCGTCAAATCGCTGGCCAAGGCAGAGAAGCGCAGCTTTACGCTCTATGCCAACCGTTTCCCAGGTGCAGGCAGCGCTAAGTTCCTGCAGTTGTTTGAGGTGCTGGACAAACTGCCGGAGTACGATGAAGAGCAAGTGCTCAAACGCCTGCCGGAGGTGGAAAAGCGTCATCTGCCCAACCTCAAGCGCCATCTCTACAAGCAGATACTGACTGGCTTGCGCCTGATTTATATTCATAAAAATATCGACATCCAGATCCGTGAGCAGCTCGACTTCGCGCGGATCCTCTACGGCAAGGGCATGTATATGCAAAGCCTGCGCCTGCTGGAGCGCATTAAAAAAATCGCCCTGGAGCACCATCAGGATATCTTGCATCTGGAGATACTGGAGTTTGAAAAGCTCATCGAGGCCCGCCATATCACCCGCAGCCGCAAGGTGGAAAACAAGATGGAGCTTTTGCTGGAGGAAGCGGCACAGCGTAGCTATATCACGCATTATAGCAACCTCTACTCCAACTTCAACATCCAGGTGCATGGCTGGTATATTACCCATGGCCACATCAAAAGCCCGGCTGACGCGCTGGCCCTGGAGGCTTTTTTCGAGCGCAACCGCCCCATCGGCAGCGAGGAGGACAAGCTCACTTTCTTTGAAAAAGCCAACCTTTATCAATCTTATATGTGGCGGCAATACATCTTGCTTGACTTCGCTGGAGCCGCCGGCTACGCGCGCCAATGGGCGGCGCTATTCCAGGATAATGAGGCGATGAAGGAAAAGGACCCCGATTTGTATATGCGCGCCCTGTACTACCTCCTGGTGCTTCTTTACCTGTTGCGCTATCGGGAGGAATTTGCCCAGTATCTGGAGGTTTTTGAGCGCTTCGAGCAGGATTATCGCTCCATCCTCAATGATAACTCCCGCATGATCGCCTTCGTGTACCTCAACCTCAGCCGCCTGAACTACAGCTTGCTCGCCCATGATTTCAAAAACGGGATCCGCCTGGCTGGTAAGGTTGAGCAGGAGCTGCACGACTATGCGGCTTACATGGATGTGCACCGCAGCCTTTTATTTTATTTCAAGTTTGCCTACCTCTATTTTTCCGAAAGGCACTACGAGAAAGCCTTGGAGTACCTCAACCAGATCATCCACCTGCGCTCGGGCCACTTGCGGGAGGACCTGCACTACAACGCCCGCCTGTTGCATCTGCTGTGCCACTACGAACTGCGCCACTACGATTTGCTCGGCTACCTCGTCCCTTCGGTGCAACGCCAATTCCTCAAAGGCAAGGATATCAGCGAACTGCCTAAGGCCACTCTTGCCTTCCTACAGCAGCTGCTCCAATTGCCGCCTGCCGAACATCCGCTGGCCTTCCGGCGCTTCTCCCAGGAGTTGGAGCAGATTATGGCGATCCCCTACGAACAAAAAGCCCTGAATTACCTGGATATCCCGGCTTGGGTAGGAGAAAGAGGGAAGGGGAAGGCGGGGTGAGGGGCTTGGGGGCCATAGCCATCAGGCTAAGCCATAAATAGGCGCTTTCTTATTCAACAATCCTCCGGCGCCAACTACCCTTACCCCGCACTGGATTTTTGCCAGAAAAAAACTGGAAAGCACCCCTTTCCCCCCGATGCGAGGCAAGATAAAACATATACGAAAACAAAAAATTATTACTGAAGCGCAACCTTGGCATCCAACAACCGTAAGCCTTAGGAGCGATGGCGTAAAGGGCCGGGGCACGCCCTAGCAATGTAAGTTTTTTTTCGTTTTGCTAACCAGTAAAAAAAAACTTACTATATTAGCCGCCGAAATGTGTGCGCCACCGGTGCGCCACTGTCCTGTATCTACCCATTGCGAACAAAGCCAGAAGGTTTGCCGCCCTCCGGGGGCTGTCCCCGGCAAGCGAAAACCACCCCCTATCAGCCGCCTCGGTGGCTGATGGGCACGAGATAATAACCGATTATTCAACCAAAAGCACGACTTTGGCAAAAATCTACTTATCAAAACCCCTCATCCGGACTCGCCTGGAGCAGCAGCTGCTGCCAATACCGCCATTCAGGCGCACCGTCCGCCCTGGAGTGCGATACGCAGATGCCTTGCCGAGCTGCCAAACCGACATGCGATGAGTACTTCTGCACGCTGCCTGCCGCTGCACCAGCGCCCCCACTCCGGCCCCAGGCTAGCCCACCTAGCCTGCACCGTATCTATATCAAAACACTGTATTATACATCCGCTCCGTTGGCTGCCGCAACTCGCTTGCGCGCGGCCCGCTGATGCTTCGAACCAAACCTTCGTAAACCAGTAAACGAGTCTCCTCATGGACGTTATCCAAAAACAAACACCATTTGCAACTATGAGTACAACTATCTTCCGCTCCATGCTTCCCATTGCCCTAGTTTGCGCTCTTCTGGGCAGCGTTGTAGCTGTGCAGGCCCAGACCTTGTACACCCAAAACTTCAGCAGCTTTACTGCTGGCACTGGTATTTCCGGCGATAATGGGGTGGCATGTAGCGCCACTGGCACTGGTCCGGCTGCCGATGGGACCTCTACCCAAACCGTAGGGGGCGTCACTTGGCTCATTACGGCGCCTCCGGCAGCGCTGCCCGACGAATGCAGTTTCATAAAAGTGATCAGCGCCAGCGGCAACAATCGCCTGCACACCAGAAACCTGCGCGGAGAGGAAGGCTGCTTCCGCCTCAGCGGCATCAGCATCAGCGGCTACCAGGCCGTCGTGTCTTTGGACTTAGGGATTGATGACGGGATAATGGAGGCTGGCGACAGCGCTATCATCAAAGTATATGTGGACGGATCAGCGACCCCCGCGCTCGTCCAGCGCTATGGTTTTGTAGGCAATAGTAACTCCTTCAGCGTTTCCTACACTTCGCCAAATGGCACGCCTTTCACCGGCTCTACCCTGGACTTGGAGGTCTGCTTCCGCTGCGGCGATGCACCTCCCGCAACTTCAGGCGCATTAGAAACCTGGTACCTCGATAACATCGTCGTCACGGGCATCGCTTGTGCTGCTGCGGTAAATATCTCTGGCCAAGCCAACCCCTGCTTTGGCAGCACGCATACCTATTCCATCGCCTCGCCGCCGGCCAACCACACCTTCGTATGGAGCTTGCCAGATGGTGGCGGCACCCTCACGCCTGCTATGGACGGACTGAGTGCTGAAGTCACCTGGAACGGGGCCGGGCCACGCACGGTGCGCGTCACGGCTACTGATTTGACGACCAGCTGCGTCGACAACCATGACTATGCCATCACGGTGCGTACGGGGCCGACTGTTGCGGCGCTAAGCGATTTGGGCCCCTTCTGCCCTGGCTCGAACCTTCCTGCTATCACCCTGAGCACCAGCCCAGTCAACTCGGATGTGAGCTTCTCCTGGAGCGGCGGTGCCGCCATTGGTATCCCCGATGGCAGCGATGATACTGCCCCGTTTGCTATTCCGGCTTT
>CAYSPJ010000229.1:0-5728 GCA_964432875.1 uncultured Phaeodactylibacter sp. | reverse complement strand
GGCAAAATGAGCAAAGGGGGCTGCCCTGCATAGCCATCCGGTTAAGCCATAAATAGTGTCTGTCTTTATAGTCCGATAGCTGCGTTACGCTCGGCCTAAAAATCCTCGACTTCAGCGTAGGGCCCCTTACCCCACGCTTCGTGGGAGTAAACTCCGGTTTTTAGGCCTTCGCAAGCCTTGCTCTCGAACTCTAAAGCTCAGACACTTGACTAAATGGACAGACACTAAATAAGCGCTTCGCTACTCATTCCCCCCTTCCAAGGCGCCCGGCCAATCCGTGAGCATCCGTGCAATCCGTGGCAACAACCTCTTGGCGCGCCCGGAGGGCGTAACAAGCCCACTCCATTGAGCAGCGCATGGACGCCAAAACCGAGGCTTGGCTTCAGGAGCATGAAGTTGAGGCCTTTCTTTCACGGGGCCTGCCCCGCATAGCGCAGGGGCGATTGGTTCTCGCAGTATAAACCGCAAAATGCAAAACCGCGAAATGTAAAATGTAAAAGTGGCACACAGCGGGCTGCAACACGGGGCCACAAAGGCACCAGAGCACGAAGCCAAGCATCTATCCTCGCGCTGCTTTGGTGCCTTTGTGGCCCCTGCTATGGTCAGCGCTGAAACGGATCTGAGAAGCGCACGTCCTGCACCAGGCTTTCATCGGTGAGGGTTTTCAAGAAAGCCACCAAGGCCTGTTTCTCCATGATATCCAAGCCCAAGCGCTTGGGGTTGCCATCGGAGCCGATGAATTTGGAGTCGAGCTTGCGGTGGGGCTGGACGCCGCTATTGTAATGCTCCACCACTTCTTCCAGGGTATTGAAGCGGCCGTCGTGCATATAAGGCGCGGTAAGGGCGATATTGCGCAAGCTGGGGATTTTAAACTGCCCATCGCCCTTGCCGTTGTCGCGATAGTTGATATCCAGCCCGATATTGGCCGTGCCGCGCACCGTCGGAGAACCGTAGGGGTCGCCCGGCAGATCAGGGGCGCTGAAGTTGGGGCCGCTATGGCAGGAGGAGCACTGGGTGCGCTCGCTGAAGAAGAGCGCCTGACCGGCTTTCTCCAGGTCCGAAAACTGCGCAAATTGATTGTCCATACCATAATCGAACTTGCTCTTGGCGGTGACCATGGAGCTGAGGAACTGCGTCAAGGCCGAAGAGATGCGCTGCTCATCAACCTGAGGGGAGCCAAAAGCCGCCTCGAAGAGCGGGGCATAAAAATCAGACTTGGCCAATTTTTGGGCCAGGGCTTGCATCGATTCCATGCCCATCTCCACGTGGTTTTGCACGGGCTCAGCAACCATGACGCGCAGAGAGGATAGGCGCGAATCCCAAAAAAGGTTGTTGTTCATCGCCACGTTGACGATGGCCATCGTATTGCGGGGCGTAGTTTTGCCGCCAAAGCCTTCGCTACCCTTTTTGCCATCGGCAAAAGCGAATTCCTGCTTGTGGCAGGTGCCACAAGAAACGGTGTTGTTGACGGAAAGCTGCCGATCGTAGAACAGTACCCGCCCCAAGGTGGCACCCGCATCGGTGATATTGCTCAACTCAAAAGTATTGCCAGCCCCGCCATTTGGCTCGATGAAGCCGTTGTGGTTGATCACTGCCCCGCCATTCACCATCCCACCGGAAATCGTACTGGGCAAGTTGGTAATGGCATATTCATAGGGCGTATCCGGCAATACTGGCGCCACTATCTCCTCGGGAGAATCCGGCTGCAGGCTGCAGGCAACGGCCAGCCCTGCCAAGGCCAGCAAGGGCCAGCGCAAAATGCTCGTTGTTCTTTTCATAATCAATTTTATTTAGTGTTTAGATATTAGCCTTGCCGCGTCAGGGATCATCGCGGGTTCAAAATAACTCGTTTTTGCCCCTACCTTTTCCTCTTCCGCCACACGTTCAGATACAAAGCCACTGGCGGCACTACCTGCAGCCGGGCTTCACCATCGTCCAAGCCTAATCCAAGCCAAAGAGACACCTCGGTGGACAGGCTGACTACGGGAGTGATGAAGAACTCAAAACCCCAGGTCGGCCCCAAGCCCAAGAAGCCCGAATCACCGTCTTTCTCTCCTGGCAGGTTGAAATCGCCGCCGGAGAGGCCCACATCCCAGCCCATGGAGTAGGACCAACGCTCATGGATAGGCCGACGGCGCTCGGTGCCGATGCGGAAATTAAAATGGTTATTGCTCTCGTCACCTAAAAACCCGTTGGCATTCACATCCCAGCCTAAGGCCAAGCGGAAGGCGCGGCCATTTAGCTTTTGTGCCCGATAGGTAATAAAATAGGGCCCCAGCACTTTGGGGTTGCTGCGGTTGAAAGGTATAAACTGCACCAAGAGCGGCGTCGCATTCATGCCTACGGCATGGAAGCGGCCCTCAGGCTGCTGGAATAGGTGCTCTTGAGCAGGCAGGGCAGATGCCAAAGATAAGAGCAGCAACAAAAGGTAAAGTCTGGCCATGGTTTAGAATTTCAAGATGGCGTATAAGGAGCTCGGCATCACCGGGGCTATTTGCAAACCTCTGAGCCTGGTGATCGTCGGTTTAGCGGGATCGGCCGAAGGGTCTTCCTTGCGGCCGGAGAGGTAGTAGGCATAGAGGAAGGATTCCGTCGAGAAACTCACCCGGGAGTTGAGGTGGAACATAATCCCCAGAGCGGGCCCACCGCCCAGGCCCAGCTCGCTGGAGCTGACCAGGATGTCGTTGGGGAAGCTGGAGAAGCGCACCGATTCATCCAGGTAACGGGCAGCGGCATCTAAAGCCCAAAACAGCGTAAAACGCTCGCCGAGCTCCCGCCGCCACTCGTAGCCGGCTCGAAAATACAGTTCCTGCTCGGCCGTTGTCCGATCGCCAATAGCGAGGAACTCGGTACGGCGCAGCAGGCGGCCGCCGATGCCCAGGCGCAGCGCTTGCTGCCCCTCGCTGAATTTCAGGCTGAAGAGATAGGGGTCGGCAGGGAGCAGTTGCCCGCCGCTATTAAAGAAGCCTGCCAGGGTACCAGTGATGTTCAAGCCCAGCTCCCGGGCGGGCGCTTCGCTCAGCCAGAGCGAGGGTGCCTGGCCTTGGGCAATAGCGGTAGTACACAAGATTAATAGGGTAAAAAGTGCGCGCATCAGTTGCGGTTTTAGACAAGGACGCTAAGATACAAGGCCATGTTGGCTACTTATTCAAGTTTTAACTATTTTGGCTGATTATTTTTTAAAACCGCCCTGCCTAGTGCGAAAAGGCTTAATTTTCCGTTTTTTAGTCGGAAGGGAAATAAGCTATGCTTACTTTCGCGCCAAATGTTAACCAATAAAGCAATGAGAACCATTTTTTACCCTGCTACACTACTGGCTATTTGTTTTTTCGCGCTCCTGCCGACCTCTGGCGCCCAGTCGCCAACACCACTTAAAGACCCGATTGTAAACTTTGGTTTGCAGGCCGGGCCTATTTTCCCCAGCACCCTGTTTCGGGTACGCGCCAATGAAGGCGTTTCAGAAGAGGGTATCGTCTACACCATCAGCCCTAATCTGGGGTTCCAATTTGGGGGCATGGCCACCTTCCGGCTCAACAGCAAATTCCAACTGCATGGCGGCATCATGCTGCTGCTGCGCAATTACAATTGTACGGCGGTAAGGGCGGAAGAGCGACTCGAACTCCAGTTGCGCACCACCGTTTATGATATCCCGCTAGTGCTGGCCTACTACCAGCGCCTGAGCGACCGGATGCTGCTCAGCGTGGGTACCGGCCTGAGCCTGCAATCTACCCCTACCAACCTCAGCGTCTTCACCCCCGACCTGGAAGTGCTTTCCCGCCGCCGCTCCTCCATCGTGCCGGCTAGCCTCACCCTGGCTGGAGTGGAATTCCGCCAGGACAAGGGCGGCTTCTTTTTGGGCCTCAGCTATTCTATCACGCCTTTCCCGCTATACGACACGACATTCAGGGCTAAGTTTGACGGGCAGGATAATTTCTTCCGATTGCCGCATATTGGCGACTATTTTGGTTTGCTGCTGAGGTATTATCTGGATTGATTTAGCTTCCTCCCGATGAAATGGCTAAAAGGTTGAGGTTTAGAAACATACCAGAAAAAAAATACAGCCCTGTGACTTTCATCACCAAACGCTGGTTTTAAAAGCCTCATTTTTACGTGATTTATTTCTTAATCGGTTAAAAACCAGGCTGTATGAAACACCAAATCGCAATTATAGGAGCAGGAACCGCCGGCATCACAGTCGCCGCACAATTGTTGAGGGAAAACAACAAACTAGATATCGCCATTATCGATCCTGCCGAAAAGCACTATTACCAGGCAGCTTGGACGCTGGTAGGTGCAGGCACCTACAACTTCAAAGATACCGAACGCAGCATGGCCAGCGTGATGCCCAAAGGCGTCAAGTGGATCAAAGATGCGGTGGCGGAAGCCCTGCCAGACCAAAATACGCTAGTGCTCAAGGGCGGAGGCCGCCTGGAATACGAATACCTGATAGCCGCCCCCGGCATCAAAATGAATATCGACGCCATGCCCGGCATGAAGGAAGGCATGGAAAAAGGCATCGTCGGCAGCGTTTATACCGATCCAGAGGCCTACTGGAAGATGCTGCGTTCGTTCAAAGGCGGCACCGCGCTCTTCACCCAAGCAGATACGCCCATCCGCTGTGGGGGCGCACCGATGAAGATTATGTACCTCACCGAAGACTACCTGCGCAAGCAAGGCACCCGCGACAAGGCTAAAGTCGTTTTTGCCACTCCAGGCAGCGTGATTTTTGGCGTTGAGCCTTTCAAAGCACGTCTCATGGAGGTGGTCGACCGCAAGGATATCTTCTTGAACTACTTTCATGCCCCCATCCGCATTGATGCCGATAAGCAGATCGCCTATTTCAAACTAAAGGAGACCCAGCCGGAAAAGCTGTTCTACAATCCCAAAGAACTAGGTAAAATCCAGGTTTCGGAAACCGAAGTCGGCATCCCCTTTGCCATGATGCACTTGGCACCGCCGCAATCGGCCCCCGATTTCGTCCGGCAGTCGCCTCTGGCTAATGCCGACGGCTGGCTCGATGTCAGTATCAACAGCCTCCAGCACAACCGCTATCCCAATGTGTTTGGATTGGGGGACTCCGCTGCCCTCCCCACCGCCAAGACTGGTGCGGCTATCCGCAAACAAGCCCCGGTTGTCGTGGAGAATATCCTGCGCTTGATCGCCGGGGAACAGGAGATGTCAGATGGCTACAAAGGCTACTCCTCCTGCCCTATCGTGACAGACTACGGCAAAATGCTGCTGGCTGAGTTCAAATACGAAAACGTACGCGATAGCGACCCCATCATCAGCGCCGTCATCGATACGGGCAAGGAAAACTGGCCGATGTGGATGCTTAAAAAATTCGGCTTGCCTTTTATGTACTGGAATTTGATGCTGAAGGGAAGGGCGTAGGATGGTGAGTGGGTAGTGGCCCCGCTAAATGCTCATCCGCATTTAGCGGGATGTCAGCGTGCGGGGCACGCTGCCACGGCTCAGCTCAGTGGCCGGTGGGCAGTCGCCCGGAGGGCGTCCCGGACGAGCGTAGCGAGAGCGGGATGGCAGTACAGTAGGCAGTGGCAGTAGGCAGTTGGAGCGAAGCGACATCCCGCTGAGCGCAGCGAGAGCGGGAAGGCAGTGGCAGTGGCAGTTGGCAGTGGCAGTTGGCAGTTGGCAGTGGCAGTGGCAGTGGCAGTTGGCAGTGGCAGTGGGCAGTGGCAGTGGGCAGTGGCAGTGGGCAGTGGCAGTGGGC